>NZ_LFCV01000056.1 GCF_001037465.1 Xenorhabdus khoisanae
GGTTCATTTATCCCATAGTAATATCTAGCGAGCTATTTTCAGAATTAGTAGGAATGTTTTATTAATATAACAAATGAATAACATCTGAAACAGAATAAATATTTATGTATAGAACGGATTTTGATCTGTCCCTATCATTTTAGTTACAACATACTTATTGAAAATAAAAAACTAAGAATATTTGAAACCAATAAGAAATAATCAAAACCTTGCTATATGCAACAACAAAAAAAATCTCTAAGCCTACAAATCAACATCTATTTCTGTCCACGTCCATAGAACTTGTGAATAAAAAAAGGGGAAGAATTTTATTTCTTCCCCTTTGGAAAACGACTTGGAATCGAAAAAATTTGTATTAAGCTAACATCAATAGTGTCAGCTTATTATTAATGTATTAACAACCATGTAGCAGGGATCGTTGTAAGAAATAAGACTACAATAGCCAGCTTTTCCATTACGTTCAGTGGGTTTCTTTCCGTATTTTGCCTGCGAGCATACAGGAAAACCAATAACCCAGGAGCATATAGCACAACTGAAAGCAGTAGATTCATCAAACCTGATGCATAAATTAGCCATAATCCGTAAGCACAGGCACCTATTGCAATAGATAATAACGCTCGGCTGCCACGTTCAAAAGCAACCTTCACTAAAAATGCGCCTACAAGAAAGTAGGGAACAAGGATCATCTCTGACGCAATTGAAAATAATGTATTGTAATTGCTGCCGCTTAACCAGATTAAAATCAAAGAGATTTGAACCGCGCCATTTGTGATCCAAAGTGATGATTCAGGCGCTTTCTTGTTGTTTTGTTTATTAAATATTTTTGGGAATGAGCCGTGTAAGGAAGCGATAAATGGCACTTCTGCGGCCATAATTGTCCAGCTCAGATAAGCGCCACAGACAGAAATGATTAAACCAGCAATAATCACAATATCCCCGGCAGAACCCATTAACCCTACCATAAGGTTTGCCATTGAAGGATTGCGCATGGCAGCTAATTCAGGTCTTGTGACTAATCCCAGTGAAAGAAGGGTAACAAGGACATAAACACCCAATGCTGAAATGACGGCCAGCACAGTTGCGATACCAATATCTTTACGTTTTCTAGCTCGGGCTGAAACAACAACTGCACCTTCAACACCAATAAAAACCCATAAAGTAATTAGCATCGTATCTTTAACTTGCTGCCAAACCGGAACACCCATTTCAATGCCGCTGAAATCAAAGGAGAACACATCCATTTTGAAAGCAATGACGGCCAGAACAATAAACATGCCCAATGGCAAGAGTTTCGCCATCGTAGCCAATTGGTTGACTCCCGCAGCAGTTTGTACCCCTCGAAGGACTAACCCATGAACAAACCACAGTAAAATAGATTCACCTATCAGCGATTGCCACGTATTTCCATCACCGAAAATGACTGAATGTTCGGTATCGGTAAAAAAACTTAAGGCTGCAAAAACGATAACCAAATAAGAAACATTAGCAATAATGGCGCAGAACCAATAACCCCATGCAGAACAGAACCCGACTAATTCCCCGAATCCTTCCCTTGCGTAGGTAAAAATACCACTATCCAAATCAGGACGAAGACGCGAAAGCAAAAGTAAGGACGTGGCTAAAAAGAGAATACCTATGCCTGTTATTCCCCAACCTATCATTAATGCAACAGGGCTGCCTACCTGTGCCATGTTTTGTGGCAGACTGAATACGCCAGCCCCAACCATGGAGCTGAGTACCAGTGCTGTCAGAGATGTGAGGCCTAATTTTTTTTCCAAAGATACGTTCCTAAAAATAATATAATCGACACGATTAGCCAGAACACTTGTCCTGAATATCAAACACATATTGGACATTTGTTGCATCCATGCTATGGATTGCAGATAAAATTCAGTAGATAAACCTAAAAAACAGGGCGATTCTACGGAGTGAAAGGATTGTATGCAATGGTTGACTATGCAAAAAAATATAAATTTTATGCATAAAATTATGTAGAGGAATAAAAAAACGAATTACAGATATTTTTTCTAATATGCAATATTGCCTTGAGAAACATAGGAATAAGTACATGATAAACACTTTTGATAATACACATTGTGTATTTTACAGACAAAAAACAAATAATGAACAATTATGCAAATCTTGTAAACAAGAAAAAAGGCACAGTGTTTTATTTGTGCCTTTTTCATGGTGTGATGAATAACGTTTCGATTATTTGAATAAGTCAGCACTGATCGTCACGTTACCACCATTGGACTGCCATTCTCTGGTGACATGGTAGTATTTTGCGCCTTTTTCGGCTGCACGTTTAGCAACCTGATAAGACACTTCCGGGGCAGTAGTGTAATAACCAGAGAAAGTGATGGAATCAAATGGCACCATCTGAGCGGCGGATGCTTTATTCAGTTCTTGAATTTTTGTGCCATTCGGTAAGGTTACAGTGTAACGCCCACCTTTTGCTGTCTGGGTTTCAAAAAAGCGACCAACGACATTGCTTGTTGAAGTTGAAGAAGCCACACCAGGAATTTCTACTTTCTCAGCTTCTTCACCACCTTTTGCCAGTGCCTGACGGCCCGCATCAGAATCGGCCGGAATTACAGCTTGATTAGATTGAACTTTGCGTTTTGGTGCATCTTCTTTATAAACATATGCTGTAACTATTTGGTTCCCGCCATTATTTGGTGCAATGTCACGAACAATAAAGAAGGAGGCTGCATCTTTCTTTTTGGCCGCTTTGGCGATGGCTTCTTTCATGTCAGGATCAGTGGGGAAATAGCCATTCACCGTTACCGTATCAAAAGGTTCCAAAGTAATTGCTTCTGTTTTAGGTAATTCTTTAATACCACGATAGATGCGATAATTAGGTGTTTTATCTGCTTTTTCTGCATCCTTATGATACAAATCGGCCACAACACGTAAATTACCACGTCCATTGAGATCGTCGAGACTTTGGATGTAAAAACTTTCAGCGCCTTTTTTATCTGCCTGACGAGAAACTGCATCGGCAGCTTCATAAATTGCATTAAAACGACCTGTGACTGCAATTCGCTCAAAAGGTTTGAGCTCTGCGGCTTGTTCCGGGGACAATTCTTTAGCCGCATGTGCAGCAGTAATCGTGGTTAATGAGAACACCGCAGTAGCGATGATCGTTGTCTTCAGCTTCATAAAAAATCCTTTCGCCTTGCGCATTAAAATATTTATAACGTGCTGAACATTGTTATGTATCACATAGCTCGCAATTATTACATGTAATAATGCCAATTGTCGCAAGAATTTATACCTTCTAAATAAACGATTGTCAGTTTTTAGTATATGGCACTAGGAATTTTGATAAATATAGTGAGTTATATGAGATACGTTATCGTTTAGATTGGAAGGTCATTTTGTTTTTTTCTGACATTATGATGATAAATCATTGACATTATTTTCATTGCGTTACTATTTTATATTCTATTGATAGGTTTTGCTGATGGCAGAAATAAAATCAATCTAATCGTTAAATAGGCTTCAACAAGGTAATAATCGGCAATATTTCATTCTTAAAGAAGGAAACATTATGCATATTGGTGTACCAAAAGAGCGACTTTCCAATGAAGCTCGCGTTGCTGCCACACCATCAACGGTGGAGCAATTGCGCAAATTGGGGTTCAGCGTCACAATTGAGACAGAAGCAGGGCAACTTGCTAGTTTTGATGATATTGCTTATCAAAATGCGGGGGCTGATATTGCAGAATATCATCAGATTTGGCAATCAGATGTTATTTTAAAAGTCAATGCTCCTACCGATGATGAAATTGCCTTGATGAAAGAAGGCGCTACGTTGATGAGTTTCATCTGGCCGGCACAAAATCCTGAATTAATGGCAAAGCTGTCAGAACGTAAGGTGACCGTTCTGGCCTTGGATGCAGTTCCGCGAATTTCCCGCGCACAATCTTTAGATGCGCTTAGTTCAATGGCGAATATTGCTGGCTATCGTGCCATAGTTGAAGCTGCCCATGAATTCGGCCGTTTTTTTACAGGGCAAATTACAGCAGCAGGTAAAGTACCACCAGCTAAGGTCATGATTATTGGCGCAGGTGTTGCAGGGTTAGCAGCCGTTGGTGCCGCGGGTAGCCTCGGTGCGATTGTCCGGGCTTTTGATACGCGTCCAGAAGTTAAAGAACAAGTACAAAGTATGGGCGCTGAATTTTTGGAATTGAATTTCAAAGAAGAGGCCGGTGCAGGGGATGGCTATGCAAAAGTCATGTCGGACGCTTTTATCAAGGCAGAAATGGAATTATTTTCTGCGCAGGCAAAAGAGGTTGATATTATCGTCACTACGGCACTGATTCCGGGCAAACCAGCACCTCGTCTTATTACTAAAGAAATGGTCGATTCCATGAAACCGGGCAGCGTGATTGTTGATCTGGCTGCCCAGAATGGCGGGAATTGTGAATATACAGAAGCTGATAAACTTGCTGTAACACCAAATGGTGTGAAAGTGATAGGTTATACTGATTTGCCCAGTCGATTGCCAACTCAATCATCACAGCTCTACGGAACCAATCTGGTCAATTTATTGAAATTACTCTGCAAAGAGAAAAATGGAGAAATCAACATCGATTTTGATGATGTTGTTGTACGCGGCGTTACTGTCATTAAAGAGGGTGACATCACCTGGCCAGCTCCACCTATTCAAGTTTCGGCTCAGCCTGCCACCGCAAAACCCTCATCAGTCGTGAAGAACGAGGCCAGACCAGAAGAAAAACCTAAATCTTCGTGGCTGAAGTATGGAGGGATCATATTGGCGATAATTCTGTATGGCTGGTTGGCACATGTTGCACCGAAAGAATTTTTATCTCATTTCACCGTGTTTGCGTTGTCTTGCATCGTGGGTTACTACGTTGTCTGGAACGTCAGTCATTCGTTACATACACCATTAATGTCTGTCACCAATGCGATTTCAGGGATCATTGTCATCGGAGCCGTGTTGCAAATTGGTGCAGGGGGATGGGTGAGTTTCTTCTCGTTCATTGCAATATTAATCGCCAGCATCAATATTTTTGGTGGCTTTACTGTCACCCAACGTATGCTGAAAATGTTTCGTAAAGGATAAGGGGTAACTTATGTCGAACGGAGTATTTTCGAATGGAATATTTTCGAGTGGAATAGTTACAGCGGCATATATTGTTGCTGCCATTTTGTTCATTTCCAGCCTCGCCGGGCTTTCCCGTCATGAAAGCGCCAAACGGGGTAATATTTTTGGCATCGTTGGTATGGCAATTGCGTTGATTGCCACTATCTTAGGGCCTGACTCCGGCAAAGTTGGCTGGATTATGTTGGCAATGATCATTGGCGCTGTTATTGGCATTCGTCTCGCCAAAAAAGTGGAAATGACGGAGATGCCTGAATTAGTCGCTATCCTGCATAGTTTTGTCGGTTTGGCGGCAGTTTTGGTGGGGTTCAACAGCTTTATCTCCCATGATATTTTTGCAGATTCCGTTATGGAAAATATTCATCTGACAGAAGTCTTTCTGGGAGTCTTTATTGGTGCCGTGACGTTTACCGGTTCAGTGGTGGCATTTGGTAAATTGAGAGGAAAGATTTCTTCCAAGCCGTTGATGTTACCACACCGTCATAAACTTAATCTGGCAGCATTGGTCATATCTTTGATACTGATGCTCACTTTTATAAGAACGGAAAGTGTTGGATTACAAGTTTTCACTTTGTTACTGATGACAATCATTGCACTTGCTTTCGGATGGCACTTAGTTGCCTCCATCGGTGGCGCAGATATGCCCGTTGTTATTTCCATGCTGAACTCATATTCAGGTTGGGCAGCAGCAGCGGCGGGTTTCATGCTAAGTAATGACTTGTTAATAGTCACAGGTGCTTTGGTGGGTTCTTCGGGGGCCATCCTTTCATATATTATGTGCAAAGCGATGAATCGTTCTTTTATCAGTGTTATCGCCGGCGGTTTCGGTACCGATAGTGTTTCCTCAGGTGATGAACAAGAGATGGGGGAATATCGTGAAACAACGGCGGAAGAGGTCGCTGAACTGTTAAAAAATTCCACTTCAGTAATCATCACTCCGGGTTACGGTATGGCAGTTGCTCAGGCACAGTATCCGGTTCATGACATTACCGCGAAGTTGCGTGAAAAGGGCATAAATGTTCGTTTTGGCATTCATCCGGTTGCAGGGCGTTTGCCGGGGCATATGAATGTGCTGCTTGCCGAAGCAAAAGTTCCTTATGATATCGTTTTGGAAATGGATGAAATCAATGATGACTTTACTGAAACAGATACAGTTTTGGTTATCGGAGCCAATGACACAGTAAACCCGGCCGCTCAGGAAGATCCTTCAAGCCCTATTGCTGGAATGCCGGTACTGGAAGTCTGGAAAGCACAAAATGTCATTGTATTTAAACGCTCGATGAATACGGGATATGCCGGAGTGCAAAATCCACTTTTCTTTAAAGAGAATACCCAAATGTTATTTGGTGATGCTAAAGCGAGCGTCGAAGCAATTCTTCGGGCTTTATAGCCACATAAAGCAATATTAATACCCCGGAATTAATACTCAGGAGCTTCATGTTATAACATGAAGCTCTTTTTTATTGTAGCCCCAGGGAGGAAGTTTCGAATCACCTGAAAATATCCAATTAATTCAAGTTAATTTTTAATAGCTTTATTTTGTTGAATTGAAAAAAGCCAACACATTAACCCGGCTATCAATGCACTGATAATTATCAAACCCCAGGTGCGCGCATAACCTGCTGATTGAATATAAGCCCCAATTAAAATATAGGTAGGCATAAGGCCAACGTTTCTGACTGTTGTCAATATCCCACTTATGCGCCCCCGATGACTACTTGGAGAGTTATTGGCTAAATACACGCCTTCTTTGGTTAAAAGCAAAACCTCTCCTACCGAAAGGAAAAACCATGCTATAAACTGAATGCTGACTGAGCTATAAAATAATATCAGGCTATATCCTAGTGCAAAAGCAAAACCAGAGATGGAAAGGCTTTTAATATCACATAAATTTTCTGTCAGCTTTATTATTATTGGTGTAATGATAACTATTAATATACTTGAAAATGTCATTAATTGCCCATACAGAATTGGACCTTGCTTTTCAAATAAATGGCTTAAGTAGAGCGGGGTAGTGATTGCCATCTGATTCAACGAAAACCAAAGAAAGGTACATAAAATTCCAAATATGAGTAATCTTGGCCTCTCTTTAAAAACCTGCCATACTGAATCTCCAGTAGCTCTTTCAAGCTCAGGATAGTCTGTTTCATTAATTTTATGATTATGAGTATTATGACTTACACCGAATAAAACAATTAAAACACCGACTAAACTTGCAAGCCCATTCCCCCAAAAAACCCACTCTGTGAAATTCCAGAAAAGATAGCCGGCTAATACAGGGCCAATACCAGAACCCAAACTGTATGCAAGGTAGCTTAATGACATTACCGCACTGCGATTATTTGTGGATGATATGTCTGCTGTAAGTGCATTACTGGCAGGAAGAGCCACTCCGTAAAAAAAGTAACCTAAGAAAAGTAAAGCAGGTAACATTACATGCCAGTCTGAAAAAAAACCACTGAATATCAGAACCAATGAACCTGCGGCCTCTCCCAGAACCATCACTTTCTTATGCCCGAAAATATCAGATATATTACCTCCGATAAGGTTACCCACAAGAAAAATCGTGGTGATCCCCATAGCCAGCCCACCAGCCACTGTCGTTGAGTATCCAAGTTTTTGTGTGAACAAAAGAATCATGAATGGCATGATAAAATTACCTAGACCCAGAACAAATTTTGCCAATGCAATAAAATATATGTCTTTAGGTAATCCTTTGTACATCAATAATGGACTAAGCAGTTTCATGGATATTTATATTTTCCCTGTTATTTTCCTGAAAAAACACGTCATCGACGGATCCAGCAAATGAGTGAAATGATCATGCATACGTCAAGTTATCATGCTAAATAGTATATTATTTTTATTATGGAAATCAGACAAAAATATCGACAAGCATAATGAATTTCGTGATATTGATTAAAGTTTATTTGTTGCTAATTTAAAGTTATTTGCTTTAGGCTAAACAATGTTAGCGCGTAATGGCCTGATTCCGTGAGAATTCGAGGAGTGGGAATGGTACTTGGTGATCTTTCTGTCACCGTGTCTTTGGTTAATTAACGTAAGGAATTAGCAATGAAAAACGATAAGGTGATGACTCTACCAACCAAATGTGAAAAAGCAAGTTTATCGACATCACAAGAACAAAAAGGGTCATTTCATCATATTAAAGGTTATTCAGAAAATCACCATATATCGGCATCTTATAAATTGGTGGGAAATTTAAATATTGACCTATTTCAACAAGCTTTAAATGTTTTATCTGTCCGTCATGATATATTATGTTCAACTTGGATTAAAAATAATTCTCTTCCGGTTGTTAATCCTCTGAATGAGGATATTTCATTTTCCCTCGCAATTTCTGATCTCCGTACAGTTGATGAGCAGGAAAAGAGGGTTGCTCAGGTTATTGATGAAACAATCAATGTCCCCTTTGATTTTACCCGGGGCCCATTGTTAAGAGCTGTCTTAGTATTATTGAATAATGATGAATATATATTTTTATTAAATCAGCACCCAGTTATTTCTGACTGTTGTTCCGTTAGCGTTCTCATTAATGAATTATGTGTTATTTATAATGATCTATTGAACCATCGGGCAGTTTCTTTGCCGCACGCCACTCACCATGCTACTGAATCGCCAAAACCGACAACCTATCCAAGGCTTAACAATTTGTCCCCAAAAGGGGATATCTGTGCATTTACTCTCGATAAAAATTTAACAAGTCAGCTTAAGCAGATTAGCCAGAAACATGGGATAACCCTGTTAATGACCGTTATGACGGCTTGGGCTATTGTGCTTAATCGACTTTCAGGGCAGGACAGTGTCGTCATTGGCACTCCTTTTGCTAACAGAAATATTACAGAGCCTTTTACCAATATCTTGCCATTACGGATTGATATTGATGATGACACCACAATTGAAGAACTGCTTGCGCAGGTCAACTATACAATGATTAATGCGCAAGATAATCAGGATATTCCTTTTGAACACCTTGTTGAAGCTATACATCCTGAATGCAGGAGTACTTATCCTTCTGTTTTTCAGGCTGTTATAAACTGGCTGGACTGTTTTGAAAGCGAGTGTGAATTTGAAGGGATCAAAATATCGCCGATTGATTATTACTCAAATACAGTAAACGTTGAGCTTGAATTGTTTATGTACCACCGAGACGGTGAAATTATCGGGGGAATAAACTATGCGACAGCGCTGTTTGATAAACAAGTCATCGAACGCCAGTTAAATTATTTTCTTATCGTTTTGCGCACCATAGCGAAAAATATGGCTCAGCGTGTTAAAGATATTGATATTTTGCCTGCGGATGAACGAGCACTATTGCTAAACCAATGGAATGACACAGCTGGTGATTACCCGTCAGAACGCTGTATCCATGAACTGCTTGAACGGCAGGCGATAAAAACACCGCAAGCTCCTGCCTTGGTGTTTAACGATCATATCCTGAGTTATGCTGAATTGAACCAGCAGGCTAACCAATTAGCACACCGACTGATTGCTGAAGGGGTGGTTCCGGATAGCCGCGTGGCTATTTGTGTTGATCGAACGCCGTTGATGGTGATTGGTTTGCTGGCAATTTTAAAAGCGGGCGGGGCTTACGTTCCACTTGATCCTAATTATCCATCGGCACGCCTTCACTATATTCTTGATGATGCTGATCCTGTCTTGCTATTACAGGATGAAATCGGGGCAAATAAGTTACATGGCATCTCTGTGACAAAAAAACGGCTGGACATAAACGCTGTTCTGGCCGAAGGCGTTGAGTTATCAGCAGAGAATCCCTGTGTAATAGGGCTAAGCTCACGTAATCTGGCTTATGTTATCTACACATCAGGTTCAACCGGCAATCCGAAAGGCGTGCAAAATGAACATCGCAGTGTGATGAATCGCTTGTATTGGATACAGCAAACTTATCAACTGACACCTGATGATGTGGTGTTACAAAAAACCACGTTTAGTTTTGATGTTTCTGTTTGGGAGCTATTTTGTAGCTTTATCAATGGTGCCAAAATGGTATTGGCAACCACAGCTCAACAAAAAAATCTTTCACTGCTGGTTGAGTTAATCAACCAAGAGAAGGTAACTACACTTCATTTTGTGCCTTCAGTGTTGACCGCATTCTTAAAAGAATCCGATGCAGCACATTGTGTAACGTTAAAACACCTGTTTTGCAGTGGTGAAGCATTGCATCCGATAACGGTGAAACATTGTCAGGCGTTGATGCCTTGGGCCAGGATATATAATTTATATGGCCCGACAGAAGCTGCGATTGATGTGACGTACTGGCACTGTCCCGATAATTTTGATGGTCAGGTAGTGCCGATCGGCAAACCCATTACGAATTCCCGTATTTATTTATTAGATGACCAACAACGGCCCGTCCCTTTAGGCGCTGTTGGTGAATTATACATTGGGGGCGTTAGTGTTGCCCGCGGTTATCTGAATAAACCGGAACTGACAGCAGAATATTTTCTGGCCGATCCTTTTCATTCCGAACCTGATGCCCGCATGTACCGTACTGGCGATTTGGCTCGTTATGATCATGACGGCAACATTGAATATATCGGGCGTAATGATCATCAGGTCAAGATTCGTGGTTTCCGCATCGAGTTAGGTGAAATTGAAACTTCTCTTGAAACTCATCCGTCGGTACAGCAAGCGGCGGTTATTGCTTATGAAGGAATCGGAGGAGATAAACGGTTAGTTGCTTATGTGGTCTTGGTTCAGGGCAATAAATCTGATCAGACCGCAGGGATGCTGCGACAACATCTGCTGTCGGCTCTACCCGAATATATGGTGCCGGCAGCTTTTGTCGTAATGACACATTTCCCACTGACGCCCAATGGCAAACTTGACCGCAAGGCACTGCCGGAGCCGGATAGCACCGCTTATCAACGCCAGGATTATCAGTCACCACAAGGTGAGGCAGAAAGCCTGTTGGCAGAGATGTGGAGCCAGCTACTGGGTATCAAGAATATCAGTCGGTTTGATAACTTCTTTACGCTCGGTGGGCACTCGCTATTGATCGTGCAGTTGATGGGATTGTTGCGGGAAAAAAACTATACCGTGCAGTCTGGCGTTCTGTTTTCGAAGCCGATATTAGCAGAGCAGGCGGCTTTACTGATAAAAATTGATGATACCTTTGCTATTCCACCTAATCTGATAGGAATGGAATGTGAGCGTATCATCCCTGAAATGTTGCCGTTGATCGATATCGGGCAGGCAGACATTGACAGACTGGTCAGCCAGATACCGGATGGAGTCACCAATATTCAGGACATCTATGCATTATCACCATTGCAGGATGGCATTTTATTCCATCATTTGTTGGCGGAAGAAGGTGACCCGTATTTGTTGACTCGTCAGATAGTCTTTGCCAATCGTTTTTTGCTGGATCGTTATTTAGCGGCTCTTCAACAAGTGGTTGATCGGCACGATATCCTGCGCACAGTCTTTATCTGGCAGGGATTATCCGTTCCAGCTCAGGTGGTTTTACGTCAGGTGACTTTGTCAGTGACTGAGTTGGCTTTGAATCCGGTTGATGGTCCGGTCTATGACCAGCTAGCTCAACATTTTAACCCGAGTCACTATCGTATGGACTTGGGGCAGGCACCGCTACTGCACTTGGCGATAGCGCAGGAAACTGATGGTCGCTGGATAGCACTGCAATTGCAGCATCACCTGATTGGCGATCATGTAACAATGGAGATGATGAACAGTGAAGTTCGGGCCTATCTCGCTGGACAGGGAGACAAACTGCCTGCTTCAGTCCCTTTCCGTAATCTGGTAGCTCAAGCCCGGCTGGGCGTTAGTCAAACAGAACATACCCATTTCTTTACCGACATGTTGGCGGAAGTAGTTGAGCCAACACTGTCATTCGGTGTAGCGGAAGTACATCACGATGGTTCGCAAACCACAGAATCGCACCGACGGCTGGCTGCTGATCTGAATGAACGCCTGCGCTGTCAGGCAAAACGTCTGGGAGTCAGTTTAGCAGCGTTGTGTCATTTAGCTTGGGCGCAAGTAGTGTCGCGTACCAGTAGTCAAGAGCAAGTCGTGTTCGGAACCTTGCTGTTTGGGCGTATGCAGGTGGAGGAAGGTTCTGGCAGTGGGATGGGATTATTCATTAACACCTTACCACTGCGGTTAGATATTGGTGAAACCTCGGTGCGTGATAGCGTACAAGAGACGCATAGGCGATTGGCGGAATTATTGGCGCATGAGCACGCGTCACTGGCATTAGCACAGCGTTGCAGTGGGGTTGCCAGTGGTACGCCGCTGTTCAATACGCTGTTGAACTATCGGTATAGCTTATTACCGGAGGTTTCAGATGATGTATTAAATGGCATCGAATTTTTTGGTGAACAGGAGCGTACTAATTATCCATTCGCACTGTCGGTGGATGATTTTGGCGATGCATTAGGTCTGACGGCGCAGGTGGTACATCCGTTTGATCCGGTACGGATATGCGGTTATATGCAGCAGGCTCTGGAAAGTCTGGTGGAAGCACTTGAACAGTCTCCGGAGACACCGATACGGGCATTGGAAATTTTACCGGAAACAGAACGAACTCTGTTGTTAACAACATGGAACGCGACAGAAACCGCCTATCCTGAACAGTTATGCGTTCATCAATTATTTGAACAACAAGTGGAAAAACAACCGGATGCAACCGCATTAGTGTATGAAGATCAGACTCTAAGCTATGCTGAATTAAATGCCCGCGCTAATCGGCTGGCTCACCATCTGATTGCGCTGGGTGTAGAACCGGATCAACGGGTGGCCATTTGTGTCACACGTTCACCGGCGATGGTGGTAGGGTTATTGGCGGTGCTGAAAGCGGGGGGAGCGTACGTGCCGCTGGACCCAACTTATCCGGGGGAACGTTTGGCTCATATGCTGAAGGATGCCGCCCCATCAGTAGTATTGGTTGATAAGGTTGGACGGGCTGTGTTAGGTGATAACGCGCTTGCTGGATTAATTACCCTTGATCCGAATGCTCTGCCAGTCCAGCCGGACACCAATCCCTCGATTGCGGCATTGACCCCGCATCATCTGGCTTATGTGATTTATACTTCGGGTTCTACCGGCATACCGAAAGGAGTGATGGTGGAACATCAGGCTGTTTATCAACGCACTCTGGGCCTCAATGAGACTTATGCGGTTACGGCACAAGACCGGGTGCTGCAATTTTCATCATTTGCGTTTGATGCGTCAATCGAAGAGTTTTTCTTGTCATTATGCAACGGTGCAACACTGGTGATGCGTAATGATAGCTGGTTGGCTTCTATTCAGGCGTTTATTTCTCTGGCCCGACAATACCATATCACAGTGATGTCTTTACCAACCTTGTTTTGGTCTGAACTGACAACCCGAGACAAGACACTGCCGTTGCCGAATTGCCTCAGACTAATCATCATTGGTGGTGAGGCGGTGAAAAAAAGGGCTATTCAGGATTGGTTTGCGCATAAAACTCATCGGCCACAGTTATTGAACACGTATGGCCCGACTGAAAATACTGTGATTGCCACTTATCACGAAATAATCTTCCCCGAAAATGATTGTTTAATTGGCCGACCGATAAGCAATACTTGTATCTATTTGTTGGACAAATTTAGGCAACCCGTGCCATTAGGTTGTACCGGAGAAATGTATATTGGTGGTGAGGGGGTAGCCCGGGGTTATCTGAACCAGCCAGAATTGACCGCTGAACGTTTCCTGCCTGACTCATTTAGCCATAAACCAAATGCACGGATGTACCGCACCGGGGATTTGGCCCGTTATCTGCCGGATGGCGATCTGGAATTCCTGGGGCGTAATGACCATCAGGTGAAAATTCGGGGCTTCCGGATAGAGTTGGGGGAAATTGAGACCCGGCTGACAGAGTATCCGGCAGTGAGTGAGGCCGTTGTGCTGGCATTGGGAGAAGGGCAGGATCAGCGTTTGGTGGCTTATGTGGTGGCGGAGCCGGATGATGGATTGATTAATCGTCTGCGTACTCACGTGAGCACCATTTTGCCGGATTATATGGTGCCGGCAGCCTTTGTCCGTTTGGAGGCGCTGCCGTTGACACCGAATGGTAAACTGGATCGTCAGGCATTACCGGCTCCGGACGAAAAAGCGTTTGCCCGTCAGGTGTATGAAGCACCGCAAGGGGAGATGGAAATAACGCTGGCAGTAATCTGGCGAGAGTTGTTGGGAATTGAACAGATAGGCCGGTATGATAGCTTCTTTGCCTTGGGCGGTCATTCTTTGTTGGCAGTAAGGATGATGAACCGTATTGCCGCCTTAAATATTGAACTGCCGTTGTCTACATTATTTAAATCCCCGACTTTGGCAGGTTTTGCTAAAGTCATCGAAATCCGGTTTGGCGAACAGGGCGATAGGCGTCCAGCCATCCTGCCAATATCCCGTGAAGGTCATTTACCGTTGTCATTTTCGCAACAGCGTCTGTGGTTTCTGGCACAGTTTGAAGGGATCAGTCAGACTTACCATATTCCGATGGCTCTGCGCTTGCGAGGTCAGCTTAATATTGATGTCTGGCAGCAAGCGCTTGATGCGCTATTTACCCGCCATGAAGCACTGCGTTCTGTTTTCGTTTCCAATGACGGTCAGCCTCAGGTTGAATTGTTATCAACCGATTTGGGTCTACCGATAAGACAATACGATTTACGGAAAACGCCTGATGTAGATGAACAGCTTGAGCGTTTATGTGCGCAGGAAACGGAAGTGCCATTTAATCTCGTTTGCGGTCCGTTAATCCGGGCCAGTCTGATACAACTGGCTGACGATGATTACATCTTTTTGCTAATCCAGCATCATATTGTGTCAGACGGCTGGTCTGTTGATGTATTGATGCGAGAGTTAAATACATGCTATGCGGCCTTTTTAGCAGGGCAACCGAACCCATTACCGCCGCTGACAGTGCAATACCCTGATTACGCCGCCTGGCAACGCCAGTGGTTTTCGGTTGAACGCTTGCAATCCCAATCGGACTATTGGCGTACGGCATTAGCCGGCGTGCCGGTTTTATTGGATTTGCCCACTGACCGGCCACGGCCGTCTGAACAGTCATTTGCCGGGGATCTTGTGCCTGTCGTTCTGGAGCCGGCATTAACCGACTCCCTCAAACGACTGAGCGGGCAACAGGGAACCACGCTATTTATGACGCTGTTGTCTGCCTGGGCAATCGTCTTATCGCGTTTGTCCGGACAGGAAGACATAGTGATAGGCACCCCGAGTGCGGGCCGCAATCATCAGGCGGTGGAATCTTTGATTGGCTTTTTTGTCAACACACTGGCTTTACGTGTCGATTTATCCGGTGCGCCCAATGCGGCTGAACTGCTCACCCGTGTGAAACAAACCGCGCTGGCGGCACAGGAACATCAGGATCTGCCGTTTGAACAGGTGGTGGAAATCGTGCAGCCATCACGCCAATTGGCCCATACCCCGCTGTTTCAGGTGATGTTTGCCTGGCAGAACAATGAACGCACCGGGTGGGAATTACCGGGGCTGGCCGTCTCTCCAGCTGACGTCCTCCTGAACATCGCCAAGTTTGATCTCGAACTGAACCTGTTTGAGGAAGAGGGCCAAATTGTGGGGGCGCTGCATTATGCCACGGCGTTGTTTGATAAACCGACCATCGAACGGCAGGTGGGATATCTGCACGCAGTCTTGCAAGCGATGGTTGCTGACCTGCAACAGCCGGTGGGGAAAATGGATATTCTGGCCCCGGCAGAGCGCCAATTATTGCTGGAGACGTGGAATGGGACAGAAACACCGTATCCTGATCCATTGGGTATTCATCAGGTGTTTGAACAACAGGTGGGGAAAACCCCGGGTGCAACAGCCCTGGTATATGAAAAACAAACCTTCAGCTATGCAGAGTTGAATGCCCGGGCCAATCGGTTGGCCCATCAGCTGATTGCGCTGGGCGTCACGCCGGATCAGCGGGTCGCTATTTGTGTGACGCGCTCTCCGGCCATGATCATCGGGCTGCTGGCGGTACTGAAAGCCGGCGGGGCCTATGTGCCGCTGGACCCGGATTATCCGGAGGAGCGTCTGGCCCATATTCTGACCGATGCCGCACCGGTTATCTTGCTGGCGGACCATGCTGGGCGGGCCGCGTTGGGCGAAGATGCCATTGCGGTCAGGGTTGTACTCGACCCCAATGTATTGCCGGATCAGCCGGAGACCAACCCACAGGTCCCGGCTTTAACTTCCCGGCATCTGGCGTATGTGATTTATACCTCCGGTTCGACAGGCACACCGAAAGGCGTGATGGTTGAACACAGGCAATTGGTTCACCAAATTACGGCATTGAATACGCAATGGGTGTTTACTGCTTCGGATCGGGTATTGCAGTTCTGCAACCCTTGTTTTGATGTCAGTGTATCAGAAATATTTAGCGCCCTCGCCAATGGTTCAGCCTTGGTTCTACGGACAGATCAGTGGACATTCAGTGCGCAGGAATTCTGGCACCTGTGTGAGTCTTTTAAAATTACCTACATGACCATACCGGTTCAATTCTGGCGGGTAATCGCAGATATCGGTGAAAGCCGCATTTATAAGGATCTAAAGGCTATTTGTATCGGTGGGGAAACAATACCTCATCATGAACTGGAACGCTGGTTATCCGTTCACCGTCAGCATCCTGTGCTGACCAATTGTTATGGTCCCACTGAAGCCACCATTATTACAACAACATATTGCCTGAATGACATGGTCGGGCAGGCCAATATTATTGGTCGTCCGCTGCCGAATATGCGTGCTTATCTGCTGGATGCTGATGGTCAGCCCGTGCCCTTAGGGACGGTAGGCGAGCTATACATTGGCGGTACCGGCGTGGCACGGGGTTACCTGAATCGCCCTGAACTGACGGCTGAACGTTTCCTGACAGATCCGTTCAGCAATGAACCAGATGCACGGATGTACCGGTCCGGCGATTTGGCCCGTTACCTGCCGGACGGTAATCTGGTGTTTATCGGCCGTAATGACCAGCAGGTGAAAATCCGCGGTTTCCGGGTTGAACCGGGGGAAATTGAGGCCCGGTTAGAAGAACATCCTCTCGTACGCGAAGCGCTGGTCGTGGCTTTCGATGACAGTCAGGACAAACATCTGGTGGCTTATGTCGTGGCCCAAGCGGAGGAAGGGTTATCTAACCGCCTGTATACCTACCTCAGTACCCTTTTACCGGATTATATGGTGCCAACCGCGTTTGTGTGTCTGCCCGCATTCCCGCTGACACCAAACGGTAAGCTAGATCGTCAGGCGTTACCCATACCTGATGAAAAGGCACTCGCCCGCCAGACTTATGAAGCACCACAAGGGGAAATGGAAATAGCCCTGGCTTCTATCTGGCGTAATTTGTTGGGAATTGAACAGGTAAGCCGACATGATAATTTCTTTGCCCTGGGAGGGCATTCGTTACTTGCCATCCGAATGATTGAACGGCTGCATCACCTTGGCCTCACGTTGGCCGTGCGCGATCTGTTCCAGTCTCCGGTATTGTCCGGGTTGGCACAAACTCTGAAACCGCACCAAACCGTGGTGGTTCCTCCCAATGCCATTACACCCGCCACTACCACGCTGACACCCGCAATGTTGCCCTTAATTGACCTCACCCAGCCAGAGATTGACCATATCATCCGGCAAGTGCCGGGCGGGTTGGCCAATATTCAGGATATCTATGCGTTATCGCCGTTGCAGGACGGTATTTTATTCCATCATTTGTTGGAAGACGAAGGTGATCCCTACTTGTTGGTCAATCAGATGATTTTTTCTGACCGAATCTTGTTGAACCGTTATCTGGAGGCCGTTCAGTGGGTAGTTAATCGGCATGATATCCTGCGCACAGCTTTTCTCTGGCAAGGCTTATCCATTCCGGCTCAGGTGGTTTGGCGTCAGGCTTCTTTGTCTGTCACAGAGCTGACTCTGGATCCGGCCGATGGCCCGGTCAGTGAGCAACTGGCTCAACGTTTCGACTCATATCATTACCGTCTTGATCTGAGCCAGGCACCATTGTTGCGTTTTGTGGTGGCCCAGGAAACGGACGGTCGCTGGCGTGTATTAGAATTGTTACATCATCTGATTGGCGACCATACAACACTGGAGGTGATGAACCGGGAAGTTCAGGCCTATCTGGCCGGACAAAGGGATAGTCTGCCTGCTCCGGTACCTTTCCGTAATCTGGTAGCACAAGCCCGGCTGGGCATCAGCCAGATGGAACATACTCGCTTTTTTACCGACATGTTGATTGGGGTGAGTGAACCTACGTTGTTGTTTGGGGTAAAAAAGATTGAGGTGAAAAAAACAGATCATGATGCTTCTCAGATAACACAATCACACCGGATGTTACCTTCCACACTTAATGATCGCCTGCGCAATCAGGCCAGACTTCAGGGAGGCAGCCTGGCTACTTTATGTCATGTAGCTTTGGGGCAAGTATTATCTCGTATCAGTGGTCAGTCGAAAGTGGTGTTCGGCACAGTGTTATTTGGGCGTATGCAGGCAGGGGAAGGTGTTGATAGTGGAATGGGGTTATTTATCAACACATTACCGCTTCTATTGGATATAGATGAAACCTCAGTACGTAGCAGTGTACAGGCGGCGCATAGCCGGTTGGCCGAATTGTTGGAACATGAACATGCGTCACTGGCACTGGCTCAACGTTGCAGTGGGGTTGCCAGCGGTACGCCGTTGTTCAATATGCTGCTGAACTACCGACATAATACGCTGGTAGAGTCTACCGATAACATAATGAAAGGTGTTGAGTTCCTTGATGGGCAGGAGCGCACCAATTATCCGTTTGTCCTGTCGATAGAAGATTTTGGTGATGCTCTGGGGCTGACGGCACAGGCAATACAACCGTTTAACCCCGGATGGATATGCGGTTACATGCAGCAAGCATTGGAAAGTCTGGTGGAGGCGCTGGAACAGGCACCGGAAAGGCCAATAAGGGCATTGGAAATTCTGCCGGAAACTGAGCGGACACGGCTGTTAAAAACGTGGAATGCGACAGAAACCGCCTATCCTGAGCAGTTATGTATCCATCAGTTGTTTGAACAGCAGGTGGAGAAAAACCCGGATGCTCCGGCTTTAATATACGAAGAGCAAACTTTCAGCTATGCAGAATTGAATGCGAATGCTAATCGACTGGCTCATGAACTAATGGCATTGGGTGTCGGGCCAGACCAGCAGGTAGTCATTTGTGTGACCCGTTCTCCGGCAATGATAATGAGTGTGTTGGCCGTATTGAAAGCCGGTGGAGCTTATGTACCACTGGATCTGGCCTATCCGGGAGCACGATTGAGGCATATTCTGCATGAGGTGGCACCGTCAGTAGTTCTGGCTGATAAGACCGGACATATCGCCTTAGGTGAAACCGCATTAGGCGGAATAGTTGTCCTCGATCCAAATATGTTAGTGGATCAGCCGGACAACAATCCGACAGTGCCAACACTAACATCCCGACATCTGGCATATGTGATTTATACCTCCGGTTCGACGGGTACGCCGAAGGGGGTGATGGTAGAACACCGCGGGCTGGTTAACCTGATTCAGGAGAAAATCACCCAGTTCGGTATCAGCATTGAAAGTCGGGTATTACAGTTTGCCGCCTTGGGTTTTGATGCAAGTATCTGGGAAATGATGATGGCATTGGGAAGTGGAGCCAGTCTGGTTATCGCGATTGACACCATCCGTCAAGACCCGCGTCGTCTCTGGCATTATCTGGAGCAACAGGCAGTAACGCATACCTATCTGCCTCCGGCATTACTTCAGGATGGGGCCGATTTACCGGAGTTAACGATAAAACTGACAGTAATACTGGGCGGTGAAGCACCGAGTGCGCTATTGCTTCAGGCTCTGTGTAATCGGGTAACGCTGTTTAATGTTTATGGCCCGACAGAAATCACGGTGTGTGCCACAACTTGGCATTGTCCGTCAGACTATACGGGGACAGAAGTGCCTATTGGGCGCCCGATAGCCAACACTCAGATTTATTTACTGGATGTTCACGGTCAGCCCGTACCGTTGGGCGCTGTGGGCGAGTTATACATTGGTGGTGCGGGTGTGGCGCGGGGTTACCTGAATCGCCCTGAACTGACAGTTGAACGTTTCCTGACAGATCCGTTCAGTAATGAACCGGATGCACGCATGTACCGCACCGGGGATTTGGCCCGTTATCTGCCGGACGGTAATCTGGTGTTTGTCGGCCGTAATGACCAGCAGGTGAAAATTCGCAGTTTCCGGATTGAGCCGGGAGAAATTGCAGCTCGGTTGATTGAATACCCAGCGGTACGTGACGCCGTGGTATTGGCACAGGGAGATGGTTATGACAAACGGCTGGTTGCCTATGTGGTGGCAGAGGCGGATGATGGATTAGTGAATAACCTGCGAACTCATCTGAGTGCCATTTTGCCGGATTATATGGTGCCAGCGGCGTTTGTCCGTTTAGATGCCTTTCCGTTAACACCGAACGGTAAACTGGATCGTCAGGCACTGTCAGCACCGGACAAAGCAGCCTTTGCTCACCAGATTTATGCAGCTCCGCAAGGAGAGATGGAAATTGCTCTGGCGGCTATTTGGCGCGAGTTATTGGGAATGGAACAAGTCAGCCGGCATGACAATTTCTTTGCACTCGGTGGTCATTCATTGTTGGCGGTACGGATGATGAATCGTATAACAGCTTTAGGTGTTGAACTGCCGCTGAGTGTGTTATTTGAATCACCTTCCTTGATTACTTTTGCTGAGGCGATAAATACCCGGCTGGATAAACAAGAAAGTATACTGCCTGTTATCATGCCGATATCCCGTGAGAGTGAGTTGCCACTGTCATTTGCTCAACAACGTTTGTGGTTTCTGGCTCAGATTGAGAATGTGGGTGATACCTATCATATTCCGATGGCTCTGCGTTTGCGGGGACAGATTAATATCACAGCTTGGCAACAAGCACTTAATAGCCTGTTTGCTCGCCATGAGGCGTTACGTTCCATATTCTTCTCTGTTGAGGGTCAACCACAGGTGAAACTATTGGCATCAGACAGTGGAATGCCTTTGGTTCAGCATGACCTGCGAGAGATACCTGATGCTGGTACGATGCTTGAACGTTTGAGTACAGAGGAGATCTACACACCATTTGATCTCAGCAAAGGGCCGCTTATCCGCGCTTGCCTTATCCGGCTTGCGGATGATGAATATCAGTTTCTGCTTACTCAACATCATATTGTTTCAGATGGCTGGTCTGTCAGTGTCTTAATGCGTGAACTGAGTACTCTTTATGCTGCTTTTCTGGCAGGGCAACCGAACCCATTACCGCCGCTGACAGTGCAATACCCTGATTACGCCGCTTGGCAACGCGAGTGGTTTTCGGTTGAACGCTTGCAATCCCAATCGGACTATTGGCGTACGGCATTAGCCGGCGTGCCGGTTTTATTGGATTTGCCCACTGACCGGCCACGGCCGTCTGAACAGTCATTTACCGGGGATCTTGTGCCTGTTGTTCTGGAGCCGGCACTCACTGCTGCCCTCAAACAACTGAGCGAACAACATGGAACCACATTGTTTATGACGCTGTTGTCTGCCTGGGCAATCGTCTTATCGCGTTTGTCCGGACAGGAAGACGTAGTGATAGGCACCCCGAGTGCGGGCCGCAATCATCAGGCGGTGGAATCTTTGATTGGCTTTTTTGTCAACACACTGGCTTTACGTGTCGATTTATCCGGTGTGCCTAATGCGGCTGAGCTGCTCACCCGTGTGAAACAAACCGCGCTGGCGGCACAGGCACATCAGGATCTGCCGTTTGAACAGGTGGTGGAAATCGTGCAGCCATCACGCCAATTGGCCCATACCCCGCTGTTTCAGGTGATGTTCGCCTGGCAGAACAATGAACACACCGGATGGGAATTACCGGGGCTGGCCGTCTCTCCGGCTGATGTTCTCCTGAACATCGCCAAATTTGATCTCGAACTGAACCTGTCTGAGGAAGAGGACCACATTGTGGGGGCGCTGCATTATGCCACGGCGCTGTTTGATAAACCGACTATCGAACGGCATGTGGGATATCTGCACGCAGTCTTGCAAGCGATGGTTGCTGACCTGCAACAACCGGTGGGGAAAATAGATATTCTGGCCCCGGCAGAGCGCCAATTATTGCTGGAGACGTGGAATGGGACAGAAACACCGTATCCTGATCCATTGGGTATTCATCAGGTGTTTGAACAACAGGCCGGGAAAACCCCGGGTGCAACAGCCCTGATATATGAAAAACAAACCTTCAGCTATGCAGAGTTGAATGCCCGTGCTAACCGGTTGGCCCATCAGCTGATTGCGCTGGGCGTCACGCCGGATCAGCGGGTCGCGATTTGTGTGACGCGCTCCCCGGCCATGATCATCGGGTTGCTGGCGGTACTGAAAGCCGGCGGGGCCTATGTGCCGCTGGATCCGGACTATCCGGGTGAGCGTCTGGCCCATATTCTGACCGATGCCGCACCGGTTATCTTGCTGGCGGACCATGCTGGGCGGGCCGCGTTGGGCGAGGATGCCATTGCGGTCAGGGTTGTACTTGACCCCAATGTATTGCCGGACCAGCCGGAGACCAACCCACAGGTCCCGGCTTTAACTTCCCGGCATCTGGCGTATGTGATTTATACCTCGGGCTCGACGGGCACACCGAAAGGCGTGATGGTTGAACACAGGCAATTGGCGCACCAAATTACGGCATTGAATACGCAATGGGTGTTTACTGCTTCAGACCGGGTATTGCAGTTCTGCAACCCTTGTTTTGATGTCAGTGTATCAGAAATATTTAGCGCCCTCGCCAATGGTTCAGCCTTGGTTCTACGGACAGATCAGTGGACATTCAGTGCGCAGGAATTCTGGCACCTGTGTGAGTCTTTTAAAATTACCTACATGACCATACCGGTTCAATTCTGGCGGGTAATCGCAGATATTGGTGAAAGCCGCATCTATAAGGAGTTAAGGGCCATTTGTATCGGTGGGGAAACGATGCCTCATCATGAACTGGAACGCTGGTTATCCGTTCACCGTCAGCATCCTGTGCTGGCAAATTGTTATGGTCCCACTGAAGCCACCATTATTACGTCGATATTTTGTATGAATGATATGGTCGGGCAGGCCAATACCATTGGTCGCCCGCTACCGAATATGCGGGCTTATCTGCTGGATGCTGATGGTCAGCCCGTGCCGTTGGGCGCTGTCGGTGAGCTATACATTGGCGGTACCGGCGTGGCACGGGGTTACCTAAATCGCCCTGAGCTGACGATTGAGCGTTTCCTGACAGATCCGTTCAGCAATGAACCGGATGCACGGATGTACCGGTCCGGCGATTTGGCCCGTTACCTGCCGGACGGTAATCTGGTGTTTGTCGGCCGTAATGACCAGCAGGTGAAAATCCGCGGTTTCCGGGTTGAGCCGGAAGAAATTGAGGCCCGGTTAGAAGAGCACCCTCTCGTACGCGAAGCGCTGGTTATGGCTTTCGATGACGGTCAGGACAAACGTCTGGTGGCTTATGTCGTGGCCCAAGCGGATGAAGGGTTATCTAACCGCCTGTATACCTACCTCAGTACCCTTTTGCCGGATTATATGGTGCCGACCGCGTTTGTCCGTTTAGATGCCTTTCCATTAACGCCAAACGGTAAGCGGGATCGCCAGACATTACCTGTACCGGATAATAAAGCCCTTGTTCATCAGGTTTACGAAGCACCGAAAGGAGAACGGGAAACAGCTTTAGCCATTATCTGGAGAGACTTGCTGGGAGTTGAACAGGTAAGCCGACATGATAATTTCTTTGCCCTGGGAGGGCATTCGTTGCTTGCCATCCGAATGATTGAACGGCTGCATCACCTTGGCCTCACGTTGGCCGTGCGCGATCTGTTCCAGTCTCCGGTATTGTCCGGGCTGGCACAAACTCTGAAACCGCACCAAACCGTGGTGGTTCCTCCCAATGCCATTACACCCGCCACTACCACGCTGACACCCGCAATGTTGCCCTTAATTGACCTCACCCAGCCAGAGATTGATCATATCATCCGGCAAGTGCCGGGCGGGTTGGCCAATATTCAGGATATCTATGCGTTATCGCCGTTGCAGGACGGTATCTTATTCCATCATCTGTTGGCAAATGAGGGAGATGCTTATCTTTTGATGATCCAACAGGCTTTTGCTAACCGGGATTTATTAGACCGCTATCTGGCAGCGGTTCAATGGGTGGTCGATAGGCACGATATCCTGCGCACGGCTTTTCTCTGGCAAGGCTTATCAGTGCCGGTTCAGGTGGTTTGGCGTCAGGCTTCTTTGTCTGTCACAGAACTGACTCTGGATCCGGCCGATGGCCCGGTCAGTGAGCAACTGGCTCAACGTTTTAACCCGCATCACTATCGCCTTGATTTGAGGCAGGCACCGTTGTTGAGCTTTATAGTAGCGCGGGAAGAAACAGATGAAACAGATGGTCGTTGGATCTTATTAGGGCTTCAGCATCATCTGATTGGCGACCATACAACGCTGGACGTGATGAACCGGGAAGTTCAGGCCTATCTGGCGGGTCAGAAGGATAGCTTACCTGCTCCAGTTCCTTTCCGGCGCTTAATTGCTCAGGCACGGATGGGAGTGAGTCAGGAAGAACATACGCGTTTCTTTACCGATATGCTGGCTGAGGTAAAAGAGCCGACGTTACCGTTTGGGCTGATGGAAGTCTATCGCAATGATTTTCAGGTTACAGAATGTCATCAAATGCTGATATCGACACTGAATGAACGCCTGCGCAGTCAGGCCAAAGATTTGAATGTCAGTTTGGCGGCGTTATGTCATGTAGCTTGGGCGCAAGTATTATCGCGTACCAGCGGACAGCAGAAGGTGGTGTTCGGCACGGTGCTGTTCGGACGTATGGCGGTAGGTGAAGGCACTGACAGTGGTATGGGGATGTTTATCAATACCCTGCCATTGCGGTTGGATATGGATGAAACCTCGGTACGGGAAAGTGTACAGGTAGCGCACAGACGACTGGCTGGATTGCTAGAGCATGAACATGCATCATTGGCATTGGCTCAGCGTTGCAGTGGTGTACAAGGTGAAATCCCACTCTTTAGTGCATTACTAAACTACCGACATAATGTATTACCAACAATGTCAGATGGCATTGTGAACGATATTGAGTTTCTTGGTGCTCAGGAAAGTACTAACTATCCATTAGTGCTGTCGGTAGAGGATTTTGGTCATGCTTTAGGTTTGACGGTTGAAGTGGCGCAGCCCTATTCGCCGGAACAAATAGTCGGTTATATGCAGCAGGCTCTGGAAAGTTTGGTAGAGGCACTTGAGCAGCATCCAGAAACATCCGTACAAACACTGGAAATCCTGCCGGAAGTAGAGCGAAAACGACTGCTGGAAACGTGGAATTCGACAGCAACAGAGTATCCGAATACGTTGTGTATCCATCAGTTATTCGAACAACAAGTGGAAAAAACCCCGGATGCAACCGCATTAGTGTATGAAGATCAGACTCTAAGCTATGCCGAATTAAATGCCCGCGCTAATCGGCTGGCTCATCAGCTGATTGCGCTGGGTGTAGAACCGGATCAACGGGTGGCCATTTGTGTCACACGTTCACCGGCGATGGTGGTAGGGTTATTGGCGGTGCTGAAAGCGGGGGGAGCGTACGTGCCACTGGACCCAACTTATCCGGGGGAACGCCTGACACATATTTTGGCGGATGCCGCACCGGCTATTTTGTTGGCAGATAATGCCGGATGTATCGCATTAGGGGATAAAGCCCTTGCTGACCTGATTGTGCTTGACCCGAATTCATTACCAGCTCTGCCAGACAATAACCCACAAATACCTGCATTGACCTCACGGCATCTGGCGTATGTGATTTATACCTCCGGTTCGACTGGCAGGCCGAAAGGGGTGATGGTTGAGCATGACTCTTTATTAAATTTGCATGGAGCTTTGACACAGCATGTTTTTGCAAATTCATCTGTGCCTTACCGGGTTAGCCTGAACGCCAGTATTTCATTTGATGCGGCATTACAAAATTTACTTGGTCTCTTGAATGGCTATACGCTGGTCATTGTTCCACAAGCTGTGCGAGCCGACAGTGTGGCCTTCTTGCAATTTTTAACCACCGCTGACCTTGACGTGTTGGATTGTACGCCAATGCAATTGGAGATGTTGCTAGCGGCAGGGTTGTGTCAGCATAAAAAGGGCTTGGTACTGCTGGTTGGGGGGGAAGCGATATCTCCCCAAACCTGGCAGGCCGTAGCCAGTATGCCGCAACTGACGGCCTATAACGTTTATGGTCCGACCGAATGTACGGTTGATGCAACGCTGGCACGTATAGAGCCGGACCAGCCTTATCCGACAATGGGTCGCCCGCTGGACAATACGCGCCTTTACTTACTGGATAACGCCGGTTATCCGGTACCATTGGGGGCCGTGGGAGAGCTGTATATTAGTGGTGCGGGCGTAGCACGGGGTTATCTGAACCAGCCAGAATTAACCGCTGAACGTTTCCTGTCTGACCCCTTTAGCGGTAAACCGGATGCACGGATGTACCGCACCGGGGATTTGGCCCGTTACCTACCGAATGGCAATCTGGAATTTCTGGGGCGTAACGACCAACAGGTGAAAATCCGGGGTTTCCGTATAGAGCCGGGAGAAATTGAGGCCCGGCTGATAGAGTATCCGACGGTAAGTGAAGCCGTTGTCATGGCGCAGGGGGAAGGGCAAGATAGACGGCTGGTGGCCTATGTGGTGGCCCCCGTAGATGACAGACTGATTAATCATCTGCGTGTTCACCTGAGTAAGCTGTTACCGGACTATATGGTGCCGGCAGCGTTTGTCCGTTTGGATGCCCTGCCGTTGACACCGAATGGTAAACTGGATCGTCGGGCATTGCCAGTACCGGGCGAAGAAGCTTTTGTCCGTCAGGCTTATGAAACACCGCAAGGGGAGATAGAAATTGCATTAGCGGCTATCTGGTGTGAATTGCTGGGGATTGAGAAAGTGGGGCGGCACGACAATTTCTTTGCATTGGGAGGCCATTCACTACTTGCCATGCGGATGATAAATCTGACAGCAAAACGTGGCTTGTTTTGTACCCTGAATGCGCTGTTCCAATTTCCCGTGTTATCCGAATTAGCGGCAAAAATTATGTCAGATTGGTTATCTCAGCCACAACACAGTGCAACTTCTGTCCGATCTGACGGAACGCAGCTGCCTTTATTCTTTGTTCCCAGTGGGATAGGTGATTACTCCTATGCTTTTGGGTTAGCTGAACTTATGCAGTCAGGTTATCCGATTTATGCGCTGCCTTGGCCGTCCGTCAACGAGGAATGGATACCGACTATGGAAATGCTGGCAACCAGACTAATTGCCTTTATGAAAGCAGTTCAACCAGAAGGCCCATACCGGATATGTGGTTACTCTTCTGGTGGGGTACTGGCTTATGCCATTGCCCAGCAATTGCTGAATAGCGGCGATAAGGTTGATTTCCTTGGGTTGATTGATACATTTTCCCCTCATTGTTTCAGGAAATTAAAGACTCAACTCAAACATGAGTTTCTAACTGAATTAGTAAAGCAATCAGGGAACGAACACTCTACTGCAATTTCAGCATTATATCCGCGAACTGATGAGCTGAGTTGGGTGCAATTGATTGAGTTTGCACAGCAATTAGGGTTATATCCCTCAAATCTGAGTTCTGACTTAGTCGCAAGGCATATGGAACAGAGAGAAAACTATACACGAATAGTTAAGGATTATGTGCCGGAAACACTGACGGTAACATTGCATCAGTTCTATGCGACAGAACCTTCTCCACTTATGCCTGTTGTTACCGATTCGGAACAGGAACCTTTAACCATGGACTGTTCATTAGGGTGGGGTGAGGTAATGCCGGCTTCTTTACTGCGACTGATGGCTGTACCTGGTGATCATTCCAGTCTGTTTGAAGATAAAGAGAATAGAATTGTTTTGGCTCAGGTGCTCAATAGGGCATTAGCAAGCAATGATTACACTTAGTCATTTAGTATGGCAGTGATAATCATCCAATCCGGCATACATTATGTATGCCGGATTTGACAGAGTGTGCGACTGATTTCTGAAAATGTGTCAGGAAGAAATCTATGGCCCTTGACACTTTGTGTCAATTAAATGTCATTTAATGATAGTCGAAACCCCATCCAAACTCTATATACTAACTTGAATGTAATATTTAGAGTATGGAATGTTCCTTTTCAGGATGATTTAATCCTTACACTTATTTTAATTAATTTATCCCAGGGAATGGTGGCAGGTATAACTTTCTCCTCATCATACTTGTATGAAACATGCATTGGATTAGGTTGCAAGAGATAAACCTGTTAATTCATTTTTTAATTAATGGATTAGGATATATGTTTTCTATTAACCCCTCAACATTTGATGAGTATGCAGGACTCTATGAAAAGATGAGTTCCTGGTCCTACCGTAAAGAATTAGAGCTGCCAACGCTAGAAAATTTATTGGGAGACTTATCCGGTCTGAGTGTGCTGGATTTCGGATGTGGCCCGGGTGCAATTACACGTTGGCTGAAAGGTCGAAAAGCCAAATGTATTGTTGGTCAGGATATTTCCGAAGGCATGCTTAATTATGCCCGTCGCCGCGAAGAAAAAGAAAAGGATGATATTAGATATATTTCAGAAGTTAGTGAAGATTATAACGAATATTTCGATGTCGTCCTTGCTGTTTATGTAATGCCCTATGCAGCTAACCACGAAGAATTACTAAAAATGAGCCAAACCATGGCAAGGGTATTAAAGCCAGGTGGCCGATTAATCACACTCCCTATTCATCCACAGTTTAGCGCCGATCCGGAATATTATCGTCCCTTTGGTTTTCGCCTGATTGAAGAGCAACCTCGTGCGGATGGGAGCCCTGTTCGACTTCATATCTGTCAGACACCGTACGATATCAATATTCAAGCCTACCATTGGTCGCATTCGACATTAGAAAATACACTGCAACAGTCCGGTTTCCATGCGATAAACTGGAAGCCGTTAAATATACCCGCCAATCCGGACTTACTGGACCTTTCTCCCTATGTTAAATGCCCGCATGCAGCCATCATTGAATGTATTAAGAGGGAGGCATGCTAAGTTCTTTGGGTCGATATTCTGTCTCCAGCATTGAACATATTGACAGGCATGAGTGGGATGCGCTGGTTACCGACAATGATTTTTTCCACAGTCACGGCTGGTTAGCCGGGTTGGATTACGCTTTGGGTCAGACGGATGTTTTTGCCCTGAACGGGAATACCGGGGTGTTGGGCGGTTGCGCTTTATGGAAAGGTGAAGATCGTCCAGGGCTGTTCTATCTGCCGGATTATTTCCCCGGGCTGAAAGGCCCTTGGCAACAGCCATTCTTGTGGGGAGGTGCCCGTCGCTCGACGCATAATGAGTTCCCCTGTGTACGGGGCGCTCGGCGTGGTGAAGCATTGTCAACCATGGCCGAAATGCTGATTCAGTACTCCGCAAGCCAGAGGTATTACGCAAGCATTGTCCCTTTTATGCCATTACACCGGGCGCTGGAAATGGCTCGCTATTGTCCTTACGCCCGGGTACTGATGCACTCGGCAGAAGCGACTATACCTGTACCCACTGGTGGCCTGGATTCACAATTACAACTACTGAGCTCCCGCCACCGGATAAGAACTAACGCAGAACTGGCTGCTTTTTCACGCTCAGGGAATCGGGTGGAATGGTGTCAACTGGATGAGCATCTACTGAAATCAGCCGCGGAGCTTATCGCCAACAACAGAGAAAAATATGGTAGCCATCAGGGAATTGACTGGATGCTTCGCATATTTGACGGCCAAAAAAAATCTTCAGTCATAGACACTGCCATCGCTGCTGTTGCCAGGCGTGGCCAGCAAATAGTGGGGATCACTATCTTCTACCGTTTTGGTACAACCCTTCATGCCCGCTATTACGGTTCGAACTATCAGATCGATGATAACGACTTTCGTTATTTTGTTCTGACTTACTACCATTCCCTCGATTATGCCGCAAAAAATGGTCTGCACGAATGTCGGTTATCAATTTCTGCCCTTAGAGCCAAGACACTACGTGGAGCGAAAATAGAGCCGCTAGCAGCACTGTTACTGTTCGAGAACGCACCTTTGTCTACAGACGAATGTGAAGATTACAACCATCGTTTTTATCAATATTATCAAAAGCAATACAGTACCCACCTGACCCCCGATTGGGCACTACTTGCTTAAAGGAGAACCCTATGTTGCATCTGATGTATTTACTAAAACCTACACATAAGGCTCATCAGGATATGGCCGCATTTTGGCAATGGGTAGAACAACGTGATGAATGGTTCTACCGTTCGTTGGCGATGGCAGAAGAACGGCGTTGGTATATTCGCACGATTGGCAATAACGTCCATTGCCTTGAGCATTACGTCACATTCGCCGACGAAGCCGCTTGGGGGAAGTATCGCCAGGCCGTGTCAAAACTCTGCAAAGATCCCGAATGGGAAAAGATCCGCATCGAACAAGATCTGTGGTGGGAAATTTTGGAGTCAAGATTATTGAATGATGCACCTTTTATCCATAATGCAAGGAGATAACATGACACTGGAACAACGCAGCCGGGAATTAGTCAACAGCGCTCGCTTTTTCACTCTTGCCAGTCAGGGAGCTGACAACCTTCCCTGGGCTTCTACCGTCAATTACGTTCCACTGTTTGATCCTTTAAGATTGGTGTGGTACTCAATGAGAACCGCCAAACATTCCAGGAATATTCACCATTGTGCAGCAGTCAGTGGTTCACTGTTTCGCTATGACATGCAGAAAACTTCCCCCATAGGTCTGGATGGGGCGCAATTTACTGGCATTGTCAGGGAAATACCAGAATGCGAATGTGAACATATTCATCAGAGCTATTACCATCTCAATTTTCCCGATGAACTGGAGCGTGCACGCTGGGAGTTGCCACTACATGAATTTTATGGGGATGGTTCACGCCGTTTTTACGCACTGCTTATCAACGACTGGTGGTTACTGGATATAGATACCTGGCTGAAAACAAAAGAAGACCGAAGAGTTTCTGTTCCAATCTCTCAATTGCTTGAATCAATAAAGGAAAAATAATGAGTCTACTAGATACGTTGGCTGGCAAGCTGCTCGTCTCCTGCTAAGCATTGTCTGGTGAGCCTCTGCATGGGGCTAATCAGATCAAAAACGAAGGTTTGTGAGAATCGCTACAGCGTCATTATTCTCTTTGAAACTATAATCGTAGTCATATTAATATCGAGAGTCACTCATACAATTGAACTCATAAAATGATGTTGGAAATCTACTATGGGCAAACTTTTTGCCATTTAGTAATGTTGGCCAGCATAAGCAGGTTTGTCTATGTTAAGTTCAATAATGCCCATTTCACTCAACAACACAAACTGCGTTGATCCAGCCACTTTTGGTGATCTGAAAACAACACAACACAGCTACATCAATGTGTTGTACACAAGGGCCAAAAAAGACAATAAAGTTTGTACATAGTGAGAAATTCTACTGTGTAATTATTTGATATCATTTATGAATGAAGTTTAAGAAATGTGTACTGTCACTATTAGGGGCTGTTGACGTTTTGCGGGGAATAATTAGACAGCATGATGATTGGGTATAATTACTTTCGCGAAAAAACAATCAGACCTCCTCATCATGCTACGAACTATATTAACAGATCTCCACTGGAATAAGCTATTTGCATTAATGCAACACACGGGTTGGATTTATAACAAACTTGAACATCGTTTGACTCTGGAAGGCATTTTTTACCGAATGCGAACGAGTGTTCCCTAGCGCGATTTACCGCCTGAATTCGGGATATTGCGCCCAATTCGGCAAATGGAATAGTGTCTTTCACCGCTTTAATGCGTGATCAAAGAAAGGCATTTTAAAGATTATTTTCAGTCGGTTATCTGAAATAGCAGATACAGAATGGCTGTTTATTGATGGGAGCATCGTTCGGGCTCACCAGCATAGTGCAGACACCGCGACGGAGGATGATGAGGTCATTGGCAAAAGTCGTGGCGGACGCTCAACTAAAATCCATTTAGCCGTAGATAGCGGAGGTTTCCCCGTCCATTTGGAACTTTCTGGGGGACAGGTTCATGATAGTATTCATGCCAGAAAGTCTGGTCTCTGAGTCGCCTTCATCCCAAGTGGTCATTGCTGATAAAGGTTATGATAGCCAGCGTTTCAGGAATTTTATTGAACAGAAAGCCGCTATTCCAGTGATCCCTTAAACATTTTCGTGCAATAGCAACAAGATACGATAAGCTTGAACGGAATTACGCCAATATGTTAGTACTGGTGTTTATCATTGTTTGTCTGCCGATATGGGTTGATTAAATTATGGACTTGAAACATCAACAGCCCCTAGCCAGCAGTACCAGGACTTATTATGATCATTGGTGAACGCTGAAAAGAAAGAACAACAAAAGAAGATAGTAACGATTGCGTAAAATTCGGCTGAATTTTAATAATCCCACCTTAATCTAATAGGCAATGAATAACCAATCAAGGTTACATTGAGCCTGAGTTATTTAATAACCGCTTCATGTAACACAATGGAGTTATTTACATGATCAGTTTTTAACATTCCTCTTATACATGGTTTATTCACTAAATATAAATAAGATTATTTTTATAATATCAGAGGAGTAACCATATGAACTCATTGAGTATTTTTATTGTGCTTGGATTTACCTAATAACTTTCATTATTTTTCTGATGCTTTTTGAAATGGTATGAAATTCTCATGTCTGACATTGATAGGGAAGGCATAACGTTTTAAACCACTCTTTATTTGTGAAACGTTATTTATTCAACCAAATTATAAATTAATCATTGAAAATAAAAAATAAGTAAAAAATGCTCTCTATTCCCCCCTTCGTAATAACACCGTAGTTAATATGATTAATATCAAATAAAGAAAATTAGATCGTAAATAAGATAGTAACCGACAAAATATTGACCATTAAACTTTCTGAAACACTTTTTTATAAAATAATTGAGGTTATTATGTACAGTACAGATGTGTTACTGAACAGAATCAATCAAACTCGCGACGGTCAATTAATGACTCTCGCAGACCTTCAGCCTTTCTCATTCAGCGAACTAAGAAAAATGTTCGAGGAACAGCTTAGCTGGGGGGAAGTCCACTATCTCTATCGCGAAGCGGTTGAACAAAAAAAACATCATCGTCTGCTGGAAGCGCGTGTTTTCACCCGTGCCAACCCCCAATTATCCCGTGCCATCCGTCTGGGTATTGAACGAGACGACCTTTCGCGCAGTTATGATGAAATGTTCGGTTCTCGCTCTTCTTCCTTTGTACATCCGGGCTCTGTGGCTTCCATGTTCTCACCGGCGGGCTATCTCACCGAGCTGTACCGGGAGGCAAAGGATTTGCATTTCAAAGACTCGGCTTATCATCTTGATAATCGCCGCCCGGATCTGGCTGACCTGGCACTGAGCCAGAGTAATATGGATACGGAAATCTCCACCCTGACACTATCTAATGAACTGTTGCTGGAGCATATTACCCGCAAGACCGGCAGTAACCCGGACGCATTGATGGAGAGCCTGTCAACTTACCGTCAGGCCATTGACACCCCTTACCATCAGCCTTATGAGACTATCCGTCAGGTGATTATGACGCATGACAGTACCTTATCCGCGCTGTCACGTAACCCGGAGGTTATGGGGCAGGCAGAAGGGGCTTCATTGCTGGCTATTCTGGCAAATATTTCGCCGGAACTTTATAACATTTTGATTGAAGAGATTACGGAAGAGAACGCTGAGGCTTTATTTGCGAAAAACTTCGGTGAAAATATCACGCCCGAGAATTTCGCGTCACAGTCCTGGATAGCCAGGCATTATGGCCTTGAGCTTTCTGACGTGCAAAAATATCTTGGGATGTTGCAGAATGACTTTGCTGATAATACCTCTGTTTATATTGATAATATTTCAACAGGCTTAGTGGTCAATAGTGAAAGTAAGCTCGAGGCTTACAAGATAACCAGAATTCCTGGGAAAGATTATTCGAAGCACCTAAATTTTTGGGACCTGCTTTATCAAGGTGATAATAATTTTGTTATCAGGGTTAGCTTTAAAAAGAATGATAGCGACCTGATGATACGTAAAAGTAAGGCTGGAACGATCAGCAATAGCAAGCCTATAGGCAAGTTTTCTGCACCAATTTATGCGAATACGGTTTATCAAAGTGATGTACTGTCACCTCTTACCGTTGATGAGCTAAAAGAAGGGAAGACCATCTTTGCTTATAATCATGGCAAGGGTAGTGGCAGTCGGGGGACCCCTGTCTTTGTTTTCGAAAGCTACCCACTGAAAATTTTCGCCCTCAAACTGAATAAAGCCATTCGTCTGTGTCTGGCGAGCGGACTCTCACCGGATGAACTTCAACCTATTGTATACAGTGATAACGCACAGGGCATCATCAATGACTCAGTGCTGACCAAAGTTTTCTATACCCTGTTCTACAACAGCCGCTATGCGCTGAGTTTTGATGACGCACAGGTGCTGAATGGCTCGGTCATCAATCAGTATGCCGATGACGACAGTGTCAGCCACTTTAACCGTCTCTTTAACACGCCACCGCTGAGAGGGAAATTCTTTGAAGCCAACGGTAATACGGTCAATATTGCCCCGGGTGAGCAGCAAGCTACCTTTGCCCGTTCAGCCCTGATGCGTGGGCTGGGTATCAACAGCGGTGAGTTGTATCAGTTAGGTAAACTGGCGGGTGTGCTGGACAGCAAAAATAACATCACGCTTTCTGTTTCTGTTATCTCCTCACTTTATCGTCTGAAGTTACTGGCCTATGCACATCAGCTAACGGTAAATGAACTGTGTATGCTTTATAGTTTTTCGCCGTTCAGCAGTAAAACGACGGCTTCTTTGTCTTTTAGGGAGCTGGCGCAGCTGGTTGTCTGGTTGTATCAGGTGACGCAGTGGTTAGCCGAGGCGGAAATCACCACGGAAGAGCTCTGGTTATTATGTACACCCGAATTCAGCGGAAATATTTCACCGGAAATCAATAACCTGCTTAACACCCTCCGGCCACGTATTAGTGAGGATATGACGCAGAGTGACAACCGGGAACTGCAGGCTGAAATTCTCGCGCCTTTTATTGCGGCAACGCTGCATCTGGCGTCACCGGATATGGCGCGTTATATCCTGTTGTGGACCGATAACCTGCGACCGGGCGGCCTGAATATTGCCGGATTTATGACACTGGTATTGAAAGAGACGCTGAGTGTCGCTGAAACCACCCAACTGGCGCAGTTCTGCCATGTGATGGCCCAGTTGTCGCTTTCCGTGCAGGTATTGCGCCTCAGTGAAGCGGAACTATCCGTACTGGTTATCTCCGGCTTCACGGTGCTGGAAACAAAAAATCAGCCAGCCGGACAGCACAATATCGATACCCTGTTATCACTCTACAAATTCCACCAGTGGATTAACGCACTGGGCAGCCCCAGCTCTGACACGCTGGATATGCTGCGCCAGCAGACGCTAACGGCAGACAGACTGGCATCGGTGATGGGTCTGGACACCAGTATGGTGACACAGGCGATGGAGTGTGCCGGGGTAAGCCGTCTTCAGAGCTGGGAAAATATCAACACCGTACTGCAATGGATAGATGTGGCATCAGAACTGCACACCATGCCGGCGGTTATCCGTACGTTGGTGAATATCCGTTACGTGACCGTACCGAACAAAGCAGAGCCGGCGCTACCTTCCTGGAATGAGTGGCAGACGCTGGCAGAAAATATGGAAGCCGGACTCAGTACACAACAGGCTCAGGCACTGTCGGATCATACCGCAGAGCGCCTGAGTAGTGTGCTATCCAATTGGTTTCTGGCGAATATCCCGCCAGAAGGTGTGTCCCTGCAAAGGCGGGATGATCTGTACAGCTATTTCCTGATTGATAATCAGGTCTCTTCTGCCGTGAAAACCACCCGGCTGGCAGAGGCGATTGCCGGGATTCAACTCTACATTAACCGGGCGCTGAACCGGATAGAACCCAATGCCCGGGCCGATGTGTCAACCCGACAGTTTTTTACCGACTGGGCGGTGAATAACCGTTACAGCACTTGGGGCGGGGTGTCACGGCTGGTTTATTATCCGGAAAACTACATTGACCCGACCCAGCGTATCGGGCAGACCCGCATGATGGATGAACTGCTCGAAAACATCAGCCAGAGTAAGCTCAGTAGAGATACCGTGGAAGAGGCGTTTAAAACCTACCTGACCCGCTTTGAAACGGTGGCGGATCTGAAAGTGGTCAGCGCCTATCACGATAACGTCAACAGCAACACCGGGCTGACCTGGTTCATCGGCCAAACGCGGGAAAATCTGCCGGAGTACTACTGGCGTAACGTGGATATCTCACGGATGCAGGCGGGTAAATTACCGGCCAATGCTTGGAAAGAATGGACGAAGATTGATACGGCAGTCAGCCCATATGGAGATGCAGTGCGCCCAGTCGTATTCAGAGAGCGCCTGCACCTGATCTGGGTGGAAAAAGATGAAGTGGCAGAAAATGGCACTGATCCGGTGAAAACCTTTGACCGTTTTACCCTGAAACTGGCGTTTTTACGTCATGACGGCAGCTGGAGTGCCCCCTGGTCTTACGATATCACGAAGCAGGTGATGGCGGTCACCGGCGACAAGCCGGAGACTAAGCGGCTGGGACTGGCCGCCTCAGGCTTTCAGGGCGAAGACACCTTACTGGTCTTTGTATACCAGACCGGGGAAAGTTACCCCGATTTTGGCGGCAGCAATAAAAGTGTAGCAGGAATGGTCATTTACGGTGATGGTTCCCTGAAAAAGATGGATAACACAGCACTGAGCCGCTACAGCCAACTGAAACATACCTTTGATATCATCAACGCTACAGACAGCGAGTTGGTGAGGAAAGCCGGCTACCGTTTCGCTCAGGATTTTGACATGCCCACTTCATTGAATATGGGGTCTGCCACGGGTGATTATACTCTGACGGTGATGGAAAACGGGAATATACCGCAGATAGCCAGCCAATATTCCAGTGACAACCTTGTTATTACACTGAATAACTCGACCTTCACTGTCAGATATCATGGGGGCAGTAATACACTCAGAAACCAACAAACCCGCGCCATGAAGCTTTCTGGTGTGGACGGAAAATCACAGTATGGCAATGCTTTTATTATAGCAAATACCGCCAAGCGTTATGGTGGTTACCAAAATCTTGGGGGCCCAATTGTTGTTTATAATAAAACGAAAAACTATATCGCTTCAGTACAAGACAGTCGCTACGGAAATTATGAAAGAAATCTGATTCTAACTCCTGTTGATATGGGAACCGGAAATATAGGGAATAGCGGAAGTTATAATTCTCGACTTTTCAAGTTTAAATTTTCTCCAAACACTCTTTTACGCCAGGTTTTCAATGTTGGCAGCAACAAAATTAGTGACTTTAAAAAGTGTAGTTATGCTGTTAATGGTAATACTGGTTCAGGCTTCCAAATATTTTGTTCTTATCAATCCTCTGGCTGGCTGGATATTGACACAGGTGTTAACAATACCGATATCAAAATTACGGTGGTGGCTGGCAGTAAACCCCAGACTTTTACCGCCAGTACCGATGCAGCTTCCTTGCCGACAAACAGTTTTGATGGCATGCAATACACCTTTAAGCCCCTGGTCATTGATGCTTCACAACTGGCCTTCACCAAAGATGTCGCCCCGCTAAACATCGTTTTTGAGGCTAAAGCCCGAGACGGGCGCGTGTTGGGTAAAGTCAATAAGACGTTGTCAGTGAAACGGATCAATTATAATCCGGAAGATATTCTGTTTCTGTATGAAACCAGTGCTGGCGCACAGTATATGCAGCGCGGGGTGTACCGCATTCGCCTCAACACCCTGCTGGCACCGCAACTGGTGTCCAAAGCGAATACCGGTATTGATACCATCCTGACTATGGAAACCCAGCAGTTACCGGAACCCCAGTTGGGCAAAGGCTTTTATGCGACTTTCACTCTGCCACCTTATAATCCATCGACGCATGGCTCCAATCGGGCGTTCAAGCTTAACCTTAAACATGTAGTTGATAATAACGTTCATGTTATCTATTCGGGGCTGTTGCAGGATAACGAATTTAATGTCCGACTCTTTATTCCGTTGGATGATAAACCGCTCAGTATTGATTATCTTGCTAAGGTGTTTTTAACCACCCAGAAGAAACCTTATGATGGCACCTGGAATGGAGCACATTTTATATATGTGGGAAGTGAAAACAGCGATATCGGTATCAATAAAAACTCGGATATCAGTATGTTTGCCAATATACAAATACATAACGGCGAAACTACCGAACCATTGGACTTTAATAGCGCCTGTGCCCTCTATTACTGGGAACTGTTCTACTACACTCCAATGATGTGCTTCCAGCGTCTGCTACAGGAAAAACAATTCGATGAAGCCACCAAATGGATGAATTACGTCTACAATCCGGCTGGTTATATCGTTAACGGGGAAATCGCGCCCTGGACCTGGAACTGCCGACCGCTGGAAGATACCACCTCCTGGAATGCCAATCCGCTGGATGCCATTGATCCGGATGCCGTCGCCCAAAATGACCCGATGCACTACAAAGTGGCCACCTTTATGCGTCTGTTGGATCAGCTCATTCTGCGCGGCGATATGGCTTATCGCGAACTGACCCGCGATGCGCTGAATGAAGCCAAAATGTGGTATGTGCGCGCTTTGGAACTGCTTGGTGATGAGCCAGAGGATGACGGCAGCAATCAATGGGCTGCACCATCACTTTCCATCGCGGCCAGCCAGACTGTGCAGGCGACCTATCAGCAGGATCTTGCGGCGCTGGACCGGGGTGAGGTGCCCACGCCGTCCCGTACCGCGAACTCGCTGGTCGGTTTGTTCCTGCCGGAATATAACCCGGCACTGACCGATTACTGGAAAACCCTGCGTCTGCGTCTGTTTAACCTGCGCAATAACCTTTCCATTGACGGACAGCCGCTATCACTGGCGATTTACGCCGAGCCCACCGATCCGAAAGCACTGCTCACCAGTATGGTACAGGCCTCTCAGGGCGGCAGTGCATTGCCGACAGGCACCCTGTCGTTATACCGTTTTCCGGTGATGCTGGAGCGGGCCCGCAATCTGGTGGCACAATTGACTCAGTTCGGAACCTCTCTACTCAATATGGCAGAGCATGATGACGCCGATGAACTCACCACGCTGTTACTTCAACACGGTATGGAGCTGGCGACACAGAGCATCCGTATTCAGCAACGAACCGTCGATGAAGTGGATGCTGATATCGCCGTATTGGCAGAGAGCCGTCGCAGTGCGCAGAACCGTCTGGAAAAATACCAGCAGTTATATGACGAAGATATTAACGCTGGTGAACAGCGAGCGATGTCACTGTTTGATGCCGCATCAGGCCAATCTGTGGCTGCTCAGGCGCTCTCAATAGCCGAAGGGGTGGCTGATTTAGTGCCAAACGTGTTTGGCTTCGCTTGTGGGGGAAGTCGCTGGGGGGCAGCACTGCGTGCTTCTGCGTCCGTGCTGTCTCTTTCTGCGTCCGCTTCACAATACTCCGCGGAAAAAATCAGCCGTTCGGAAACCTACCGCCGCCGCCGTCAGGAGTGGGAAATTCAGCGCGATAACGCTGACGGTGAAGTCAGGCAGATGGATGCCCAGCTGGAAGCCCTGAAAATCCGTCGCGAAGCGGCACAGATGCAGGTGGAATATCAGGAAACTCAACAGTCGCAGACGCAGGCTCAGTTAGAACTTTTACAACGTAAATTCACAAATAAAGCCCTCTACAGTTGGATGCGCGGCAAACTGAGCGCCATTTATTACCAATTCTTTGACCTGACCCAGTCCTTCTGCCTGATGGCACAGGAAGCGCTGCGCCGCGAACTGACCGATACCGGTGTGACCTTTATCCGCGGCAGCGCCTGGAACGGCACGACGGCGGGTTTAATGGCGGGTGAAACCCTCTTACTGAGCCTGGCAGAGATGGAAAAAGCCTGGCTGGAGCGTGATGAGCGCGCGCTGGAAGTGACCCGTACCGTCTCGTTGGCTCAGGTATACCAGACCTTGTCATCAGACAGCTTTAGCCTGACAGAAAAACTCACTCAGTTCCTCCGTGAAGGCAAAGGCAGTGCAGGCATTTCCGGCAATGAACTGAAACTCAGCAACCGCCAGATAGAAGCCTCAGTGCGATTGTCTGATTTGAAAATTTTCAGCGACTACCCAGAAAGCCTCGGTAATACCCGTCAGTTGAAGCAGGTGAGTGTCACCTTGCCGGCACTGGTGGGTCCGTATGAAGATATCCGGGCCGTGCTGAATTACGGTGGCAGCATCGTCATGCCACGCGGTTGCAGTGCCATTGCTCTCTCCCACGGCGTGAATGACAGTGGTCAATTTATGCTGGATTTCAACGATCCCCGTTATCTGCCGTTTGAAGGTATTTCCGTGAATGACAGCGGCAGCCTGACGTTGAGTTTCCCGGATGCGACTGATCGGCAGAAAGCGCTGCTGGAGAGCCTGAACGATATCATTCTGCACATCCGCTACACCATTCGTTCCTAATTAAAACATTGTGATAGGCAGGCTCCTGAGGGAGCCTGTTTAAGGAGTTTTTATGCAGGGTTCAACACCTTTGAAACTTGAAATACCATCATTGCCCTCAGGCGGCGGATCACTGAAAGGAATGGGAGAAGCATTCAACGCTGTCGGAGCGGAGGGGGGAGCGTCATTTTCACTGCCCTTACCGGTCTCTGTCGGGCGTGGTCTGGTGCCGGTGTTATCACTTAATTACAGCAGTATTGCAGGCAATGGATCATTCGGGATGGGTTGGCAATGTGGGGTTGGCTTTATCAGTCTGCGTACCGCCAAGGGCGTTCCACACTATACGGGACAAAATGAATATCCGGGACAAAATGAATATCCGGGACAAAATGAGTATCTCGGGCCGGATGGGGAAGTGTTGAGTATTGTGCCAGATAGCCAAGGGCAACCAGAGCAACGCACCGCAACCTCACTGTTGGGGACTGTTCTGACACAACCGTATATCGTTACCCGCTATCAGTCCCGTGTGGCAGAAAAAATCGTCCGTTTAGAGCACTGGCAGCCGCAGCAGAAACGTGAAGAAGAGACTTCTTTTTGGGTACTTTTTACGGCGGATGGTTTAGTGCACCTGTTCGGTAAGCATCACCATGCACGTATTGCTGATCCGCAAGATGAAACCAAAATTGCCCGCTGGCTGATGGAGGAAACCGTCACGCATACCGGGGAACATATTTACTATCACTATCGGGCAGAAGACGATCTTGACTGTGATGAGAATGAACTTGCTCAGCATTCAGGTGTTACGGCCCAGCGTTATCTGGCAAAAGTCAGCTATGGCAATACTCAGTCGGAAACCGCTTTTTTCGCTGTAAAATCAGGTATTCCTGCTGACAATGACTGGTTGTTTCATCTGGTATTTGATTACGGTGAGCGTTCATCTTCGCTGAACTCTGTACCCGAATTCCATGTTTCTGAAAAATGGCGTTGTCGTCCGGATAGTTTCTCCCGCTATGAATATGGGTTTGAAATTCGAACCCGTCGCTTGTGTCGCCAAATTCTGATGTTTCATCAGCTAAAAGCGCTGGCAGGGGAAAATGTTGCAGAAGAAACACCGGCGCTGGTTTCCCGCCTTATTCTGGATTATGACCTGAACAATAAGGTTTCCTTACTGCAAACGGCCCGCAGATTGGCACATGAAACGGACGGTACGCCGGTGATGATGTCCCCACTGGAAATGGATTATCAACGTGTTAATCATGGTGTGAATCTGAACTGGCAGTCCATGCCGCAGTTAGAAAAACTGAACACGTTGCAGCCATACCAACTGGTTGATTTATATGGAGAAGGAATTTCCGGCGTACTTTATCAGGATGCTCATAAAGCCTGGTGGTACCGTGCTCCGATACGGGATATCACTGCCGAAGGAACGAATGTTGTTACCTATGAGGATGCGAAACCACTGCCACAAATTCCAGCACAACAGGAAAGCGCGATGTTGTTGGACATAAACGGTGACGGGCGACTGGATTGGGTTATTACTGCAACAGGGTTACGGGGCTACCACACAATGTCACCGGAAGGTGAATGGACACCTTTTATTCCATTATCCGCTGTGCCAATCGAATATTTCCATCCACAGGCAAAACTGGCTGATATTGACGGGGCAGGGCTGCCTGACTTAGCGCTTATCGGGCCAAATAGTGTACGTGTCTGGTCAAATAATCGGGCAGGGTGGGATAGCGCTCAGGATGTGATTCATTTGTCAGATATGCCACTGCCAGTTCCCGGCAGAAATGAGCGTCATCTTGTTGCATTCAGTGATATGACAGGCTCCGGGCAATCACATCTGGTGGAAGTGACGGCAAATAGCGTGCGCTACTGGCCGAACCTGGGGCATGGAAAATTTGGTGAACCGCTGATTATGACAGGCTTCCATATTAGCGGGGAAACTTTTAACCCCGACAGATTGTATATGGTAGACATAGATGGCTCAGGCACCACCGATTTTATTTATGCCCGCAGTTCTTACCTTGAACTCTATCCCAATGAAAGCGGCAATCGTTTTGCTGAACCTCAGCGTATCGATCTGCCGGATGGGGTACATTTTGATAATACTTGTCGGTTACAAGTAACGGATACACAAGGATTAGGTACTGCCAGCATTATTCTGACGGTCCCCCATATGAATGTGCAGCACTGGCGATTGGATATGACCACATTCAAGCCTTGGCTGCTGAGTACCGTCAATAACAATATGGGAACAGAAACCACGCTATATTATCGCAGCTCTGCCCAGTTCTGGCTGGATGAGAAATTACAGGCTTCTGAATCTGGGATTACGGCTGTCAGCTACTTACCGTTCCCTGTGCATGTGTTGTGGCGCACGGAAGTTCTGGATGAAATTTCCGGTAACCGATTGACGAGCCATTATAATTACTCACACGGTGCCTGGGATGGTCTGGAACGGGAGTTTCGTGGTTTTGGGCGTGTGACGCAAACTGACATTGATTCACGGGCGAGTGCGACACAGGGGGCACATGCTGAACCACCGGCCCCTTCGCGTACGGTTAATTGGTACAGCACTGGTGTACGAGAAGTCGATATTCTTCTGTCCACTGAATATTGGCAGGGGGATCAACAGGCATTTCCCCATTTTACCCCACGCTTTACCCGTTATGACGAAAAATCCGGTGATGATATCGCCATCATGCCGAACGAACAGGAAGAATACTGGTTGTTTCGGGCGTTAAAAGGACAACGCTTACGGAGTGAGTTGTATGGGGATGATGATTCTATACTGGCCAGTACACCTTATTCAGTGGATGAATCCCGCACCCAAGTACGTTTGTTACCGGTTATGGCATCGGACGTTCCTGCGGTACTGGTTTCGGTGGCCGAATCCCGCCAATACCGATATGAACGGGTTGCTACCGATCCACAGTGCAGCCAAAAGATCGTCCTTCAATCTGATGCGTTAGGATTTCCGCAGGACAATATCGAGATTGCCTATCCGAGACGTCCACAGCCTGAGTTATCGCCTTATCCGGATACCCTGCCCGAAACACTTTTCACCAGCAGTTACGACGAACAGCAGATGTGCCTTAGTCTGACACGCCAGCGTTCTTCTTATCATCATCTGAATCATGATGATAATACGTGGATCACAGGGCTGATGGATACCTCACGCAGTGACGCACGTATTTATCATGCAGATAAAGTGCCGGACGATGGATTTTCCCTTGAGTGGTTTGCTGCCACAGGTGCAGGAGCATTGTTGTTGCCTGATGCAGCAGCCGATTATCTGGGACATCAACGTGTGGCATATACCGGTCCAGAAGAACGGCCCGCCATTCCTCCGCTGGTAGCATACATTGAAACCGCAGAGTTTGATGAACGATCGCTGGCGGCTTTTAAGGAGGTCATGGATGAGCAGGCGCTGACAAAACAGCTGAATGATGCTGGCTGGCATGTTGCAAATGTGCCGTTCAGTGAAAATGCAGATTTCAGTGTCTGGGTGGGACAAAAGGAATTCACAGAATACGCCGGTGCAGATGGATTCTATCGGCCATTGGTGCAACGGGAAACCAGGCTCACAGGTAAAACGACAGTGACGTGGGATAGCCATTACTGTGTTATCACCGCGACAGAAGATGCGGCTGGTCTGCGTATGCAAGCGCATTACGATTATCGATTCATGGTTGTGGATAACACCACAGATATCAATGATAACTATCACACCGTAACGTTTGATGCACTGGGGAGAGTAACCAGCTTCCGTTTCTGGGGGACTGAAAACGGTGAAAGACAAGGATATACCCCGCAGGAAAATGAAACTGTCCCCTTTATTGTCCCCACAACGGTGGATGATGCCTTGGCATTGAAACCCGGTATACCTGTTGCAGGACTGATGGTTTATGTCCCTCTGAGCTGGATGGTTCAGGTCGATTTTTCTAATCAGATCAACTTTTCTCATTATGAAGAGCTGAAATCGGCCGGGATCATCACTGAAGATGGTTATTTCCTGTCGCTTGCTTTTCGCCGCTGGCAACAAAATAACCCTGCCGCTGCCATGCCAATGCAAGTCAATTCACAGAATCCACCCCATATCCTGAGCGTAATTACTGACCGCTATGATGCCGATCCGGAACAACAATTACGTCAAACGTTTACGTTTAGTGATGGCTTTGGGCGAACATTACAAACAGCAGTACGCCATGAAAGTGGGGAAGCCTGGGTACGTGATGAGTACGGAGCCATTGTGGCTGAAAGTCATGGTGAGCCTAAAACGGCGATAACCGATTTCCGCTGGGCAGTTTCCGGACGTACAGAATATGACGGAAAAGGGCAGGCTTTGCGGATGTATCAACCGTATTTCCTGAATAGTTGGCAGTACGTCAGTGATGACAGCGCCCGGCAGGACCTGTATGCCGATACCCATTGCTATGATCCGCTGGGGCGTGAATATCAGGTTATCACCGCTAAGGGCGGGTTACGTCGATCCTTATTCACGCCCTGGTTTGTGGTGAATGAAGATGAAAATGACACTGCCGGTGAAATGACAGCATAAAGTTCAGTGATGTCTGTTCGCTGAACATGCATCACTTTATTTAGGAATGAATTATGAAGAATTTCGTTCACAGTAATACGCCATCCGTCACTGTATTGGACAACCGTGGTCAGACAGTACGCGAAATAGCTTGGTATCGGCACCCCGATACCCCTCAGGTAACAGATGAACGTATCACCGGTTATCAATATGATGCCCAAGGTGCGCTGACCCAGAGTATTGATCCGCGATTTTATGAACGCCAGCAGACAGCGAGTGACAAGAACGCCATTACACCAAATCTTATTCGCTTGTCATCACTCAGTAAGAAAGTACTGCGTACGCAAAGTGTGGATGCCGGAACCAGTGTTGCCTTGCATGATGTTGCCGGGCGTCCCGTTTTAGCTGTCAGCGCCAATGGCGTTAGCCGAACGTTTCAGTATGAAAGTGATAACTTGCCGGGACGCTTATTAAGTATTACCGAGCAGGTAAAAGGAGAGAACGCCTGTATCACAGAGCGATTGATCTGGTCAGGAAATACTCCGGCAGAAAAAGGCAACAATCTGGCCGGGCAGTGCGTGGTCCACTATGATCCCACCGGAATGAATCAGACCAACAGCATATCGTTAACCGGCATACCCTTGTCCATTACACAGCAATTACTGAAAGATGACAGGGAAGCAAATTGGCAAGGTATGGATGAATCTGGCTGGAAAAACGTGCTGGCGCCGGAAAAATTCACTTCTGTCAGCACAACAGATGCCACCGGAACGGTATTAACGAGTACAGATGCTGCCGGAAACAAGCAACGTATCGCCTATGATGTGGCCGGTCTGCTTCAAGGCAGTTGGTTGGCGCTGAGGGGGAAACAAGAACAGGTTATTATTAAATCCCTGACCTATTCGGCTGCCAGCCAGAAGCTACGGGAGGAACATGGTAACGGGATAGTGACCACATATACACATGAACCCGAGACGCAACGCATTATTGGTATAAAAACAGAACGTCCTTCTGGTCATGCCGCTGGGGAGAAAATTTTACAGAATCTGCGTTATGAATATGATCCTGTCGGAAATGTGCTGAAATCAACTAACGATGCTGAAATTACCCGCTTTTGGCGCAACCAGAAAATTGTACCGGAAAATACTTACACCTACGACAGCCTGTACCAACTGGTTTCCGTCACTGGGCGTGAAATGGCGAATATTGGCCGACAAAAAAACCAGTTACCCATCCCCGCTCTGATTGATAACAATACTTATACTAATTACTCTCGCACTTACGACTACGATCGTGGGGGAAATCTGACCAGAATTCGCCATAATTCACCGATCACCGATAATAACTACACAACGAACATGACAGTCTCAGATCACAGCAACCGGGCTGTATTGGAGGAGCTGGCGAAAGATCCCACTAAGGTGGATATGTTGTTCACCCCCGGCGGACATCAGACCCGGCTTGTTCCCGGTCAGGATCTTTGCTGGACACCCCGTGACGAATTACAACAAGTGATATTGGTCAACAGGGAAAATACGACGCCTGATCAGGAATTCTACCGCTATGACGCAGACAGTCAGCGTGTGATTAAGACTCATATTCAGAAGACAGGTAACAGTGAGCAAATACAGCGAACATTATATTTGCCAGAGCTGGAATGGCGCACGACATATAGCGGCAATACATTAAAAGAGTTTTTGCAGGTCATCACTGTGGGTGAAGCGGGTCAGGCACAAGTCCGGGTGCTGCATTGGGAAACCGGCAAACCGGCGGATATCAGCAATGATCAGCTGCGTTACAGTTATGGCAACCTGATTGGCAGCAGCGGGCTGGAATTGGACAGTGACGGGCAGATCATTAGTCAGGAAGAATATTACCCCTATGGGGGAACTGCCGTGTGGGCAGCCCGAAGTCAGTCAGAAGCGGATTACAAAACCGTGCGTTATTCTGGCAAAGAACGGGATGTAACAGGGTTGTATTACTACGGCTATCGTTATTATCAATCGTGGACAGGGCGATGGTTGAGTGTAGATCCTGAAGGTGAGGTCGATGGTCTCAATTTATTCAGAATGTGCAGGAATAACCCCATCGTTTTTTCTGATCCTGATGGCCGTTTTCCTGGTCAGGGAGTCCTTGCCTGGATAGGGAAAAAAGCCTATCGACGGGCAGTAAACACCACTACAGAACATCTTCTTGAACAAGGCGCTTCCTTTGATACATTTTTGAAATTAAACCGAGGATTACGATCTTTTGTTCTGGGTGTGGGGATGGCAAGTCTGGGGGTTAAGGCAGCAACGATTGCGGGAGCGACGCCTTGGGGGATCGTCGGGGCTGCAATTGGGGGTTTTGTCTCCGGGGCGGTGATGGGGTTTTTCGCGAACAACATCTCAGAAAAAATTGGGGAAGTTTTAAGTTATCTGACGCGTAAACGTTCTGTTCCCGTTCAGATAGGCGCTTTTGCTATCACATCGCTTGTTACGTCTGCACTATTTAACAGCTCTTCGACAGGGACAGCCATTTCCGTAGGAACCGCGGTAACCGTTGGAGGATTAATGGCTTTAGCCGGAGAACATAACACGGGCATGGCTATCAGTATTGCCACACCCGCCGGACAAGGTACGCTGGATACGCTCAGGCCCGGTAATGTCAGCGCGCCAGAGCGGTTAGGGGCACTATCAGGCGCAATTATTGGCGGAATATTACTTGGCCGCCATCAGGGAAGTTCTGAGCTTGGTGAACGGGCAGCGATTGGCGCTATGTATGGTGCTCGATGGGGAAGGCTCATTGGTAATCTATGGGATGGCCCTTATCGGTTTATAGGCCGGTTACTGCTCAGAAGAGGCATTAGCTCTGCCGTTTCCCATGCTGTCAGTTCCAGGGGCTGGTTTGGCCGAATGATAGGAGAAAGTGTAGGAAGAAATATTTCTGAAGTATTATTGCCTTATAGCCGTACACCCAGTGAATGGGTTGGTGCAGCCATTGGCGGGACAGCTGCGGCCGCTCATCATGCCGTTGGGGAGGACGTTGCCAATGCCGCTAGCCGGGTTACCTGGAGCGGTTTTAAACGGGCTTTTAATAACTTCTTCTTTAACGCCTCAGCGCGTCATAATGAATCCGAAGCATAACAATCATGTTCATTTCCACTTTGTCATGAATGACAAAGTGGGTTTTTCCAATGTGTGGGCAGAGACCCTGTACAGGGTCTCTGTTCAGTTAATGTTTGGATCAAGAACGAATGGTGTAACGGATATGCAGAATGATATCGCTCAGGCTGAGCAATAAGCTTTTCTGTTTACCACTGATACCGGGAAAACTTAAGGTTAATGTGCCTGTATCTGGCGTTATTCGGACGTCAGTGCCTTGCCCACAGGCGTAACATTTTTACTTTGAAGGTATACTGCGGTCGTATCAATATCGATAGTGACTCACACATTAGGCTCATAAAATGATGTTGGAAATCTACTATGGGCAAACTTTTTGCCATTTAGTAATGTTGACCAGCATAAGCAGGTTTGTCTATGTTAAGTTCAATAATGCCAATTTCACTCAACAACACAAACTGCGTTGATCCAGCCACTTTTGATGATCTGAAGACAACACAACACAGCTACATCAATGTGTTGTACATCAGAAATTATCCCTTGCGTACAAACTTTATTGTTCCTTATCAACGAGTTAACTAAACATTATCAATCCGTATTTATTCTACTTATTAAAAGATACATTTGAAAAAGTAAGGTTTATTGAATAAGATGGTGTGAGTAATTAGCCGTAATTTTTACGTAGCATAACCGCTAAGATGCACTTAGATTGCGTGAAAAACAAACTATTAGGGATAATAAAATGGAAATATCTGTTCCGTTCAAACTCTATCAATGGATTATGTTTTGGCGAACTGTAGACATTGAAGTCGGGAGGTAGCTTTGAACAATCACAATCAAAATAAAGATAACCACGAAAATAGTGGTGATAAAAAATCACTTATTGTGCTAACCGACTCTCAACAAAATCAGGGTAAGCTGATGTCGATATCAGCATCGGGAAAGCAGATATATGAAAACCCCGCAGTTGCATATCTTGTCAGTCTTGGCTCAAAACGCAGTCGCCAAACGATGAAATCATTTTTGGATATCGTGGCAAAAATGTTGGGATATCAAAATGTGCGGGACTGTGCTTGGCACGCACTCCGTCGTCACCATGTTCAAGCAATTATGGAAATGCTTTCAGATTCGGGTAAAGCGCCGGCAACAATTAATACTTATCTTTCTGCTTTGAAAGGTGTTGCATTGGAAGCCTGGACAATGAAACAACTCGACACCGACAATTTTCAACATATAAAACAAGTGCGATCTGTCAGGGGAAATCGATTGCCAAAAGGCAGGGCGCTTGAGCGTTATGAAATAAAAGATCTATTTTTTACCTGTGAAAACGATGTTAGTACAAAAGGATTACGTGACGCTGCGATTATTGGAGTGCTTTTAGGTTGTGGTCTGAGACGATCAGAAATTGTTTCGTTAGATATGAAACACATTATTCGTCGCGAACAAGCATTAAGGGTTATGGGAAAAGGGAATAAAGAACGCTTATCTTATATGCCCGAAGGAACATGGGAACGTTTAAACCGTTGGATAGATGAAGTTCGCGGGGATCATGCCGGCCCGCTTTTTACCCGCATTCGTCGCCATGATGACGTAACTGATAACCGCTTGTCAGATCAAGCTATTTATCACATCCTTGAGATACGCAGAATAGAAAGTGGATTGGAAAAATTTGCTCCCCATGATCTGCGCAGAACATTTGCATCAGCCATGTTGGATAATGGTGAAGATATCGTAACCGTCAAAGATGCAATGGGGCATTCAAGTATTACCACGACCCAGAAATATGATCGACGTGGAGATGAACGCTTAAAGAATGCCGCCAGAAATCTCAATTTTTGACAGAGAAGAACTATTTTCTAACCTTAACTAAAAACAAAGCTCCTTTCTTTATTGTGTCACTTCACATCAGGGGGGCTTTTTATCCAATAAAAATATGAGTTCATACTTATCGCTAAAAAATTCAATGCTCCTCATTTCCTGAACTGACTCTTTTTATGATCAAATATCGTTCGACATACCGCTCATTCAATGTTAATTATTTAGTTTTTTATCAATAACCATTGATAGGTGTATTTATATGACCTCAAAAACACTTTGGAGTACTTACGGTCCAACTTCTCTTTTCGTTTTATTATGGAGCAGTGGCGCTATCTTTTCCCGTTGGGGGTTAGATCATAGTTCTTCTTTTGCCATTTTGACGGTACGTTTTTCCATTGCTTTTCTGTTTCTGTTGATACTCTGTATGTTCAAAAAACGTTACCTTCCTGCTCCTGGAAATAGGAAAAAAGTTGCCACAGTGGGTTTATTGATCATCGGTGGATATTCTATTTTTTATTTTCTGGCATTGGAACATGGTATAACGCCCGGTATTTTGGCTACAGTGATGGGAATTCAACCGATTATTACACTTTGGGTGATGGAAAGGCACTTCACTGCTTACCGTTTAATGGGATTAATCTTATCTTTCATTGGCTTAATGCTGGTGGTATTTCAAGGTTTGGTATTGACGGAATTTTCCTTTTCAGGCACTTTTTTTGCTTTGGCAGCTCTGTTTTGCATGAGTATCGGCGCCATCTTTCAGAAACAAATCCATCAAGCTCCTTCTGAAGTCTTACCATTGCAATATGGTGTAAGTTTATTACTTTGCCTGTTATTTATTCCTTTCAAGCCTTTTCATATTGAACCCGTTATAGGTTTTATTGTGCCTGCATTGTGGCTTGGTTTAGTCATTTCTGTTGTTGCTCAATTATTACTTTATCGACTTATCAGAGCGGGTAATTTAGTCAATGTCACTAGCTTGTTTTATCTTGTGCCAGGGGTAACAGCAATAATGGATTATTTATTTTTAGGTAACACGTTATCTATTTTAAGTATCCTTGGAATGTTCGCGATAATAATCGGCTTGGCTCTGGTTTTTAGCACAAAAGAGACAAAGAAGATTGGAAATATCAAGTGAATTCAACGGATTAATTTTCCATAATTTATATGGTTTATTATGATGAATATTTACAATAAGGATACAATTGGAGATCACTGGAGTTGCTAATTTTTAAAATCTGATTAATCTCAACAAACGGGAGCATTAAGAGACATTCAATAACGAAAGGGGGCAAAATGAGACAACCACCTCATTTAAAATCATCTAAATCACCCGTTAATGCATATACTGAGTGGGATCCACTTGAAGAAGTTATTGTTGGTATTGTTAATGGTGCCAGATTTCCTGCATGGCATATGGCACTGGAACCTGTATTACCAGACAATCAAATTGTCAATTTCCAAAGAAATGCAGGGCGTTCTTTTCCCAAAGAATTTATTGAATCCGCTTCTAAAGAACTAGAAGAATTTGTTCACATTCTTGAAAGTGAAGGTGTTAAAGTTCGTCGTCCTGATGTGCAAGATCAATCACAAGTATTTGGTGCGCCAGGGTGGGCGAGTACAGGATTATATTGCGCCATGCCTCGGGATATACTTTTTGTTATTGGCGACAATATTATTGAGTGTCCATTGGCATGGCGTTCTCGTTATTTTGAAACAGCAGCTTATAAATCTTTACTCAAAGAATATTTCAAGGCGGGTGCTAAATGGAACGCAGCACCTAAACCCCAATTGACTGATGCACAATATAATTTCGATTGGGAGAAGGAGAGTAAAGAGCAGCAAAGGGTTGTTCTTGCAGTTACAGAATTCGAACCCACTTTTGATGCGGCTGATTTCTATCGTTGTGGTCGAGACATTATTGCTCAGAAAAGCCATGTAACAAATGATTTTGGGATTGAATGGTTAAGAAGACATATTGGTGATGAATATCGTATCCATGTCTTTGAATTTGATGATCCAAATCCAATGCATATTGACGCCACTTTTTTTCCCATTGCACCAGGGAAGTTGCTAATTAATCCTAAAAAAGTATCGAAAATTCCTGAACTATTTAAAGGTTGGGATGTATTGCACGCACCAAAACCGATTATTCCTGATTCTCATCCTTTATATATGACCAGTAAGTGGATCAATATGAATATATTAATGTTGGATGAAAATCGAGTTATTGTAGAAAAGCAGGATGAACCAATGATAGCAGCGATGAAGCGTTGGGGATTTACACCCATCACATGTAATTTCAGAAATTTCAACAGCTTCGGTGGCTCTTTCCATTGTGCAACATTAGATGTCAGACGTCGTGGTAGTTTACAATCTTATTTTTGATTGTTAATAAAAAATTATTAGCAGTGAATATTTGGCAAAGTTAATTGTATATTTATCGCAATAAAAATATTAACTTGAAAATATATTCACTGTTGAAGTTTTAACGATGAGGTAAATATGAAAATATGGAAATATTCTTCTAAAGATTCTATCATGTTTATTTTTAGCTTGTTAAATATTGTTATGAGCGTCACATTAGCGTGGTATTGGAATGTTTTTTCCATTTCAGGTTGGTTATTTAATATTGCTATTGTTTCATTGATTTCCACTTATAATATTATAGTCATTTCACATTTCTTTAGTCATACACCATGGTTTATATCACCAACCATGAATAGTTTTGTTTCCATGCTAAACTCTATCAATATAGGGCAATCAATCCAAGCCTATAATCTTACACATGTTAGAAATCACCATAAGTATCATAATGATAATGGTGATCCGATTAAAGATAGCTCATCAACGTTCTTGGGAGGTAAAAGCGGAGAACACAATACATTGTGGAACTATGCTATTCTCAGTGGAATCAATACACTTTATAGCATGATTCCTCACGTATTATGGGCAGTATTTTCATGGAAGAAACCATTTAGTCCATATGATCATGGGTTTGATAAACTGATTTCAAAAATCGAAACTAATAAGAAAAAAGAACTCATCCAATTACGTTTAGATCGGGTGGCTATTTTTATTGGGTTGGCTTTTTTCTTTACTCTATCTTGGCAATGGACATTGCTTTGCTATTTACCTTCGTTATTAATTGCTTTTATTTTAGTTAATGTTCAGAACTATTATGAGCATTACGGTGCAAATCCAGAGAATCAATTCTCTAATTCAGTCAGTTATTATGGGAAATTGTATAATTTACTAACTTTTAATGATGGTCATCATCAAGAACATCATATTTCAGGTGGTACGCACTGGAGCCTTTTGCCTAAATTGCGTAAAAGATATGCTTCTAAATTCAAAGAACAGGAAAGAATAGTCAGCCCCGTACCTGCTATTTTAGGTTTTTTACACAGGAAACGAAAATTGCTGCATAAAACTCAAGAAATAAAAATGAATTCCAGTATGAACACCAAAATAGCTGAAAATAAAACAAACAAAACATGACGTAATACAGTAAAGGAACAGCCATGACGCACAAAAAATTATCGCTCACAGGAGTAAAGTTGGCAGAATCAGAATTTGTTATACATGAAACTGAAGGCTGCATAGAAAAAAGTGCTGTTGATGCTCTTCTGGATGGTCATCTTGCAGCATGTCGAATCCGTCATTTTTTATCAGAGGAACAACGAAAGAAAATTATTAATAATTTCTGGCTTTCTCCAGCAAGAAAACCTCGATATGGTGACGGCATCGATGGAGTAGAAGGATATTTCCTTGGTGCTTCCCACATAGAAAAAACAACCTTTGAATATTTCGAAGAAGCCGAATATTTTCGCCTAGCCGTTGATCAACTCTTTCAGGATACGATTAATCCTCAGATTCATTTTATAAATCAGTTAACCAATTCACAGTCAGAACATTTATTACAGGTTCGGCCAGCTATGCATCAAGGGCGGTTTGCTGGCAATGTCAAAGCAGTCTACTGGAATAACTCAGGCGAGTTTTTGTTATTACCCCATGATGATTTGGCTCAACTGAGTGATCCTCGGCAAAATGATTTTGAAATTCAGAGTGTCAAGCGCGTAATGGCTGTCAATTTCTATGCAGAAGTTCCACAAGACGGCGGGCAATTGAAAGTGTGGAATATTGACCCAGACGTAGAATCCCGTTCAGCTCTTGGATTGACTCACAGTGGTTTTCCTTATCCTACAGATTCGCTCGAAGAGCATGAGAATATGGTCATTGAAATAGCCCCTGGGGATTTAATACTACTGAATGGAAATTTGATACATGCTGTTCTAACAGGAAATGCCAATCAATTGCAGGAAAAACGGCTACTTATTACATGCTTTATGGGAGTAAACAAAGATGGCGAGCTTATTTGGTGGACATAAATCCTGAAAATGTTATTGATGATATGGTGTGAAATTGCCCGAAATAAAGTTCGGGCAATCTATCTATCTATCTATCTATCTATCTATCTATCAATGAGCTTCTATCATTTATTGAACTCGTTATTCTTCATCTACCTTGATAGGGCAAACAAATCCATCAGGTTTTATCGCTAACAAATCACATTTAAGCCGATCGATAACATGTTCGGCAGTATTGCCAAGAAATGCGGCTGATAACCCAGTTCGACCAAGGATGCCCAAAACAACCACACCTGCATTTAATTCATCACATATTTCAGAAATCACTTTTTCCGGCACACCTTCATGAACGTGGGTTTGTTGTTCACTGATATGGAATTTCTGTCGCAACTCTTTCATTGCAATCAAATGTTGACCACGCAATGCCTGATTGTACACATTAGGGTCAAAGTCAGGCAATTCAGTTGCAATATTTAAAGGGGCAGTAGGATAAGCACTAACGAGATGAATCAAGGGATCTTTTACAATGCGATTAGCGAGGTCTTGTGTTTCACGCACCAATTTGAGATTCAATTCATTATGGTAAGGTTCTTCATTGGATAAATTGACTGCAACCACAGCAGAACCATTTTCTGGCCATACTTGATCTTTTACCATCCAGACAGGGCAAGGACTTTTGCGTAGCAGATGCCAGTCCAGTGGAGTAAAAATCATCGACTCCAATCGGGAATGCTGATGAGCCATTTTCAATAGTAAATCATGATTTCCAGTGATAACTTCTTGAATAATAGCTTCATAAGAACGATTATGCCAAACCACTTTAATCTCAATATCAATCCCTGATTCAAGATAATAATGGGCTTGTTGCTTTATCCAAGCGACTCGTTGACCAATCACACCTTTTCGCATTGCGTTTCTTTCTTCAGGAGAAAGTAGGGTAGTCATTTCATATGAAAGGTCATAAATAGGTAAAAATGCTTTAATGCGGCCGCCATTGCGTTGCACGATATAAACTGCACGCCTTAATGCGGGTTGATCATCCTGATTGGGATCAATTGCGACCAAGAGGTTTTGGTAGTTTGCCATATTGAATTCCTCGCAGAGTCTGGATGCCTCTTTAATACAGAAGATAAACCAATATGGACAACTATAACAGGGTAAAAGAATGCCAGATCAGCAAAATATAGTGATCTGGCTTAAAGTTTAGATAACGTTAGGAAACATTGGCGGGAGCTTTACCAGCCAATTCGGTCAATTTATCCATATCTTCGACAGCGATATACTTACCTTTGACAGCCAAGATACCATTTTTCTGGAAACGACCAAGCAGGCGACTAATGGTTTCAACGGTCAAACCTAAGTAATTGCCGATGTCGCCACGAGTCATTGTCAGGCGGAATTCACGAGGTGAGAAACCACGTTGCGAAAAGCGACGTGACAAATTATAGATAAATGCAGCCAGCCTTTCTTCAGCATTCTTTTTGGACAGCAACAGGATCATTTCTTGATCACCTTTGATTTCTCCACTCATCAAACGCATCATCTGCTGGCGGAGATTAGGCATTTTTCCTGAAAGGTCATCCAGCGTTTCAAATGGGATCTCACATACCATTGATGTTTCAAGCGCTTGAGCAAAACTTGGGTGTTCAGTGTTAATGATGGCATCAAATCCAACTAGATCACCAGCAAGATGGAAACCCGTAATTTGTTCGTCGCCTTCTTCAGTAATTGTATAACTTTTGATGGTTCCTGAACGGATGGCATAGAGTGATCTCAATGAATCACCAGCTTTGAACAAAGTTTGCCCTTTCTGGATGGGTTTCTTGCGCTCGATGATATTATCAAGCTGATCAAGCTCATGTTCATTTAAGGTGAAAGGAATACAGAGCTGGCTAATGCTACAATCCTGACAGTGGATTGCGCAACCACCAGATTGAATCCGACGAATAATACGTTTTTCCGGAATCATAGGGAGTGCTCATTAGAAGTGATTGATATGCGTAAATTTAACATATTTAGGTAGTTCTGGTAAGAGCCAGATACCCGCATTAATCGCGGCATATATCATCACGAGCGAAAAAAATATGAAATTTTTTTTGGATTAACGTCGAATTTGCGTAAAATTTTAACCATTCCATATAATATCTCAATCAAATTGAAATTTAATTAATAATATATGGATGTAATACGCGTCGATGATGTTGTTTGGTTACAGATAAATGGAATAGGATTGACATGAGTGAGTGGTTGTTAATTGCATTTACAATGATAGTGCAAAGTTCTGTGGGGCTTGTGCTGATGAGTGTACTTTATGTTTACTGGTTTAAGTACGAACTAAACACATGGCAACATTCAGTAACTATTCTTGTGCAAAAAACATTATTAAAAACATACTTAATAAGTAGTGTACTGGCAGGTATCGGGCTTATCTCCTCGTTGAATATTTGGGAATATCCACTTAGTGTTTACCAATCGTTACACAATGTTAAGCAGGAATGGATAAACATAGAAACGATTTTTGCCGCTGTCTATTTTGGCTTGCTCGTACTACATACACTTTTTGTTGTGCTTAGAAAGCGGGTTTATTTTTATATCATGTTGGCAATTGGCATCATTGGAGTCATTGACGTCCACTATATGGCGATTATTTACGTCAATAGTGACATGGTTACATGGACGAACATCAATACCTATTTTCTGTTCTATGGCGCAGTATTTACTTTAGGCCCTGCCTTGGCTTTATCATTTATCGGCTGTCCGTTAAGAAAATCCATTCGAGGAAAATTACCTATTAAGCTAGTAATGACAGCTCTCTTTGTTGTTTTTATCAGTGTTACTGTACGGTTGATTGAGCACCCGGCCTATATGGAATGGTTAGCAGAAGTCACAATGGTTAATGACAATATGATCTTCCCACATCAAACGGAACTTAATATCAAAAGTGCCTTTGGACTAAAAATGCTTTCATGGTGCTTATATATTATTGCAATGGCAACCTGGACTTATGCCTTATGGAAGGGAAGAGATAACCTATTAATTAATAACACTTATTCTATTCTCGTCGGTTCGATTCTCATATTTATCGCTGAATTGGTTAACCAATATACATTTTTTATTATGTGCAACTTATGATAAATAATTCATACTACTTCCGTTGATTATCCTGCTCCTTACGTTCCACATAACAGAATCGGTGACAACGTCACGGATTCTGTTATGTGTGAATAGTGTCATATTTATAATTTCTATACGCGATATTTTCATCTTGATACTACGAGATATTCTTCTCATTTCTTTGTGGTAGCGCACAAATTTAAAGATAATTATTAACTTATCATTAATATTCTAATAACTATGTTTTATATCTATATAAAATAGATTGATTTGGCATATGTTGCAGAGTGTTTTTTGCGCATAGATTGAAAATCAAGAAATTTATTTCAATGAGTTATTGTAGGTG
>NZ_LFCV01000057.1 GCF_001037465.1 Xenorhabdus khoisanae
TATAAGGGGTTTCGTATTGATCGAAGATTGCGACCATTGCGCGACACAGCTCGCTATCCGGTATGGTCTGCCATGTTGCACCGTTATAGTGATAAACCATTTCACTCTCAGGATTAACCGCTACCTTGCCGTAGCGTTCAACTAACAACGCCCCGCGCTGACTGGCTGCCATTTGTGCCAGATTGTTATTGGCCTTTTTGGGCTTCGCTTCTGTTTCCATTCGTGTTTTCTCCCCTGCCTGATATAACCCGTTGTTGAATGCCTGCTTTGCTGACTCAATGCCGTGCTTTTGGCGATAATCGTCCCAATCGGCTTTTAATGCCGTAGGCGGTAACGTCACCCAACCGTTAATCTCTATAGAGGTCTTTTCTGCCGCTATTTTGCCGACATTCTTTTTTAGCCTACCGTTTTTGTCTCGTTCGCCTTGTTCGTGCCAATCATTATCAGCAGCAATAATGATTTTCGCGTTTGGCCATTGTGTTCTGACCAATTCGGCAACGGTGAATAAATTACTTTCATCAATGGCTGCCAGCACAACGCCCTCATATAGCTGATTGACGGTTAAAGCTGTGGCGTAACCTTCGGTAATAATGAAAGTGTCCGGCGTTCCGGTGATGGGTGATAAGGGGATAAAACTGCCTTTCTTCTGCGTACCGGAAACAAGGCGTTTTTCACCGTTCGGCTTAATGATCTGAGCGCCCGTGATTGTGCCGTCTAATGTCTGAGTGACCAGCAATAACGATCCATCTTTCAATAGCCGCTGATTGGGGCATTTCAGCCCCTTTTTAGTCAGATATTGAGATTCACCCGTAACCGTGCTGGCAATCAGTGCCGCAATACGTTCAGCTATCGGCTTGGCAGCTCGTGGCTGTTTTTCAACGGTTTTTAGGTCAGGTAAAGGCGCTACCAGTACATCCGCAATTAACTTCGCTGCCGCAAAAACGGTGATCCCTTTACTTCTCGCTATCAAATCTAAACCATCACCATGATTCGGCTCATCACACTGGCGACAATGCCAGTCGCCGTGATGGTTATCATCGATAAAGTGAAAGCGATCAGTGCCGCCGCATATCGGGCAAGCGCCATGCTTACCCTTTAACGGAACGTCAATTCCACAAGCAGGCAACAGCATTTGCCAGTGACTGGCGGCGGATTGTTTCACCGCTCGGATAACATCTAACGGGTGGTTTTTTGAGTTATTATTTTTCTGACTCATGATCACTCATCCTCACCATTCACCGCCGCATAAAGTGCGTGATATACCTCGTGGTTGATATCACAGGCCAGAGAAAGTAAATCGTGTAATTCTTCCGAACAGTGTTGGCTGGCCTGTTCAAGAATGACCTCATATAAAGAGGTGCATAAACCTGCACGAAACGAGGATTGGCCTAATGGATCGCTTTCCCGGCGTATAAGGCAATTGACTAATTTATTTACCGGGTTCTGCGGGACATGTTTCAACAAATCGCGGTAAACTTCTTGATGAATGCCGTGAGCCAGTGCAATCAGGTTATTTAAATTAGTTTCGCAGCGTTCATCTTTGGCTTTTTTGGTGATAAATGTGAAAAGTGAAATTCCCAGACTTGCACGATGCAGCGCCTGTTTTAATGAGATTGGTTTCTTATTCATGACGTGCCCCCTGACGTGATACGAAGATCAGTGAGGGTATTCCCGCCAATGAACGGGCTTCATTTTCGCTGTATGCCAGTACAATAATCAGGCGGACAGGATGAAGATCTATCAGCCGCTGAGTGCCGGATGCAATTAGGAATGTAAATTTTAGGCGAGTTTGGTTAGACTGTGTGTCAGCCATATCGTAAGTCTCCTTTACGTTCTGGTTAGACGCCTCGATAGTGTTGGTAGCACTTCGGGGCGTTGCTATTTTGAGCCTTAAATGACTCAAGGTGTATTTCACTTTATCCCTGAGAGGGATATACGTCAATACTTTTTCCTGTTTATTTTTAATGTATAATGAAATACACCAAATCAAAGAGGATTCAGTAATGGCAACTGGTGCGAAGAATGCAAAATCACAAATGACTACTGTTCGCATACCACATGAAGTTATGGAAAATATGGAAAAAGTTAAAAACAATGATGAAAGCAATGCTGGTTTTATTGTTACGGCAATAAAAGGTGAGATCAAACGCCGCCAGCGCAAAGCCAAAGCATCATCTGAGCAGTAAGACCGGAAGTTAACTGACCCACAATCAGTAGAGCAGTTTACTAATTGATTTATCCAGTAACACAAATGTGCTTTACGCCAAAGGGTAGCATTCGCCGTGCTATCCTTTTCTTTTTGTGCTCCACAGAATGATGACAGCAAAGTTTGTGAGTAACAAATAGTAACCCGCAAAGTGACGGCCTCGGATAAATCAATAGCTTGCTGTAGGTGTGACTGAGCGAAAAATTTCGCCGATTGATTTATAACTACACCTCTTAAAGATATGTAGTTCTGAGATTGAAGACTCCTTAACCTCAAGGAGTCACCAGAAATAATACTCTCGCTTAAACCTATAGAATCGCTTCCGTGCATCATTTTATTTCTCTCATCTCAATACCATTAGCCGTATATCCCTGAACCCGAACGCCCTTCACACGGTGGCGTTTTTTAGTCAGAAAGCGAATGTGATCGGCATAGACATAGAGCCACTGACCATCTACAGCAATACGCTTAAATGTATTTATTGGTCGTTTTATATACTGGACAAATGGAGTTATCTTATTGTTTTTAGGCTTTTCTGTTGAGCACACCTCTTTGAATCCTTTTTCTTTATGCCGATAAATCCAAAACATTTGATATACGCCTGTAATTTGACGAGTACGGGCTTTGATGTAACCCAGTCTGTGCATAAGTTTGCTGAATTCGGCATCATTGCGGAGTAATTTACTTAAATGTTCCAACGGCTCGCGCTTCCAGCCTTTCGCCTGATAGCACTTCTCAAGTTCATGATGATGTTGCTTATTGAGGATCGTGTACTTATCTGGTTGGCTAGGGCTGCGAAACAAAACCCAGTTATCAACCGCTTGCTTCCGTTGTTTCTGCTCAATCAGTAGTGCAAACGTCGCTAATGGTGTGCCATCTTTACGAGTGTGATATTCAGAACTGATTGAAGTAATGATATTCAGGGCATAGCTATCAATATCCTTGAGCTGGACAAATCCATAATAGTTACCACTATTCAAATAGTTAACTGAGCACACCTCTGAATGATACTCATGGGATTGCTTATCCTTGCCTGTCAGCCCTGTATCACTTTCTGCATCATGAACCGATACACCAGAATTAAGCCAAACTAACCCCTGTCCATTGTGACGCAAGCCCAAATCAGTAAGTGTGAAAATACCTTTGTTAATCGATGACCAGTCGCCGGAAATAACCGCTTTGCGAATACTTAAAATATCGTTCTGGCTGTTTTCAGCGTGAGAGAGTCCCTGACCATTTAAGGCCACATTTTTAGATTGCATATTTTTACCCTGTCTTAATTAATTCGGTTTTCGGCTGTAGGGATTATTTACATTCTCTACTGTTGGCGGGTTACGTACCCACCATAAAACATCACTTAATAACCATGCACAGGAATTACGCCCAAAATGACAGCGAGGAGGAAATAAGCCCAATGTTTCTAATTTATGGCAATGACTGCGAGAAATACCGGATATTCTTTCACGTTCCATTTCTCTTATTCTTCTTTCAATCTCACCATAAACAGAAAGAATATATTTCCGCTGATCGTCAGTTGGTAATATAAATTTCGGCATTACATCACCTCACATTTCTTTTGCTGTCTACCCAGTTCCTTATTTCTTGCGCATCGAAAATAGTGATTCGGGGAGTTAGCTTTATTGGTTTAGGGAAATCGGGATCTTTAGCTCTTCTCCAAACAGTTGCTTCGCTGACTGATAAAAATTGAGCAACATTTTTAATACGGACATTACCACTCTCAGGAAAGCTATTTATTTGTTTTAACATGCGGTTACTTGTCTCTGAATGAAAGTACATGCTCCTATAGTATGGGTAAGTAACCAGCGTTTCCAGTGAGTCTGGAATCTTTTGAAAGATATACATGTTCCACTGATTTATTTAAATTCCAGTGAAAGGTTTATCCGTTGTGTTTTTATTAAAATTCAACTGGTTATTATGTTTTTTTCAGAATATAACTGACTGTTTATGATGGTTTATGGATATTTGTGGATATTTATGAATAACGATGATTATTATCGGTTTTTATTCATTAGTATTCGTTACGAGTAGGACAGCAGTACGCCAATACACTTCAGGTTATATCCATACACCTTCAATCACTTTTAAACGCTTATAAAATCTCTAACCATGGCGTTTTGAATAGAATGAAGCTGTATGAGTCTATGTGAAACGCCATGAACGGAGTGAAATGGTGAGATGAAAGAGCCGTGAGCAAAAATCTATTTTATGTAGTTAATTAAGTAAGTAATACTGCTAATGGAATTACGTATTTTTGCATAAATGGTTGATTTTGATAGCCCAGTCAGCGGAATGCCTTCTTCGTCTGCTAGTTTGCATAGCTCATTGTATATGGTTGAGATCTGAGGTTTTTCAATAGTTCCGTACGAGTGACCTACCTTCTTGGCAAGGAGCTTCACTAGTAAACCAAGCAGTATGTCAGTATTTGCTCTTTCGTCTTCTTTTCGGTGCATTCCTCTCTGATTTTTGCTTAACTCTGCTCCTTTGATTGATAGCTCCTCACCTCCCAGCCTTAACAATGTTTCTTTTCCATTATTTTTGCTGGCAATTATGGCAACCGCTCTTAAACATCTATCTTTTATTGGTTGCGGTGTTAAATCGTCATCAATCATTGGGTAGGCCAAAGCAAACATTTTATCAGCATCATGTAATGAAGAATTCCCACCTCTAAATAGACCTGATGTATTCATCCACTTTCCTATGTGACGATAATAAATATTGTAAGGTTTTTCCATTTCAGTGGGTATTTCTTGGGTTTTTAATTCAGGATCTAACCCACATAATAATAAAGCTAATTGTCTTGTGTTTAATGCTGGAGTTTTTGCTTCTCGTTCAAATATTCCTAATTTAATAAAGCTAACCACGTTATTTCCTCGTCACATTTTTATTTATTGGAGTCACGTTGTAATTTTCACCTCTTTCCAGCACCACCAGTAAATCACACCATTTGGCTAATGCTGCTTTCCGTTCATCAAAATAATCATGCCTGTTATAAATACCCTCAACGCCTTTTATGCGATGATTTAAGCAACGTTCGGCAACAAATGGATCAACACCCAAAGCGGCTAAGTGGGTTCTGGCGGTTCGTCTAAAGTCGTGAATGGTGAAGTTAGGTATATCTGACGGCAATTCTCGTCTTACTTTGGCAAGAGCAACGGATAAAGTGGTTTCCTGAATATGTGGGATCATGCGGTGCTGCATCTTTCTTGCCGGTAGAACGTATTGACTACCACAAGACATTGGCTTTAATTCCATAAACCAGTCGATAACTTGCGGACATAGAGGAATGTCTACGGCATCACCGTTTTTGCTTCGTTCCGCTGGGAAATGCCAAACACCATTAGCAAAATCGAATTCCTCCCAACGAGCCGCGCACAGTTCCATTTTACGCAGACATAGGGCAAGTAGTATCTTAAAGCTGATTTCATTCTGGCGGCTGATTGTGGATGTTCTGAACGCCCTCAGCACAATGATGAGTTCTTCTCTGGTTAGCCATCTATCGCGGGATATTTCTTTTCCACCAGCATCAGCCACCTCGAATGCTGAACAGGGATTTACATCAATGAGCTGACGCCTAATGCCATAATCAAATATGCGTCTAATCCATCGTAGAACGTCCGTTGCTATAGTAGGTGCGCCTCTATCAACGATGCTCTTTAGCATTTCATCAATATGTCGGGATGTTTCCAGCGAGGAAGTATCTGGCGTTCGAAGTATTCGGCTGCTAGCCCTGAAACGTTAACAGCGTTCTTTTCGGCTTCAATTTTCGCCAGCGCTTCGGCTTTGCGTTCTTGCTTCTCCATTGCAACGTCATAGCCTAGTGATACACGAGCTGATAATTCTTTTGTTATCTCTCTGGCCTTAGCAAGAGATATATCAATATACGAACCAAGCAATACGGATCTGCGTTTACCTGCAAACTTATACCTGAAACGCCAAACTGGATGTTTATAGTTCTCTCTGTAACTCAGATATAAGCCATTACCATCCGTTCTACCTTCGAATCTTTCTCCTGACTTTATCCATGCCCTGATCTGTTTGTCTGTGAATTTTGGCATTGAATCATCTCCTACGGCTAGAGTGGGTACACCTAAAATCATTTCTACTAGCTTAGGTGTACACCTAGGTGTACCCGATAATCATGCGCTATTGTGATTCTTTGTGCAACCTCATGATAGAACAAAAGCCAGTAATAACTTGTATTATCTGGCTTTTTGATATCTTATGAGTCTCTATGAAACCCTATTCAATATTTTGAATCTGCTCGCGCATCTGCTCAATCAGGACTTTCAATTCAATCGCAGAATTTGTCACATCCGCATTAATTGATTTTGACGCCAATGTATTTGATTCGCGGTTAAATTCCTGCATCATAAAATCCAGTCGGCGGCCGACGGCTTCTTTTTTCTTCAGGATATTACGCGTTTCTTTGACATGGGCATCCAGACGATCCAATTCTTCCGCTACATCAATGCGCTGTGCCAGCAAAAGCAGCTCTTGCTCAAGACGGTTATTCTCTAACTGAATTTGTGCTTCTTCCAGCTTGGTCTGTAAGCGTTCACGCTGCCATTGTAAGATTGCCGGCATTTGTTCGCGGACTCTAACCACTTCCACGGTGACAGCATCCAAACGCTGTTCGATAAGTGCCTTAAGTGCTTGCCCTTCGGTTTCTCGGCTTTGGATAAACGCATCCAATGCCAGATCTAATTCCGCCAGCAAGTGTGTGCTGATGGTATCTAAATCCTGCTCTTCCGCAGACATCACTCCCGGCCAGCGCAGGATATCTACTGGGTCAATTTCACCTTCACTGCTTTGTTGTTTAACCCAACTTGCCGCTTCAACCAGTTGTTTGGCCAGCTTTTCATTCAGAATTAATGAGCCTTGAGTACGGATATCCAGTTCAAAACGCAGGTTACATTCCACTTTTCCGCGAGTCAGACGGGAACGAATGCGCTCACGGATGACAGGTTCAAGGCTTCTGAATTGCTCTGGCAGGCGAATATAGGTTTCCAGGTAACGCTGATTGACAGAGCGCAGTTCCCAAGCTGCATTTCCCCAATCTGCCTTGATATCTCGCCGTGCAAAAGCGGTCATACTACGGATCATAATTCGTTCCCAATTTGTAAAATGATGGGCGGATTATAACGCTCCCTGTAGATGCAGGATAGGCATTCGCCACTTTAGGCCGTATAATGCGCCCCCAATAATGTTTTAACAACGGAGATCACACTATGAGCTTAGTAGGAAAGCGTCCAGCGGGAAGAGCAGCAGGACAGGTGCGTCCTATTAAAATGACCCGTCATTACACCAAACATGCAGAGGGCTCGGTTCTGGTGGAATTTGGGGATACCAAAGTGTTGTGTAATGCTTCCGTTGAAGAAGGAGTTCCACGCTTCCTGAAAGGTCAGGGGCAGGGCTGGATCACCGCGGAGTACGGCATGTTGCCACGGGCGACCCATAGCCGTAACGCACGCGAAGCTGCCAGAGGTAAGCAAACTGGGCGGACGATGGAAATCCAGCGTTTGATTGCACGTTCGTTGCGTGCTGCGGTGGATTTGAAAAAGTTGGGTGAGTTTACCATTACGCTGGATTGTGATGTGATTCAGGCAGATGGTGGCACCCGTACCGCCGCTATTTCTGGCGCTTGTGTGGCATTGGTTGATGGCCTGAATAAGCTGGTTGCGGATGGCAAGCTGAAAGAAAGCCCACTGAAAGCGATGGTTGCGGCAGTGTCTGTCGGTATCGTTGAAGACGAAGGCCGTTGTGATCTGGAGTATGTCGAGGACTCTGCGGCTGAAACTGATATGAACATTGTCATGATGGATGATGGCAGAATGATTGAAGTGCAGGGCACGGCGGAAGGGGAACCGTTCAGCCATGATGAACTGCTCTCACTGCTCTCTCTGGCTAAAGAGGGATTGGCAACTATTTTTGAAGCGCAGCGGGAAGCCTTGGAACAAGATCCATTAAAATAATAAATTTATCAGGCGGCTGAACAGTCGCCTTTTTTATGCCTGCAATAGAGAAAAAATCAAAGAGGAGAAACTCCAATGAAAGCCTATCAGCGCGAATTTATTGAGCTGGCCCTGAAAAAACAGGTGCTGAAATTTGGCGAATTTACGTTGAAATCAGGTCGCAAAAGCCCATATTTTTTCAATGCGGGTTTGTTTAATACCGGACGTGATTTGGCGTTGATTGGTCGTTTCTATGCAGCAGCACTGCTGGATAGCGAAATTAAGTGTGATTTGCTGTTTGGGCCGGCTTATAAAGGCATCCCGATTGCGACCACCACTGCTGTGGCATTGGCGCAATATCATGATATCGATATGCCTTATTGCTTTAACCGAAAAGAAGCTAAAGATCATGGCGAAGGCGGATCGCTCGTTGGTAGCCCACTGCAAGGCAATGTCGTCGTTGTGGATGATGTCATTACGGCAGGTACGGCGATTCGTGAATCGATGGAAATTATTAAGCAGCATGGTGCAACACTGTCTGGTGTGATTTTGTGTCTGGATCGTCAGGAACGTGGGCGTGAGACGCTTTCAGCTATTCAGGAAGTTGAGCGTGACTATCATTGCCAGGTTTTTTCCATCATTACTTTGAATGACTTGGTAAGTTATTTGCGTGAAAATCCGGAAATGCAATCTCATCTGGAAGCGGTGGAAGCTTATCGCAAAGAGTACGGTATCTGACGGTGTAAGCGTTAGTCGTTGGTAAGAGTAAATAGTAAGACCAGATGAAAAAAATCCCCTCGCCCAAGGGTGGGCGGGGTGAGTAGTAGAAATGGTATCCGCACATTACACACTATATGGTTCTGATTGCGATACCATCATTGAGTGGCTTTACAGCGAACTCAACTAGCTGGACATGTTAACACAACTTACTGAAAAAACCGCACGTTATCATCATTTCCTATATTCATATAGGAAATTAGGCACAGTGATAAGCTATTGCAGTTGGGTCAATATCAATGGCCAGCGTATTTCAAACTCGGTTGTTGGGCGATAGCGAAATTCAGAGCGGACAAAACGGGAGAGCATCCCTTCACAAAACGCCAGCAACTGTGATGCCAATATGGTCTCATCATAATTGAACCCCTGACCATCACGGATTTTTTTCTCTTTTAAGATCTGACGAAGCTGTGCTTCAATTCGATCAAATAGCTGGTTGATGCGGCTTTGTAGCCTATCCTGTTCGAACATCAGCGCATGACCAGTCATGATGCGGGTTAAGCCAGGGTTTTTCTCCGCAAAGCCTAAAATTAGGGTTAGGATTAACCGAATGCGGGTAATGGTGTCTTTTTCATCTTGCAGGATCAGGTTGATGCGTGAAATTAAGGAGTCTTCAATAAACTCAATCAGGCTGTCAAACATCCGGGTTTTGCTGGGAAAATGACGGTAAAGTGCTGCTTCAGAAACACCAATGCTTGCGGCAAGTTTTGCCGTAGTAATACGCTGGCTGCCATCACTGGATTCCAGCATATGCGCCAGTGCCTGCAAAATTTCCTCACGTCTGTTTTTCTTCTTTGTACGTTCTTTTTCTGCCATGTCTGATAAGACCCCTGCTAAAACAGCAAAAACAAATCCAGCTATTTCTCGCCACAATGTCATTCCTGAAAGAGGTGATTGCTGGCAAAAACAGCTTCAGGAAAAACATTGTGGGCAAAAAATATGAAAATCGGTTGACGGTATCAGGCTCTATGGAAAGTTATTGACGACCGGAATGACCAAAACCACCAATACCGCGTTTACTGGTTTCGAAGTCTTCAACCAAATTAAATTCAGCCTGTACAACGGGCACGAAAACCATTTGGGCGATACGCTCGCCTGGTTCGATGGTGAATGTTTTATCACCACGATTCCACACTGAAACCATCAATTGCCCCTGATAATCGGAGTCGATAAGACCGACCAAATTACCCAGAACAACGCCGTGTTTGTGACCTAAACCAGAGCGAGGAAGAATAACCGCAGCTAATTGTTCATCTGCGATATGGATAGCGATTCCGGTTGGCAGAAGTTCAGTCTGGCCGGGAGCCAGTTCCACTGCGTTATCCAGACAAGCACGTAAATCTAAACCCGCAGAGCCAGGTGTAGCATAAGTCGGTAAAGGAAAATCTTGCCCGATGCGGGAATCAAGGATTTTAACGTCGATTTTTTTCATCATAGCGTTTGAATATCTCGTCTAATAAGCGGTGGCTGAGTTGTAATTTACCACTGTGGGGTAAATGAACGCTACCATCATGCCAGAATAGATGTAGTGCATTGGTATCACTGTTGAAACCGTGTCCGGTCAGGGATACATCGTTCGCGCAAATCAAGTCAAGATGCTTTTGCTTGAGTTTTCCGCGGGCGTATTCTTCCACATTCTGGGTTTCGGCTGCAAATCCAACGACAAATGGACGATTTTTTTCCATTGCGGCAACGCTCGCTACAATGTCTGGATTTTTGACGAGTGTAAATGTGACTTCATCACCCTGTTTTTTGATTTTTTCGGTCGCTATTTGCTTGAAACGGTAGTCAGATACGGCTGCGCAGCCAATGAAAATATTTTGTGAAGCTGCTGTCGCCTGAACCTGTTCATGCATTTCCAGTGCACTGGTTACATCAATGCGTTTGACGCCTGATGGTGTCGGTAAATTAACCGGGCCGGTAATCAATGTGACTTCTGCGCCACGTTCTGCCGCCGCTTGTGCGATGGAAAAACCCATTTTCCCTGAACTGTGATTGCTGATAAAACGAACGGGGTCTAAGGCTTCACGGGTTGGCCCAGCGGTAATCGTTATGCGCAAGCCAGAAAAATCCTGCCGGGTGTTCACTTGATTAGTGTTGAAAACTTGATTAGTGTTGAAATGTTGCGTTGCGAGTTCGACAATCGCCATGGGCTCCAGCATTCTTCCTGGCCCAACATCACCACATGCCTGACTGCCTTCATCCGGCCCCCAAATTAATACATTACGCTCTTTAAGCACGTCCAGATTATGTTGGGTTGCCTGCGCTCGATACATCTGTTGGTTCATTGCGGGAGCGACAGCAATAGGGGCTGCGGAGGCCAGACAGAGAGTGGTAACTAAATCATTTGCCATCCCTGCGGCCAGACGAGCGAGCAGATCTGCTGTAGTTGGAGCGAGAATGATTAAATCAGCCCACTTTGCCAGTTCAATATGCCCCATTGCGGCTTCGGCTGCTGGGTCTAGAAGATCATCGGAGACGGGATGACCTGAAACAGCCTGTAATGTGAGCGGAGTGATAAAGGCTTCTGCGGCGGGAGTCATGGCGACGCGCACCTGTGCCCCGCGGTCACGTAAACGGCGTACCAGTTCGGCTGTTTTGTAAGCGGCGATGCCTCCGCTGATACCGAGGACGATTTGTTTACCAGAAAGCTGATTCCCAGAAAGTTGTGTGCCGGAAAATCCTGTCATTTTGATTGTCCAGATGTAAGTTGCAATTCCTTAAGATTCTACCATAAGAAAATATTGAGTTGAGAATCTGGCCTATTTAGCTACTCGAAAATGACAAGTTTGCGAAGCGTTGCGCAAGCCATGAAAATGAGGCTGGCGATGATTTTTTCATCATGGGATAGTGAATACGTGAATGTGAGTACGTGAATTTTGGATGAATTATTGAGGGGAGGGGTATATGGATATCACGATGATGGAGAAAAGTGATGAATTGCATTCAAATCTTGCTCCCCGGGAAAAGCTGCTGGCTTATGGTGCGGTTTCTCTGACGGATGCTGAGTTGCTGGCTATCTTTTTGCGTACAGGCACCAGAGGTGTTCCTGTTGTGCAAATGGCGGATTATCTTTTGAAATCATTTGGCTCGCTTTACCATCTGCTATCTGCTGATTATGCCGACTTTTGTTCACATAAGGGCATGGGGGCGTGTAAGTATGTCCAATTGCAGGCGGTATCTGAACTGGCAAAACGTTTTTTCTCCAGTCAGTTTGTTCATGAAGATATCATGAGCAGCCCTACGATGACTCAAAATTATTTGCAGGACTTGTTGTCTTGGCAGGATCGGGAAGTATTTGTAGTACTGTTTTTGACGAATCAGAATAAAGTCATCTGCCATGATGAAATGTTTAAAGGAACGATAAACAAAGTTGAAGTTCATCCGCGTGAAATCGTGAAACAGGCGGTTAAAGTTAATGCAGCATCAATCATTCTTGCCCACAATCACCCTTCCGGCAATCCAGAACCGAGTCTGGCAGACAAATTAGTGACAGAAAAAATTATTGAGGCTTGTGACTTAGTTGGTGTTAAAGTTTTGGATCATATCGTCATTGGTAAGCAATATTGTGTTTCATTTATGGAAAGGGGCTGGATTTAATACGGTTTTTTCACTATACGATCAGATCTTAGTTGTTCGGGACTTGAGCATAAACGAATGAGGGCGTATACTACGCCACCTTTGAGGATCTTGGGTTTGACGAGAAGAGCCTATCTCAGTAAGTTTTTTACTGAGAAAATGTGAATCTTTTCAGTGCGTTCTTTCCGGTAAAGAATAAAGGCATTTTTTTAGTAACGAAAATGTGCTGAGATGGGCTCCTAAGCCTGACGAGGCGGTCACACCCAATACAAAGCTCGAGCTGATTTGATTTTTGGAGAATAGACATGTCCCGAGTCTGCCAAGTTACTGGCAAACGCCCGGTGAGTGGTAACAACCGCTCCCACGCATTAAATGCGACTAAGCGTCGTTTTCTGCCTAACCTGCACTCTCACCGTTTCTGGGTTGAGTCTGAGAAACGCTTTGTAACTCTGCGTGTATCTGCTAAAGGTATGCGTGTGATTGACAAAAAGGGTATCGATACAGTTCTTGCCGAACTGCGTGCCCGCGGTGAGAAGTTCTAAGGAGCTGAAAAATGGCTAAAGGTATTCGCGATAAAATTAAGCTAGTTTCTTCTGCTGGTACTGGTCACTTCTATACCACTACGAAGAACAAGCGTACTATGCCTGAAAAACTGGAAATGAAAAAATTCGATCCAGTTGTTCGTCAGCATGTAATGTACAAAGAAGCTAAAATTAAATAATTTTAGTGGATTAAAAAAACCCAGCATTATGCTGGGTTTTTTTATATCTGTTTGTCAATAGCGCCTCAATAGCCTGAGGGAAATCAGGTTATGCGTGGACGTCATACACTGTTCGGTTATACTAACGCGTTTTTAATGCTTAACCGTCAGGCGTGACTCTAAAATGGCTAAAAAGACCTTGAATATCTTACACACAGAATCATCGTGTGGTTGGGGAGGGCAGGAGATTCGTATCCTGACCGAATCTCAGGGCATGATGCAACGTGGTCACCATGTCGTTATCGTTTGTTGTCCAACTTCAACCCTTCACCGTGAAGCCCACCATTATGGTGTACCTGTCATTGCGTTGCCGATTGAAAAAAAACGCCTTTCTTGCTTACGGGCAATGCGTCGTTGGCTAAAGACAGAAGGCCGTCGATTTGATGTAATCAATACGCATAGTTCCACGGACTCCTGGCTGGTAGCTGCGGCATGTGCCACATTAAAAGATACGCCTGCGATAGTCCGAACCCGCCATGTTTCAACCCATGTTTCAACATCTATAGCAACTCGTTGGTTATATTTGGGCTCTTGTCAGCATATTGTGACAACCGGGGAAAAATTGCGTCAATATCTGCATTCTCATAATGCTTATCCACTTTCTCATATGACTTCTGTACCAACAGGGATCGATTTGACGCGCTTTCATCCTGAAAACAAGCAGCAGAGCCGTGAGCGTATTGGCATCGAAAACAAGCCTACGCTTGGTATTGTTGCTACGATGAGAACTTGGAAAGGACATCGTTATTTACTTGATAGTTGGAAAATCCTGCACCAACGCTATCCAGACTGGCAGTTATTGTTTGTGGGGGATGGCCCTCAGAGAAAGAATTTAGAACCCTATGTTCATCAGGAAGGCTTGACTGAGAGTGTTATTTTCCTTGGCAATCGCCAGGATGTTCCTGATTGTTTGAATGCGATGGATATATTCGCTTTGCCTTCTTTCGGCAATGAAGGTGTGCCACAAGGCATAATGCAGGCGATGGCATGTGGATTGCCTGTCGTATCTACATCAGTGGGAGCGATTGCAGAGGCAGTGATTGATGGAGACACAGGATTTATTATCGAACCCAAAGATGTTGAACAATTAACAGAAAAATTGGATTTGTTAATCAGTGATGAAGAGCTGCGTTTACAAATGGGGAATGCGTCATTAAAGCGGGCCACTGACTTATTTGGTATGGATAATATGTTAGAAAAAATGGAGTCTATTTTTTATCGTAGTATGGATAGTAAGCGATGATATTTTTTTAACCATATGAAACATATTCAATTTAATTTCATATGGCTATCACGTTTATTTATCGTTAAATAGAACACCCAATCGCTTTGTTGTATAGTGCTTCGTTATTCAGTCTTTGTTATATAGCGCTTTCAGGCCAATGCTTGAATTAACAACTTAATGTTCATTATTATGCAACCCCAAAATATTTTAATTATAAATATTGCTCGTTTTGGTGATACCTTACTGGTGACGCCCGTCATTCGTGCATTGAAAGCAAAGTGGCCGAAAGCAAACATTGATATATTTGCGCATAAAAAAACAAAAGAAATCCTTGAAAATATACCGGAAATAAACGAATTAAAGGCTTTTTCGAAAGGAAAGGCCAAGTGGAGCGGATGGTTTTCTCGTCGGAATTATGATTTGGCCTTGGTATATAGCAATGATAAGCCATTGTTACAATACGCCAAACGTCAAGCAAAATTAACGGTGTATTTTTCGCCTATCTCTGATGCAAAATCCAATGAGTACACTGTGGCGAAACCGCAGGAACTTATGCCAGCGCAGCAAGAACGCGCTTTATTGATTAATGCTCTTGGGGTTGAGGTAACTGATTGGCGCTTGCAGTATTGTATGAGCCTGAGTGAAGAGGAATATGCCAGAGATTTTCTTCGGAGGCAGGGATTAAAACAGCAATTGAAAATTGGTTTTCAGCTACAGAGTTTTCCGGCAAAAGCCTACCGTGATTGGCCTGTAGAACACTTTTACGAATTGGCCCAACGTATTTATCGCGATTACCCGCATGCGCATATTTTACTGTTGGGCAGTAAAGATGGTGAAGAGAGTGCGCGAACGCTCGCTGAAAAACTGGGAACAAGCAGATGTTCATCGTTGGCGGGCAAAACGACAATGCGCCAGAACGCGGCAATAATGAGTCAGCTTAATTTATACGTTGGTGTTGATACTGGAACGACTCATCTGGCGGGAGCATTGGGGATACCCATGGTTGCCGTTTCCATCCCGGCCGTTTTCTTCTCGCTCCTCAGCAACACTCCAAATTGGCAGTAATTGAACATCCGGCAGATTACAATCAGGCAACCCGGAAAGATACAATGTCAGCAATATCGGTGGATCAAGTTTGGTGTTCTGTTCAGAACTTGCTGGAAAGCGAATGAAAGGATAATGAATAAAATGAAAATAGGATTTATCGATGTGACTGTTACCATGTCGTATGGTGGCATTCAAACTGCAGTTTGGGAGTTGGCTAAGGCTCTGACGGATGCTGGGCATGAAATCCATATTTTTGGTGGTACGGGTGATGTTCGCCCAACATTAGGTGGACGAGATATCCATGTTCATACTTTCCCGTTTGTTCCCAGAGAAAGAGTGCTTAATATTGGGCGTCGTTTTCAACGCATTGTTGAGCGCTATTCTTTTGCCCGTCATGCCCGCGAAGCTGTTATTGCCGAGAATTTTGATTGGGTGATTTTGACCAAACCCTTTGATTTCTTCTGGCCTGGAATGATGCCTGAAACATCCCCCACTAAATTTTGCTATATGAGTGGTGGAACCAGTTTTTTTAAAGGGGATAGGCTATTAGGTAAGAAAATATCTGCATGGGTTGCCTGTAGTCATTTCAATGCCTGGCAAATCCAGCATCACTTTAAGCAATTTCCAAGCGTCATTTATAATGGCGTGGATATCGATAAATTTAAACCTGCTGACTCTGGAGTTCGAACTCGATTAGGCATCAGTGAAGAGACATTCCTGTTAACGTTTGCTGGCAGGTTGGTGGGCTGGAAAGGAATGAAAGTAGCCATTGATGCAATAGCTTTACTGCGGGATAAAGATGTAAAGTTATTGATCATTGGTGCAGGTGACGATTTGAAACTGCTGGAAAAACGAGTTTCTGCATTGCAATTGGAAGAATCTGTCATTTTTCATCCACCTGTTGGCCATGATCAATTACCTGAATTTTACGCTGCGGGGAACGCGGGTATTTTCCCCAGCATTGGCGATGAGGCATTTGGTATCACTATTGCTGAAGCGATGGCATGTGGGCGTCCTGTGATTGCCAGTTATATTGGAGGAATACCTGAGGTAGTTGGTAATGAGAATCAAGCTGGTATTCTGGTAACCCCTGGCGATGCCTCGGCTATTGCCGATGCGGTTAATCATCTCTTGTCTCTACCGGATAGAGGACAAGAGATGGGCAAATATGCCCGTCAGAGGATTGAAACGATGTATACTTGGGAACATTCAGCGAATCGCTTATTAAACGCTATCAAAAAATAATGAAAATTGCGTATATTGATCCTTACCCTGTCCCGGATTATCGGGTTGCATCACTGCAAATTTTGCAGAATGTAGATGCTTTTACCCGTCAGGGCCATAATGTTTGCTTGATTACCCCAAAAGGCCAAAGTCAGGTTGAGGAGATTCTTGGGCGATCATTACCACCTGCATCAGAGCTAATTGCCTTACATAATATACGCAGAAAATGGTATTTCCCTTTGAATACTCAGAAACTGTTTTATATTCAGGTTTCTCGCTGGCTCAAAGAAAATCAGGTTGATGCTGTTTTTACCCGCAATATAAAGATGGCGAATTACCTGTTGTGTAATCACCCGAGTATTCCTCATTTTTTTGAAAGCCACGAAGTATTTGCGCAATCATTCAAAGAGTCCCATGATCTGGTCAGCCGTAGAAACCAGCGTAAATATCAGAAACTGAGAAAAATTGAACAGCAGGTTTATGAATGCTCTACGGCTGTTTTTGCTCTGACCTCACTATTGCGTGAAGATATTTACAAGCAGTATGGTGTCAAAACGCCTATTGTTGTGGCACCTGATGGCGTTGATATGCTGGCGGTTGAATCTACTAAACAGATGCTTTCTGACAGAGAACATAAAACAGGGATTCCAACTCAGGTGCTTTATTTAGGCAGTTTACATCGCTGGAAGGGGGTTCCTACCGTAATGAAGGCGATGTCTTATCTTGATAATGTTGTGTTGAATATTGCTGGTGGGACTTCTGAGCAAATTGAACGATTACGACAAATTGCCAAACAGATTGGCGTAAATGATAAGGTTAATTTCCTTGGTTTTGTTCAACCTAAGAAACGCTTTCAGGTTATCGCTGATAATGACATTTGTGTTCTACCACTAACGAAAACCAGTATCGGCAGTCGTTACACCTCCCCTCTCAAGCTTTTTGAATATATGTCCATGGGGAAACCCGTGGTTATTTCTGACTTTCCTTCTATTCGCGATGCTGTTGATGAAAAAGCAGTAAATTTTGCTGATAGTGAGAATGCAGAAAGTTTTGCGGAACAAATCCAATGGCTGATTAATAATCCCGCTGAAATGAAAGCAAAAATTGAGCATTCGCAACGACTGGTTGCGGAACGTTTTAACTGGGATCAACGGGCTAAGTTGATTACCAAAGTGATGGCGGAAAAATTGTTTCAGTGACACCTAGTTTCAGTGATCACCTAATTGAACTAAGAAACATATAAAACCAGACCATGCTACTCGTTGTGCATGGACTGGTATTTTGTTGATTAATTTATTTTCTTTTCGATTGTTTTTTTGTTATACAACGCAATTATTAAGCCAAATAAGATACCTATCTCATTGATATAGGCGTTTTCAAAAGCGCCCCTGACAATGAACAAGCTAATGAAAGCTGTTAGAAGGATAAGTGCCGCTTGCCGAGTGACACCACTGTGTTGGCGAATGATTCGGCTTCCCGTCAGTAGTGCTGAGACTATCATCACGAGTGTTATTATCAGGCCGAGAATGCCTGCGGAGAACCAAAGAGATAAAAAGACATTATGTGGGCCAATTGAATTTCTAAATGTCCAATCAGGATAGTCTGCCACTCGGCTATTATAAACCTGATGATAAACTTTATTGCCAAAACCATATCCCTTGACGGGGTTTTCCATGATTAGAGACCATGCTGAGCCTTGAGTACCGTTGCTATAGCGATAACTACTGTCTGTCTGGGTTAGTTTATGGATCAGTAACCGGGTATTTGAGTTAGATGCAGTTACCCAGTGTGTGGCACCAGCCAATAATCCCAAACATATTACAGCGGTGAGAGTGAGTTTCCACTCTTTGTTAATCGTGATGATAAATACAGTCGCTACCACAATGGCAACCCAGGCTCCACGAGAAAGTGTTCCAAGCAGCAAGAATAGACTAATCGCTGAGGCGATAATCAAGAGTGACCAACTTAGCAGTGAGTGTTTTTTCCATAACGCCCAACTACATAACAATACAGGGAAATAAAAAATAAACCCGTAGGAAAATTCACGGTGATTGTAATTTGTAAATGGTATTTCCCCCGTTGCGTGGTAGTTGATGATGTATTTCACAATGTCTGCCAGTGAAATAGCGATCATCCCGATGATAAACGTAACCAGAATCATCTTCGCAATGCGTTCTTTGCTCTCTTGATACAGCACAATGGGGAAAGTAAAACTGAATAGTAATAATCCATTTAAGATAGGTTTGTTCATTTCTTTGAAACTCAAAGCAGGGTCAATTGAGATCCCAACAGAATAGAGCATCGCCAGAACAAACAGTAAAATGGATAAGAATAAATGACCCCGTAGCGAATTCACTACTTGGAGAAAGTCTTTTACCAAATAGTATAGTGCTGTTATACAGATCAGGATCATGACAAGATTTTTATATCTTGTGATATCAGGCAGATAAACAAGAATAATATACAGCCCAACAATGGATAAGTTCCATAAGGACTTCTTGCTGTTAATTATGGCAAAGCTATTTTTTATATTAAGCATAGTGATTAATCTATTTTCTCAACTATCCCAACCAAATTTGGCTGCAAATAATACATGAAAACGGTATTGTAATCTGCTGAGATGTGATGTCGTAGACAATTTATTCAAGGAGTCGGTATGCCGGAGCTACCAGAGGTGGAAACCAGCCGTAGGGGGATTGAACCTCACTTGGTTGGTAATGTAATCCAATATGCCGAGGTCAGAAACTCGCGTTTGCGTTGGCCTGTTGCCGAGCAAATCATGAAACTTTCAGATACGCCCGTACTCAGTGTTCAGCGTCGGGCAAAGTACTTATTGCTTGAGCTGCCTGAAGGCTGGATTATTATTCATCTGGGTATGTCGGGCAGTTTACGTATTTTGTTAGATGAATTTCCGCCGGAAAAGCATGATCATGTCGATTTGATTATGGCCGATGGTAAAATCCTCCGTTATACCGATCCCCGGCGTTTTGGTGCATGGTTGTGGAGTGACAATCTAAACGAGTGTTCTGTACTGGCTCATTTAGGCCCTGAACCTCTTTCTGATTTGTTTGATGGTGAATACCTTTATTCCCTTTCCCGTAACAAAAAGACAGCTATCAAACCCTGGCTAATGGATAACAAAGTTGTTGTTGGTGTTGGAAATATTTATGCCAATGAAGCGTTGTTCGTTGCGCGTATCTTGCCTGAACGTCCCGTAAATTCACTGACGCAGCAGGAGGCCTATTTATTGGCCGATATCATTAAACAGATCTTGCAACGTTCGATAGAACAAGGCGGAACGACGTTGAAAGATTTTCTGCAATCTGATGGTAAACCGGGATATTTTGCTCAGGAATTGTTTGTTTACGGCAAGAAAGGCGAACTTTGCCCGCGATGTGGCGGAGAAAGTGGTGAGAAAATTGAAAGTGTAAAATTGGGGCAGCGCAGTACGTTTTTTTGTCGCCAATGCCAGCATTAAAGCGGCTTGGGGGCTAAGAAAGATGCCCCCGGCATAATGATATTACTTATCTAATTTCTGTCGCATTGCCTGAGCAACTGGCTCAGACAGGAATGATGAAATATCACCATCATGGCGTGCAACATCCTTGATTAAGGATGAGGATATGAAGGATAGATCTTGAGAAGGCAGTAAAAAGACACTTTCCAGCTCCGGCATAAAATGTCGGTTCATATTGGCAAGTTGCCACTCATATTCAAAATCGGAAACAGAACGTACCCCGCGAATTAAGATGGTAGCTTGTTGTTTTTTGGCAAAATTGACCATTAATTCACAAAATCCAACCACATCGACATTCTCCAGATGGGCAGTGGCCTCTTTTGCCAAAGCAACGCGTTCTTCCAAACTGAACATCGGATTTTTTCTGTCACTATTGGCGACAGCCAGTAGAACATGATCGAACATATTGGCTGCACGAGTAACGATATCAAGGTGACCGTAAGTGATGGGGTCAAAGGTACCGGGATAAATCGCTTTTCTTTTCATCATTTTTTACTCTTTGTTTGAGTCAATTCCCAAAGTGCAGCATATTTATTGAATGTATATTGAGCATTCACCATAGCTAACACTAACCCTTGCTTACCATCAAGAAAGCCCACCCTTAATAGCCAGGTTTTGAAAAATGCGCCTAACGTATGGCTGAAGATAGAAAAATAATGAGTCCTTTTGCCTTGTTCGTAGCGATGTTTTGCCCAATCTCTCGCATAATTCAATTGTTTTTGCTGGAATTCCATCAGATTGCGGCAGGTTAAATGACGCAAGTCGCCTTTTAGTGTCACGATGGACGCACCTTGAGTATCAAGGGATTCATGAACCTGATTGTCGTTGTATTGATAACGTTCACGACAATAGAGACGAATAACTTTATCGGGATACCAGCCGCTGTGTTTCATGAACCGCCCCATAAAGAGATTCAGGCGTGAACAACTATAGACTTTCTTGTCATCAGGATTGGCTAAGACTTGTTCAATTGATGCTTTTAATTCTGGAGTCACGCGTTCGTCAGCATCAATCATAAAAATGTAATCGCCGCTGGCATAGGATTGAGCGAGCTGCCGCTGGCGGCCAAAACCAGGCCATTGGGTATTCGTGTAGACTTTTGCGCCCATCTCACTGGCTATCTGGCAGGTTTCATCGGTGCTGCCGGAATCTAACACGATGATTTCATCTGCCCAATTTACGGAAAGCAGGCAATCTTCAATCAAGTCGGACGCATTTTTAACAATCATGACAACGGACAGACGTTTTTGCGCACCCATCAATGGCTCCTTGGCGGGAGATAAGGTTCCAGTAATTTTAGCAAGCGCTGAAGTGCGCCTTGGTTTTCGTGCAGGACTTCTGCGGCATGACGGCCATAATAGAGTCGGTAATCTTCATCTGTCAGCAGGCTGTTGATGGCTGAACTTAATGATTGGCTATCCGTGACAGTAATCAGCCCGTCAGCTTTATCCAGCTTGGCACAGATATCTTTAAAATTAAATGTATGCGGACCCATAATAACGGGAATAGCATGTGCTGCCGCTTCCAGAGGATTATGTCCACCACGCTCTGTCAGGCTTCCCCCGACAAAAGCCAAATCAGCGATTCCGTACAAAAGCATTAATTCGCCCATGGTATCTCCAATGACTACCTGCACATTGGCACCCGGGATTGTGTCAGCACTCCGCAATATCGCGTTCAGCCCGGCTTTTTGTGTCAGCTCAGCAGCTTTACCGAAACGCTCAGGATGACGAGGTACTAAAATTAACAAGAGATCGGGAAATTGTTTGAGTAGCTTGCAATGTGCATCCAGAATGATGCTTTCTTCCCCGTCATGGGTGCTGGTTGCAATCCATACAGGGCGGTGAGGAGCCCATTGGCGACGTAGTGTGATGGCCTTGGCCGCCAATTCCGGCGTCACAGAAATATCGAACTTAAGACTGCCGGTCACAGAGAGTTGGGAACGCCTTAATCCCAATTCGATAAAACGGTCTCCATCTTCCTGATTTTGCGCAGCAATCAGTGTGATCTTATTTAAAATGGTCTTAATAAAGCTGCTAATTTTTTGATACCCAGCAGCAGAGCGGGTTGATAACCTTGCGTTGGCGATAACTAATGGTATTTCGCGTTGGTGCAACTGAGTGATCAGATTTGGCCACAACTCGGTTTCCATAATGATCACTAGCTTTGGATTGACGTTATCAAGAAAACGGCTCATTGAACCGGGCAAATCGTAGGGAAGATATACATGATTAACATCCGAGCCTAGTGCAGACAGAACCCTTTCAGAACCAGTCGGTGTCATGGTTGTTATCGTTATGGGCAAAAAAGGATAATGATGTCGCAAAATCCGCACTAACGGAATGGCAGCCAATGTCTCTCCGACAGAGACGGAATGCAGTAAAATTCCACCGGGGGTAACTTTTTTGGCACAGAAACCATAACGTTCCCCCCAGCGTTTTCGGTACGCAGGTGATTTACGGCTGCGCAGCAGCAAGCGTAACCAGATAATTGGTTGGATAAGGTAGAGAAGTACCTGATATAAGCGAAGCAACATTCTATCAAATTCACTGACATAGACTGCGGCTATAGTATCACATTGGCTTGAAGAAAGTGTGTAAAATGCAGTCCCTGTTTACTTATGAACGAGAGTTGTTTACTTATTTTTCTATTAATTCAATATATTGTTTCTGTATATAGTGTGCTTCAAATTTGTCATACATCTTATCTGTGATGTGTGGGGGGGAATCATAAGCAAGTTGTATTTTTTTCGCTAAAGAATCCGCATCAAGCGTGGATAGATAATCTTTCAACTCACCTGTCATTATTTCCCTGACACCACCAGGGCAATCAGTACTGACAATCGGAGTATGACAAATTAATGCTTCAATTAATACTGTTGGTAAACCCTCACTGTCTGAACTGATAACAACTGCTTTTGCTTCATTGATAATCGGGTGTGGGTTAGAGTAAAAACCCGCCAAAATAGCTTTATCATCTAACCCATGCTCATGGATTTTTACTTTTAGACTCTCTTCAATTTCCTTGGAACCTTTTCCCACTATGAGCAGCTTGCATGGGAGATTTGCTTTTGCAAAAGCCTCTATTAATCTGTCCTGACGTTTTACTTGATGGAAGCGCCCAACATGTAGAATGTAATCCAGTCCATGATAAGGGTTGGTTTCTGATGCTTTTGTTTTTATTTGCTCAAAATCAAAGGGATTGTAGATGGTTTTTATCCGCTTGGGTCGTATTGCAATATTGTTTAGCAGATCGTCGCCAACGGCTTTGGAGACGCAAATGAGGTTCCTGTTTTTATAAACTTTTTGGATTTTTCTTTTTTTTATCCAATAAGAAAAGCCACTCTTGTTGCTTAAATATGATTGAGAATAAATACCATGAATACAATGCCATACATTACAATTTTTTAAGATTTCTGATTTAACAACAATACGATCAGTTTTATGCAGATTAGAAACGACGAGCGCAGGTCTGCCTTTTTCCTGAAAAAGCTTAAATAAAACTTTATCCATTGCTTTAGCTCTGCGGTTTATCTCATTGAGCTTTCTGAATGGCCCTTGATAGTTATCTGAACTGACAATGTAATGAATATCTTCTGGAATGGTATAATCCAACTGAGTATTGAGTGAAAGTAATGAAATTTGGTAGTTTGATTGATTTAAACCAGCTGCAAGACGGAGGGTAACGTTCTCAGCACCTCCTCCTGGCAACCCATCAATAATAAAAAGAATGTGCTCTTTCACTGTGCTAAAACTCGTTGATAAAGATCAATTAATTGTTTAGATAAATTCTCAGGGGTTGCAGAGATTATCTGGTTTCTGGCTGCAATTGACATATCTGTGCCGAATATATTATCAGGAATGGAATGAACAGCATCCCTTAATTTTTCAATATCTAATGCATCACAGATAAAACCATTTTTTCCTTCGTTGATGAATTCTGCGCCTCCACATGTAGTGCTTGTGATAACAGGCAAACCACATGCCATAGCTTCAAGGATAACATTGGGGAAGGGATCATAGAGTGTTGGCAGAAGCAAACCATCAGACAATTGATAAAAAGGCAGTGTATTTTTTTGTAACCCCATAAAACGGACGCGATGAGTACATCCTAAAGTGTTTGCAAGTTCCTGATATTTTTTCTGCTCTTTGTCTTTGCCGATAACCAAGAGATAATCATCTGTTTTGGCAACGGTTTTAATGGCTGCGGATAATCCTTTTCGTTCAAATCCGGAACCAACATAAATCAAGCATTTTGCAGTCGCAGGGATTTGATATTGCTGCCTAAGTTGTAGGCGGGATGGCTCATCGGCCGGAAAAAACTTTGTATTATCAATTGAGTTATATATAACGACAATTTTATCTTCAGCTAATCCAAATTCTTCTATGATCTCTTTTTTGACCATCTCAGCGTTACAGATCACCTTTTTTAAGGCAGGATCTGTATACATTTCTGTCTCGGCATTCATTACATAACGATGATATCGATCATTCAACAGCCACTTTGCTTTCCATTTTGGTAAGATACGGGTGCGCTGTAGTAACCATCGCTTATGGACCCCATCTCCGGCCCGATAAATGTCACAGCCCGCAATGCGCTCATGACTTTGGACCAAATCAAATTGTTCTTTTTGCCATAATCTTCGCGCTGATTTGGCAAAACCCCGTTCGCGGCTTATTCTTCCATATTTAATGGGATTGCATAAGTGAATATGCCAATTGGGATTACTGATACCTTGCCAGGAACGAGTAATGACATTAAGTTCAAGTTGTTGGTGTTCTAGCGCTTCTAATGCCCTTGAAACAAAACGTTCAGCGCCTCCATCTGGGCGATATTTTTGACGGACAATGGCTAAACGTAACGGTTTCATGAAATATATTTCCTTGCTGCTGAAATGACTGCATCCACAGGTATTAGGTCTAAATAACGTTTGTTTGTGTGGGTTTTTATGTCGTCGGGGTGAGGAATATTGCCATAATCGCCAGCCCAAATCACTTCACCGACAGATTGCCAAGGTTTCCAAAATGTTAGTTTAGATGGGCCGAATAATGCAAGACAGGGAGTTTTTAGAGCAGCAGCCATATGCATTGGTACTGAGTCTACGCCAATAAATAGCTTGGCATGGTCAATCAATGCAGCCAGCTTGGGTAACGTTAATTCCCCTGCCAGAGAAAGGATATATTTTTTATCATTAGGGCAGTATGACAAAATGGTATTTACCATTTCTAATTCCCGTTTATCTGGGCCAGCAGTAATGATAATACTGTGTCCATCCTTTTGTAGTGAAGTTATCACTTCTGCCATTTTTTTTTCATCCCAACATTTAAAAAACCACCTGGATGTAGGTTGGATGACGACATATTTTTCTGGAAATTGATGTTTAGACAGCGTCTCACTTACCCATTCTGCATCTTTACTATTATAACTCATCGTTACTTTTGTGATGAGTGAAGGAAGTTGCAATGGTTTTAGGATAGAAAGGTTTTGTTCTACAATATGTAATGAATCGTGATCATCTGTCGGTATAACTTCAGTATGGCAGAAACGCCATTTCCAATTTTGTCGTTTAGGGTAATCAAGTGCCAGACGAATAGGTGCCCCAGTAAAACGAGTGATAAAGGCACTTCTCCATTGATCAGCAAGATTGATCACTAAATCATAGTGTTGTTGCCGTAATGTTTTGAGCAGTGTCCATTCATGCCATAATTTTTTTCTGGTACTTAGTTCTCTCCATTTACGGTCTATGGAAAAAATACGAGAAATCTCTGTTGAATTTTCCAGCATAGGTGAGGTTTCCTGATACAGGAGCACATCAATTTTTGCATTTGGGTAGTGATGAGAGAGAGTGCTGATAACAGGTGTTACTAGCAGCATATCACCGTGATGTTGTAATTTAATCACCAAAATCCGTTTGATTTTATTGATTTTTTTTATCATTTTTTGAGTTCTTTAGAATATCAATGTCATATGGCGATCTTAATTTAAAAATCACAGAGTGCCACCTCAACAGGACTGCCTTGTTGGATAAAGTTTACACTCAATCGCGTCGTTAGGATTCTCTAATTGCGTTACGTGCTTGCTATGCGTACCATTAAAATAACTATTTCTATCACATTTTGGTGCATATTGATGTCATTACCCGCTTTTATTATCACGATCGACACTGAAGGTGATGATCTATGGCAAAATCGGGAGCAGATCTCGACAAAAAATACATATTATCTGCCAAGATTTCAGAATCTCTGTGAGCGCTTTGGTTTCAAACCAGTCTGGTTAACCAACTATGAAATGGCAATAGATGATAGCTATATCGAATTTGCCAAAGATGTAGTCGCCAGAAATACCGGGGAAATAGGTATGCATTTGCATGCATGGAACAGCCCTCCCATAGCTTCCCTGACTGATGACGATATGCATTATAAACCTTATCTGATTGAATATCCGAAAGATCAAATTAAAGCAAAAATCGATTTCATGACCAATCTTCTGGAAGAAAGACTCCAGACAAAGATGTTGAGTCATCGTGCAGGTCGCTGGGCATTTAATGAGCATTATGCACAATTATTGGTTGAATATGGATATCAAGTAGATTGTTCCGTTACCCCTAAAGTTAATTGGTGCTTTACCAAGGGAAACCCTAATGGAAACGGTGGTACAGATTATAGCCATTTCCCTACTTATGCTTATTTTATGGATTTACAGGATATTTCCAAAGAAGGAAATTCTTCGTTACTGCAAGTTCCGATGAGTATTCAGTATAAACATTCTCCGGTCATGAACTTTATTAAGCAGAAATATGATCGATTGAGAGGAAAACATCGTTCACCATCAGTTAACTGGTTGCGTCCGAAAGGGGGGAATTTGGAGCAGATGAAAGCTGTTGTTCGGCAAACTTTGGCATCTGGCAGTGATTATGTTGAGTTTATGCTGCATTCCTCCGAATTTATGCCGGGAGGCAGTCCAACGTTTAAAAATGAGGAACAGATTGAACAGCTTTATCGGGATCTGGAAGGATTGTTTGAGTTTTTGAAACCATTGGTGCAAGGGATGACGCTCGCGGAGTATTATAGGTTGCAATATAAACGATGAGTTACGCTTATATATTTACGATGAAAGAAAAACTCTAGCAACAAAATGATTTTTATTTTATGTAGAAGAATATGCTGTAATTTTTAATAAATATAATGGAGAAAACTTAAAAAATAGATTGGTATGGTAAATTAGAGATTATTCTCCTTGGCCTAGGTTCTGAAG
>NZ_LFCV01000058.1 GCF_001037465.1 Xenorhabdus khoisanae
GTATTATCTTGCGTCGGCATACTTGTCTAAAACTAATACACAGGGTTATCCACAGGAATAGTGGATAACTCAGCAAACCCTATTGGGCATGGGAGGTTGCGGAGTTATCCTTGTTTATAAAATTCTCCAATAATGGAAAATTTTTATTCTATTTTAAAACTGAGTTGCACTATTTTTGAGCAAAAAATAGCGCAATCATTGTTGAAATAAGGCATTTTTTATATAGAGAAACTAAATTTAACCTCTCTCCAGACGAGGATTTTAACTAACGCAAAGTAAACAATTAGTTAACCAATGCATTAATGTTTATGTATTCACCTGCGTTATTATTATTAATTGATTCACCCAGATGAGGAATAACCCCCAACAAAGGTGCAGGTATCATACGTTCCAGCGTTTCCAAATACGCTGACTGGCGTTTACCCGCTGGTTCGATTTCATTAGCAACCCAACCTGCCAATTTCAGTCCTGAATGCTGAATTGCTTTTGCTGTCAATACTGCATGGTTGATACAGCCTAACTTGACACCCACAGTCAAAATTACGGGTAAATTCTCCTGAATCACCCAATCAGCAAAGGTCGTATTTTCCGATAATGGCGTATACCATCCCCCCGCCCCTTCAATTAAAACCCAGTCAGATTTTGCCGCCAATACTTCCAATCCCTTTGATAATATTGAAAAATAAATGGGTTGGTTTAATTCGGCGCTTACGATATGGGGCGATGTAGGCTCCACAAATACCAAAGGATTCACTTCCTGATAAGTTAATGGCACAACACTATTACGCTGTAAAGCCAAGGCATCACCATTACGTATCCCTTCAGTTGTTACTTCACTCCCCGATGCGACCGGTTTATAGCCTGCTGTTTGATATCCCTTTTTATTCGCCGCTTGCAGTAAAGCGCAACTAACCACTGTTTTACCTACTTCAGTATCAGTTCCGGTAAGAAAATATTTACTTGTCACAATGAATGACTCCAAAAGCAATTTGATAACTTAATGGGTAGTTACCATTATTCCGTGGATATGCCTCATCAAGAGCATTTAGGCGTTTTCTGGTCATTAATCCCTGCTGACGTCCATGATGAAGATGCGTTGCACCGATTCCTTTCAAAGAATTCAGTAAAGGCAGGAGCTGTGAATAATGCTGACGATATTGCCGTTGAATAACGTTATGTCGGTACGGTTGACATGCTTGTGTAATGGCTTTCAATGGCAAAAATTGATTAGTGTGCCGATAATCGTCTACCCGCTCCCACGCTGTTTCCAGTTCATGCAGCGAACCTTGTACGAGCGTGGAAAATACGATAAGTCCACCGGGACAGGTAACACGATAAAGCTCCTGCAAGGCACATGACAAATCATTGCACCACTGTACTGCCAGATTGCTGAAACAGATATCTACGCTGTTGCCGGCCAAGCCCAAGTGTTCAATATCCCCTTGCAGATAGTAATCAGCCACTTGCTGTTCCTGAGCATGGTTCAACATACCGGAAGCCAAATCCAACGCGATGACTTGTTTGCCTTGCTGTTTCCAACGGGCACTGAAAAAACCCGTTCCGCAACCCGCATCTAATACCCGCATACCGATATCTTCCGCCTGCGCCAGCGTCATCAGGTATTCACCCGTTTGCTGTTGCAGTTTAGCCACTGTGTCATACTTGGAAGCTGCACGCCCAAAAGCACCGGCAATGGCGTGCTTATTAACGGATTTAACAGCCAGATCCATACAATGCCTCTAGTAATACATCAATATCCTGTTGGGTATGACTTGCCGTCAGTGTAATACGCAGGCGGGCACTTTCCGGAGCAACAGTGGGAGGCAGTATCGCCGTAACCCACACATTTTTCTGTCTGAGCGAATGAGATAATTCGATACAGCGTTGGTTATCGCCTACAATTAGCGGCTGAATCGCTGTTTCTGAATCCATCAGAGCAAGAGGTAAGTGCCGGGCTTCATGGCGAAAGTATTGAATGTTGTTGTGCAACATTTGACGCAGTTCATCCCCGGCCCTGATTTGTTGTACCGTTTCAGAGAGAGCAACTGCCTGCGCCGGTGGCATTGAAGTACTGTAAATCAGGTGTCGAGCGTATTGGAGCAAGTACTCTGCGGTTTGCTCATCACACAAGATTGCCGCGCCGCTCAGTCCAAATGCTTTGCCAAAGGTGACGACCAGAATTTCCGGTTTGACATTTTTCGCCCAGCAACTGCCGCGTCCTTCCTCTCCCTGAATACCAATACCGTGGGCATCATCCACCATCAGCCAACTCTTTGCAGAACTTGCTTGCTGAACAATAGCCTCAAGCGGGGCGCAATCTCCATCCATGCTAAAAATGCCTTCCGTTACCACCAGCGTTTTACCTGTGCACTTTTTTTCCAGATGCTGTTTCAACGAATTCACATCATTATGTAAAAAACGTCGTAGCTGTGCGGGCGAGTGCATAGCCGCTTCCATCAAAGAGGCATGGCTGAGGCGATCAGCAATAATGCGATCATTTTTTTCCATCAAAGCCGTAATCACACCTTGGTTGGCGGCATAACCAGAAATAAACAGCAAGGCGCGAGAGTAGCCCAACCATTCGGCTAATTGCTGTTCTAATGTGTAATGCGCTGTTGTGTAACCCGTGACATGCCCCGAGCCTCCACTGCCCACACCATATTGCTCTGCGCCTTTCTGCCATGCAGCAATAATCTGAGGATGCCGGCTCAATCCAAGATAATCGTTACTGGAGAAATTAAGATATTGACCATCTGGGGTGGATAATAAGCGTCCATCAGAACCCAGATGGACTTGTCTGCCACGCCATAAAGAGGTAGCCCGGCGTTCGGCCAAACGTCGGGAGAGTGAATCTGACCAGTTCATCATATTGCCGCATTGTAGAATTGTTCGTTATCAGCACTATTAAAAATGGCTTCAGCCAAGTTTTGTTGCTGCTGATTGTCACCAAATGCCGTCTTTGTCTGTTGAGGGTTAATACCCAACCGGCGGAATAACTGGAGATCTTTATCTTCATCTGGATTTGGCGTGGTCAGCAATTTACAGCCGTAGAAAATGGAATTGGCCCCCGCCATAAAGCACATGGCCTGAGTTTGCTCGTTCATCTGTTCACGTCCTGCGGATAAACGGACATGCGATTTCGGCATCATAATTCTCGCTATGGCAATGGTACGGATAAAGTCAAAAGGATCGACATCTTCGTTGTTTTCCATTGGCGTGCCTTTCACTTTTACCAGCATATTGATAGGCACACTTTCCGGTGGCTTCGGTAAATTTGCCAGTTGTACCAATAATGCGGCCCGGTCACGTATCTGTTCGCCCAGACCTACAATACCGCCTGAGCAAACTTTAATGCCTGCATCCCGGACATTATCCAATGTATCCAGCCTGTCCTGATAACTGCGGGTCGTGATGATATTGCCGTAAAACTCTGGTGAGGTGTCTAAGTTATGGTTATAGTAATCCAGACCTGCCTCTGCCAAACGCTGTGCCTGAGAGTGATTCAGCATTCCCAAAGTCATGCAGGTTTCCATTCCCAATGCTTTGACTTCCTTAACCATTTTTTCCAGATACGGCATATCACGTTCATGCGGGTTCTTCCAGGCAGCCCCCATACAGAAGCGGGTGGAGCCAGCATTTTTAGCTTTATGCGCGGATTCAATGACTTTTTCCACTTCCATCAACCGCTCTTTTTCCAAACCCGTTTTATAGCGGGAACTTTGTGGACAGTATTTGCAATCTTCGGGACAAGCGCCGGTTTTTATTGACAGTAATGTACTGACTTGTACCTGTTGTGGATCAAAATGTTCGCGGTGTATTTGCTGTGCCTGAAATAACAACTCAAAAAAAGGTTTATCAAACAAATCCTGTGCCTGCTTGATAGTCCATTGTTGACGCTCGCTCACAATAACATCTCCAATATGAAAAAATATTGCCAGTTTAAATAACGCCGTTATCATGTCAACCAAAACTAACGACCACAGGTTTACAAGTAATTTGTTATGAATCCTTCAGATATTGAATTTGACCTGCGCCATATTTGGCATCCCTATACATCTATGACCCATCCACTTCCTACCTATCCTGTTGTATCTGCGACAGGTGTGGAACTGGTTTTATCAGATGGACGCAAGCTCATTGATGGTATGTCTTCATGGTGGGCAGCTATTCACGGCTATAATCATCCTGTACTCAATGAGGCCGCAAAATCGCAGATCGATAAGATGTCCCATGTTATGTTTGGCGGCATTACCCATCCTCCTGCGGTGGAACTGTGTAAACAATTAGTGGCGATGACGCCTGATTCTCTGGAATGTGTTTTTTTGGCTGATTCAGGCTCTGTTGCTGTCGAAGTTGCCCTAAAAATGGCCTTGCAATACTGGCAGGCCAAAGGGAAAAAACGCCAGCGCTTTTTGACACTGCGTCATGGTTATCATGGCGATACCTTTGGTGCTATGTCTGTCTGTGATCCCGATAATTCCATGCATAACCTATATAAAGGTTATCTGCCAAACCATCTATTCGCTGATGCGCCTCAATGCCAGTTCGGTGATAAATGGCAGCCAGAAGATATCGATTCTTTTAAACGATTATTGTTGCAATATCATGATGAAATCGCCGCCGTGGTTCTGGAGCCAATTGTTCAGGGGGCAGGTGGAATGCGGATTTATCATCCGGAATATCTGCGTCAAGTTCGCCAGCTCTGTGATGAATATCAGATCCTGCTGATTGCAGATGAGATAGCGACTGGATTTGGACGAACAGGTAAATTATTTGCCTGTGAACATGCACAGATCGAGCCGGATATTTTATGTTTAGGCAAGGCGTTGACGGGAGGATATATGACATTATCAGCAACACTGACAACTCGTCATGTCGCTGAAACTATTAGTCAAGGTGAAGCGGGTTGTTTTATGCATGGCCCAACTTTTATGGGGAATCCACTCGCATGTGCTGTCGCCAGTGCCAACCTCAAATTACTCTCCGATAGCCCGTGGCAACAACATATTCAGTCCATTGAAACTCAATTAAAAGCGGAATTAATTCCGTTAAGATCACATAGTGCAGTCGAAAATGTGCGGATATTGGGTGCTATCGGCGTTGTTGAAATGAAACTCCCTGTTGATGTGGCTTCACTACAACGCCATTTTGTTCAACATGGCGTATGGATCAGGCCATTTGGCCGGTTAATTTATTTAATGCCACCTTATATTATTCAGCCGGAACAACTGTCAAGGCTGACAAATGCGATCACCAATTCGGTGAGTTAAAGATAATAACCAATATTGGCTGTAACAGCAGTTTATTGAATAACGAAATATATACCCAATAGATTTTGAGTTGCATAACGGCGGTAGAAAACAAATCCTCGGGATCATAGAAAATTTATATGATTGTGGTGAGTGGATACCGCCCAATTGACCACATAGAAAACAATAATGTTTCGTAAACAAAAAATAATTGCGTTCTCTTAGAACACTAAAAAGTTATTAAGATAAACTTGGTTGATAACCATTAATAATGAGCCAATAAGTACTTTATATCACTTACCCAGGATTTTCATGATATATTCAAGGAAATAACTTTCTCCATGAAATTATTCTACATAATACTTACTTAAGAAACAAAAATATTTTAAAAGGAAAGAGGAATCAACCATGAATAAAGAAGAATTAGCTCTCCCCGACATGGAAGACATGCAAAAGGCATTTGAAGTATCTAAAAAAATATATAAAGATCAACAATCTCACTATGAAAGTGTTTCAAAAGAAAAACCTGAATTAGCACATCTATTTACTATGCACCCCAAAATGATTTCGCTATGTGGTTATGGCAATGGGCTGTCAGAATATATTAGTGGTTATTTTAATATTAATACATATCGACAGTGCGGAAATTATCCGTTTATTCAATTATCTTCTTTTGCTACAATCGGAAATGCTCCCAACTATGGACAAAGAGTAAATTTCAACGGGTATATTCAGGGTGGGTATGATATGCCTGAAGTTCATTTTGAAAATCTTTTCCTTGGTGGAGTCGTGCAAAACATTCAATCCATTATCAATGCCCCACTAAATTTTCAACTATTTATTAATCCAGAAAATGTTATTTTGCGCCTTTTTGAATGGAATATTTATTTAGGTGATTTAGTTACTATATATCAACATAACTTCCAAGCTCCTATGCCCATTGAATTTTCAGGCACGGGTTCTTTTACTTTTGCGTAATATCAATTAGCCGCGCCAAAACAGCGCGGCTCAGTAATCCCTTTGATAATTTAACTCGCCTTTCTGATAAAAAATAAAAGTACGTTACTACATCCTCTAAAAACACTCACTGACAAATATTAGTTACCAACTTCCGGTGCATTAGGCCACCTAAAAATAAATTTTCTGATATATTCAATCTAGAAATTACATTCATTGAAATAAAACAGGAGCATATTATGAATAATGAAAATTTAATTAATCCTTCTAACGAAGAAATGCAGGTTATATTTGAACAATCTAAAAATAGCTATGAGAAAGAAATTTCACATTATGAAGCTCTGGTGAAAGAAAAGCCTGAGTTAGCCCATCTGTTTGCAGAGAATCTTAAGGAAGAGTCTTTAACCTCTCCTGTACGATTACAAACAGAGTTTATTAGTGGGCTTTTTAATATTAATACCTACCATCAATATGGAAGTTATCCCTTTATCCAAGTATCATCTTATCCTGCTATAATTGGACAAGATCCTAATACAGGGAAAAGAACGAATTTTAATGGTTATATTTATGGTGGATATAATACGCCACTGATAAATTTTAATAATATTCATCTTGGTGGGGTTGTAAAAAACACTCAATCTATTGTAAATGTGCCACTCAACTTCCAACTTTATATTTATCCAAGAAATATTGCCCTGCGTCTACTTAGCGGAAATATCTATTTAGGCGATTTGTACTCTATGGCTCAGAATCATATATTGATCACATACCCTATTGTTTTATCAGGGGTTGGGACTTTTAACTTGATTTAAGTGAAAACTGTATTAATGCATCATCCTAGAATCAATCATCTATTTGATGAAAAATAGACTTTGATCTTCAGTTTTTAATTTTCAGCTCTTAATTTGTAGTACTGAGGCAAAGGAATATCTCCCCAGTCATACAGTTAATTGTGTGACTGGGGGAAATTAATCACAACTTACGTTCATAAATATTGCAATAAAAACTTGCCGCGCCCAAGATAGCGCGGCTCAGGTTTACAATGCTAATACCGTTACCCACATCGGGCCTTTGCCAACCGGATAACGCGCCAGTTGAGTGAGTTCTCCCGAATATTTGTCAATGCGTGATACTGAAATATGATCTGATTTTTGTCCTGATGCAATGAGGAAATTACCACTGTGATCAATGGCAAAACCACGCGGTTGGGTTTCTGTTGGGTAATGTCCGGCCAATGTCAGGTGATAACCCTCTTCTGATACAAGGAAATGGCTGATCAGGCTCTCTGAACGTTCACTGGTATAGAGATGGCGGCCATCCGGTGTAATGTGAATATCAGCCGACCAACGAACACTGGAAAAATCCGTTGGCAGTGAATCAACCGATTGCACAATGCGATATTTTTCCCATTTATGCAAAACATCAACGGTTGAATCCAACTCATTAATGCAATAAATCGCCTGTTTTTCAGGATGGAAAGCCATATGACGCGGGCCTGCGCCTGCTGCTGCGGTGATTTTATCAGCCCTGCTTTCTGTCAGGTAACCTTGCTTATCCAAATTGAAAACACGGATATGATCTTCTTTCAGGCATGGAACCAGTAGTTGGCGATTTTCCCGATCAATATTAGCAGAATGCGGCGCTTGCAAACCTTCTACAACTTGAATCGGAGCCTTGACGATACCGTTTTCATCAATCGGATGAACACTTAAGTTATTGAAACTGTAAGAAGCAGAAAATAAAAAACGCCCTGCTCTGTCGGTTGAGATATGCGTCGGGCTACCCGGCAATGGGGCAATCGCCTGCTGTTCAAGGCATCCATCTTCCCCGATGATATAAGTTACTATGCTGAATTGGGGGCGAATTCCCACATATAAGTGTTTGCCAACAGAATGAACCACCATCGGCTGTACTTCACCGGGTGCATTTACTGTCTGAAGAAGCGAAAGTTCTCCTGCTGTATTAAGCGACCATACGTGAATTTGCCGGCTATTCGGGCTGGCTGTATAAACCACCTGTTTCATTTTCTCTCCTTAATGCTTCATTACCATTTCATTGATCTGTAATGACTCTTGAAAACTTTTGTCTGTTAAACTGCTCACATAACAGTTCAACTATTTTTGGCTACTGTATAATATTTGCTTACACCATAGATAACTAAGAGGCTAACTCATGTCATATCGCGTTATCGCGCTGGATCTAGATGGAACATTGCTCGATCCACAAAAACGTATTCTGCCAGAATCACTGAGCGCCCTGAATGAAGCCCGACAATCTGGTATCAAGGTTTTAATTGTTACTGGTCGCCATCATGTCGCCATCCATCCTTTCTATCAAGCGCTACAACTCGATACTCCTGCAATTTGCTGTAATGGGGCTTATTCATATGACTACCCTGAAAAGAAAGTCTTAGCTTCGAATCCCCTTTCTGCTCAAGAAACCATTCAAGCTCTTTCTTATCTGCAAGGCACGGAAATTGAGCATTTGATGTATGTTGATGATGCCATTTTATATCAATTTCCCCATACTGTAGCCCGAACCCTTGCATGGTCAGACTCTTTGCCTGAACATCAACGTCCCAATCTCCAGCAAGCCAGTAGTTTTCAGGATGCAATTCAGAATGTTAATTTTATCTGGAAATTTGCCACTAACTCTTCAAATTTAGTGAAACTACGTGAGATCAGCGAACAAATTGCAGAAAACGTGGGCCTTGAGTGCGAGTGGTCATGGTTTGACCAAGTTGATATTGCCAAAAAAGGTAACAGTAAAGGAATGCGTTTACAGCAATGGGTGGAATCCCAAGGCATGAGTATGAAAGATGTGGTTGCTTTCGGTGATAATTATAATGATCTTAGTATGCTGGAAACTGCCGGACTTGGCGTTGCCATGGGGAATGGCGTTGATGCAGTCAAAGAGCGGGCAGATCTTGTCACACAGGATAATACCCAACCCGGCATCGCTGAAGTCATTCGGAAATATGTACTTTAATTGCCCTTAGCATCAATGGGAGCAATGAGAACAATGGGAGCGAACCAGCCATGAATTATTCCCGACTGCGCTCCCCGGATATTTTATAAGTGACGATTTAGCGAAACACTCTTTATCTGCGCATACAACCATTGCCCTGCGCGCAGGTTAAGCTCTTCCTGCGCCCAAGAGGTAATTCTCGCCCACAAGAAATGCTCACTCAACGCCAATTTGACATCAACCTGCCCGCCGTCTTCAAAAAACTCGATGACTTTTACCTGCAAGGTGTTACGAATGCTACTTACTTTTGGTGGTTCCAAAACTAAGGAAATATCTGACGCATCAATACGAATGTGTAAATCAGTTCCCGGAGCGGCATCAATTTGGGGTAGCCAAAGGACTTTATCAGCCGCTGCCACGGCAGTCATTTGATAACGCTGATGATGTTCCATCACAGACACTTTCAGTATGCTGCTCAGGCTCTCTTTTTGTAGCCACGGACGCAATGCACTACTTGACCAAACATCTGCTAATGTGCCCGTCGCCCTGACTTTTCCTTTATCCATGACAATCACGTTATCCGCCAAACGCAAAATTTCATCCAAACTATGGCTGACATAGAGGATCGGAATTCTGACATCTTCGGACAGTTTTTCGAGATAAGGTAATAATTCACGCTTACGTGGTAAATCCAGTGAAGCTAATGGTTCATCCATGAGCAAGATTTCAGGGGCAGTCAGCAATGCACGACCAATCGCTACCCGCTGTTTTTCTCCGCCAGATAATGTGGCAGGAAAACGTGACAGCAAGTGCTCAATGCCTAATAAGTCAATGATGCTGTCAAACTGTGGTTTCATTTCCGGTGCCATGCCATATTGTAAGTTGCCTTTCACCCGATAGTGAGGGAACAAACGTGCCTCCTGAAAAACATACCCAATCCGGCGCTTTTCTGCCGGCAGACAAATATTTTGCTCCGTATCCACTAAGGTACGACCATTTAAGACAATTCGGCCTTTTTGTGGTTGAGTCAATCCCGCAATGACATTAATCAATGAGGTTTTTCCCGCTCCCGAAAGACCAAATATGGCAGTGATGCTTTCAGTCGGCAAAGTGGTATCAACCTGCATGTGCAGTTCACCCAAACGCTGCTCAAAATCCAGTTCTAACATGCAGCCCCCAGACGTTTTCTACCCCAACGTGTCAACCACTCGGAAAGCATCAATGAAACCAGAGCCAATACAATAGCCACCACACATAAACGTGCTGCTGCTGTTTCAGCACCGGGCGTTTCTATCAATGTATACATGGCAAGAGGAATGGTTCGGGTTTCCCCCGGTATATTCGAAACAAAAGTGATGGTCGCACCAAATTCTCCCAACGAACGGGCAAATGCCAGCACCGCACCAACAATGATGCCCGGTAATGACAACGGCAAGGTAATGGTGAAAAAAACTTTAAGTGGACTCGCCCCCAATGTCCGAGCAGCTTGCTCCAGACGCCTGTCTATACTCTCCAGTGACAACCGAATAGCTCTGACCATCAGCGGAAAAGCCACCACAGCCGAAGCTAGTGCCGCTCCCGTCCAGTTAAATGCAAAACTGACGCCAAACCAATCATAAAGGAATTCACCAATCACTCCACGACGCCCCATGCTGATGAGCAGCACGTATCCCACCACCACTGGCGGTAATACCAGTGGCAGATGGATAATGCTGTCAAGCAGGGACTTACCAAAAAACTGACAACGAGCCAACATCCATGCCATAAAGATCCCGAATGGCAAACTGAATAACACGGCAATACCTGAGATTTTTAAGCTCAGTAAAATAGCCTGCCATTCATATTCACTTAACATCTCCAAAAGATCAGTTCCTACAGTGGACTAAAGCCATAACGTTTAAAAATTTCAGCGGCTTCAGGGGTTTTAAGGTAGTCATAAAAATCACGTACAGCTTGTTTTTCATGGCCTTTGATTATCACGATCGGGTATTCCACCGGTTTGTGACTTTCTGGTGGAAATACACCCACAACTTTCACTTTTTTGCTGGCAACTGCATCAGATCCGTAAACAATACCCAGTGGTGCTTCTGCCCGCTCCACCAGCGCCATACCACTGCGCACGTTGTTGGTACGAGCCATCAGTGGGTTCACCATATCCCATGCTTTCAAATATTGCAGTGATTCCTTGGCATATATACCGACAGGCACATGATCAGGATCACCGACCGCTAAGCGACCACCTGCCAGCAAGGATTTCCATTTTGTTTCCTTATTGATATCGATTTTTTCCAACTTACTCTCTTTAGGGGCAATCAAGACAAGCTGATTACCCAACAAAGTATGGCGGGTATCCTCAGCAATTAATTGTTTACCAGAGACGTAATTCATCCATTGTTGATCGGCAGAAATAAAGATATCGGCAGGTGCTCCCTGTTCTATCTGACGTGCCAATGTTGAAGATGAAGCGTAGGAAGCAACAATATCTCCTTGTTTTTCTTTCTTATATTGCGCAGCAATATCGTCAAGTGCGTTAGTCAATGAAGCGGCAGCAAAAACTGTCACTTTATCTGTTGCCCAAACGTTTCCAACCAGTGCAAAAGAAACTACGACACCAGTCAGCAGCTGATAAACTTTCTTTTTCATTTTATATTCACTCAGAGAATCAATATGGTGCGTTGTATATAACAAGATATAACGTCAAATGAAAATGCTATTCTGGTATTAATCGGCAAGTTGTGAGCCAGTTTTAGCTTTTGCATTAATTTAATGCAAAATATCATAATTGCTAACGTGTACCCGCAACAGGGTGCATTTACTGAAAAAGGCATAACTAAACAACGGTTACTGACAATTGCTGGCTTAGGCTGGAGTTTGATGCTCTGGATGTCGGTATCCCTGGATCGCTGATGGTAGGCTATCTGGTGGCTGTGGCGGTGGTGATTGGGTGGGGGAAAGAAACGCGTCAAATGGATCTTATGCCGTAATTAAAAAAACAAACCCTGTTATTTTAAACGGGGTTTGTCAGCGGCCTGAACCCAGAATATACAAATCTATGGGAAAAACCAGATAGTAGAAATACGGTAATTAACGCAAAATTACTGTTCAATACCTTTCTTTTCGCTTTTGGAAATGAGGTTAAACAATTCCCCCAGCCCATAGATCAATCCCATAATTACTACCGTCACAACAGGAATCATGACCAGTGCGAGTCCCATACTTTTAATCAATTCAAGCATACAAACCTCATATCATAAATGACCACTATCCAGTCATTCTAGACAATAAAAAAGTAACAGTAACCGACGAAACGTGCGATTCTTATCGTTATCCTATAAAAACTCTCAAATATTTGCCCGAAATGAATCACTATGCAAGCCGAAATATTGTTAACACTGAAATTGCAGCAACGCCTGTTTGCTGATCCACGACGAATCGAGCTGCTTAAACAGATTAAAATCACCGGTTCTATCAGTCAGGGCGCAAAGCAAGCGGGAATAAGTTATAAAAGTGCTTGGGATGCCATCAATGAAATGAATCAACTCGCAGATGAAGTATTGGTAGAACGTGCCACAGGCGGGAAAGGGGGGGGTGGAGCCATACTTACACACTATGGCGAACGTCTATTACAACTTTATGATCTGCTGGCAAAAATTCAACAAAAAGCATTTGATGTCCTTAAAGAGGATTCGCTGCCCTTAGATAGTCTGCTTGCCGCCATTTCTCGATTTTCATTACAAACCAGTGCCCGAAACCAATTTTTTGGCAAAATTCTTGAGCGCAACCATGAAAATATCCAACAACACGTCCGAGTCCTGCTGGAAGATGGAAAAACATCAATCTATGCTGCTTTAACGGAACAGAGCGCAAATCGATTAAATTTAGTGACAGGAAAAGAAGTTCTGGTGTTGATTAAAGCTCCGTGGATAACCTTAACTAAAGAGCCTCTCTCCTCCGTTTCATACGATAATGCCCTACCCAGCCAAATCAGCCACATTGAAACAGGAACAGAACACAGTGAAGTTATTCTGACGCTCAATGGCGGTGAATCTCTTTGTGTTACATTGCCTGATCAGGAAATGGAACGCCTGAAACTTCAACCAAATGATCTTGTCACCGCACTTTTCAATGCTGATAAAGTGATTATTGCAACTCTGTGCTGACTACTTGTTAATCCCTTATCTCCCCTGATAAACCGCCTGTCAGGGGAATTTCAATTCTTTTTCTCTTCAGCAAGACAATATTCAACAGAGCCTCACAATAGATTTCAAAAATCATTACCCCTTAACTATTAACAGACAACTACACATTGACATTGACCATCATTACGCTTATTTCTGATTATCCTTTAGTTGATGTTGCTTAAATAAGGAAGAAGAATGTCTGAATTGCAAATAACGCAAGGTAGTTTCCGTTTAAGTGACACCCGTACTCTGCGGCTACCGTCACTGAAAATTATTTCTGGGGAAAATTGGGCCTTTGTTGGCGCAAATGGCAGTGGAAAATCTTCATTGGCGCGCGCTCTGTCAGATGAATTAATTCAACTGGCAGGTGAACGTTATTGCTCATTTCATACACCAGTACGCCTCTCTTTCGAACAATTGCAAAAACTCATCGACGAAGAGTGGCAACGAAACAATACTGATTTACTCAGTGAAGGCGAGGAAGATACTGGGCGCACTGCCGCAGATATCATTCAGCTTTATCATAAAGACAATGAGTTATGCCTTGAATTGACCAAGTATTTCGGTATTAAAGATCTGCTCTCGCGACGTTTCAAATACCTCTCAACCGGGGAAGTCCGCAAAGTTTTGCTTTGTCAGGCATTGATGGCTGATCCTGATTTATTGATCCTTGATGAACCCTTTGACGGGTTGGATGCTTATGCACGAGGTCAACTTTCCCAATTATTGGAATCACTGGTAGCAAAAGGCATTACTTTAGTTTTGATCTTAACCCGATTCCATGAAATCCCTGATTTTGTCGAACAAATCGGTGTATTGGCAGACTGTCACCTGACTTTAGCCGGAGAAAAACAAAGTATTTTGGCAGAATCTCTTATAGCCCAGTTAGCACACAGTGAAGAGCTGAAAAATATTCATCTTCCCGAAACAGATGAATACCGTGCGGATGAGCAACTTCCAACCGATCAACCATTAGTTTCAATGCGTAATGTTATTGTCCAGTATAATGACAAACCCATTTTGCACGACCTGAACTGGCAAGTGAATCCTAATGAGCACTGGCAGGTCATTGGTGAAAATGGTGCCGGCAAATCGACCCTACTCAGTTTGATTACAGGTGATCACCCTCAAGGTTATAGTAATGAGTTAATATTATTTGGTCGGCAACGAGGAAGTGGTGAAACCATTTGGGACATTAAACGCCACATTGGTTATGTCAGTAACAGTATCCATTTAGAGTACCGCGTCAGCATCAGTGTCAGAAATGTCATCCTTTCTGGTTTTTTTGACTCGATAGGGCTATATCAGGCAGTTTCAGATCGGCAACAACAACTGGCTGATGAATGGCTGGATTTACTGGGATTATCTGGGGAAACAGCAACCAGCCCATTCCACAGCCTGTCATGGGGGCAACAGCGGCTCGTTTTAATTGCCCGCGCTTTAGTGAAACACCCTGCCTTACTGATTCTGGATGAGCCATTACAAGGGCTTGATCCCCTAAACCGTCAACTGGTTTTGCGCTTCATTGATATCATGATCGCCAATGGGGATACGCAGCTTTTGTTTGTTTCTCATCATCAGGAAGATGCGCCAGAATGCATTACTCATCGTCTTAGGTTTATTCCTGATGGTGATATTTACCGATATGAAACCGACAATATTTTCCAAGAAGCTCTGTAGTCCCTTTCTTTTCTTATACCGTGAGCCTTCTCTGTGAGAGAAGGCTCCGGTGTTATCCCGCCGACCAATGATTTTGTAAAATCAAATACTATTTTTTGATATTTTTATTATTATTTTTGAATTTTTTAACGATTGCTATAAAATCACCGCCTATTTTTAGACTATTGCATTGTTTTTTTCAAAGATAATAGGGAATTATATGGCTTGGGCATTACTTGCCGTTTCATTGGCGCTTTTGAATAGTCGCCAGAAAATTGCTTTTTTCATCGCGTTCTTGGCTATCATTGCTGGAATCAGCACTAACGTGATTACCTACCCCGCTATAATCACACTAACAGTGATTACCATCTTGGGTGTAGCACACATTTACTGCAAAAAACATTTTGTTCTTAGCACTGTTATAGAGATGGTATTAGTCATCTCTGGTATTTTGCTGTTTATACATTACCTTCCGGGTTTCCATAACCTCAAGTATCTGGACAAAGTACAGGCAGGCCCGCTAAGTGCACCTTTCTCGATGTACTTCAACTTTGACAAGGCACTGCTACCATTCATCCTATTATTCTGCTTGCCCACGTTGTTTACCCGGAAACCTGTGGTTAATGCGCCCTCACATGGATGGGCGTTATTAATTGCAGCTATTCCGGCATTATTGTGGCTTGCAACCGTGTTAGGTGGATTGTCCGTTGAACTCCATCTACCCAGCTGGTTTCCTGCTTTTGTTCTTGCTAACCTTTTCTTTGTTTCTCTTGCTGAAGAAGCACTGTTCCGTGGCTATATTCAACAAAAATTGAGCCAGTGGATGAGTCCTTATTTAGCGCTGATTATCACCTCCCTGCTTTTTGGTGCAGCTCACTTTGCGGGTGGCGGCTTGATGATGATTTTCGCGACATTGGCTGGATTAATTTATGGCGTAGCATGGATGTGGAGTGGTCGTTTATGGGTAGCTGTTGCTTTCCATTTTTCACTCAATCTGATGCATCTGTTGTTTTTCACCTATCCGATAAAAGCAGTGGTCATACACTAAGCTGAATTTTACTTGATCTGAATTGTCATCCCCATTACAGGGATGCAATTCTGATCAAAACAATTTTGCTCAAAGCAATTTTACTCAAAACAACTCAGATCAAACATTCTTTTCCTCTCCTAAACAAATAAGTCGCTGTCGTTACTATCACCAAATATGATTTAAAACAGGAGTTACGAGACTATTGTTTGCCGTTTTGGTCTTTCGCGCCATATAATGCCCGCAGCGATCATTTCAATTTCATTTCGTATTAAAAAGTACTGATAGGAGTTTAAGCTATGGCTGTAACTAAACTGGTTCTTGTAAGGCACGGAGAGAGCGAGTGGAACAAAGAGAACCGTTTTACTGGCTGGACTGACGTTGAATTGTCTGACAAAGGCCGCTCTGAAGCACAACAAGCAGGTCAATTGTTGAAACAAGAAGGTTTCGCTTTTGATTTTGCCTACACTTCTGTTTTAAAACGTGCCATTCACACTCTGTGGAATATTTTGGACCAAGTCGATCAGCAATGGCTGCCAGTTGAAAAAAGCTGGAAACTGAATGAACGTCACTATGGCGCATTGCAAGGTCTGGATAAAGCAGAAACGGCTGCTAAATATGGTGATGATCAAGTTAAATTGTGGCGTCGTGGTTTTGCTATCACTCCTCCTGATTTGACCAAAGATGACGAACGTTACCCTGGCCATGATCCTCGCTATGCAAATTTGAAACCAGAAGAACTCCCAGTTACAGAAAGCCTGGCAACCACCATTGAGCGTGTTGTTCCTTATTGGGAAGAAGTGATCAAACCTCGCGTAGAGAAAGGTGAAAAAGTCATCATTGCTGCTCACGGTAACTCTTTGCGTGCGCTGGTGAAATACTTGGATAATATGGGCGAAGAAGAAATTCTTGAGCTGAATATTCCAACTGCTGTGCCACTGGTTTATGAATTTGATGAAAACATGAAACCTATCAAGCACTATTATCTGGGCAATGCTGACGAAATCGCAGCAAAAGCTGCGGCTGTAGCAAACCAAGGTAAAGCGAAGTAATCTTCTAAGATTCAAGCAAAGACAGCACTAAGCAAATAATGTTGAAAAATAGTGTTAAAAAATTTAGTGGAAAGCCGGAATAATCTCCGGCTTTTTTATGATATTTTTTCGTGATGAATTAGCTTCTGCGGCTCTGAATAGCCTGAGATAGCTGGCGAAGTAACGTTTCCGTATCTTCCCAACCAATGCATGCATCTGTCACACTTTGACCATAAACCAAAGGCTCGCCGCTATCCAAATCTTGGTTCCCCTCGACCAGATGACTTTCAACCATCACGCCAATAATCGCATTTTCGCCATCTGCGATTTGACCACACACATCTGCTCCCACATCCATTTGTCTCTTGAATTGCTTGGCGCTATTTGCATGACTGAAATCAATCATCACACGAGGAGGCAGCCCTGCTTTCGCCAATCCTTCCTTAACAGCACTGACATGTTTGGCACTGTAATTCGGCTCTTTACCACCGCGGAGAATAATATGGCAATCGTGGTTACCTGTTGTATTGACAATCGCAGAGTGTCCCCATTTCGTGACAGATAAGAAACAATGCGATGAACCAGCGGAATTAATGGCATCAATAGCGACTTTAATTGTACCGTCCGTGCCATTTTTAAAACCAACCGGGCAAGAAAGCCCAGATGCTAACTCACGATGAACCTGAGATTCTGTTGTACGTGCACCTATCGCGCCCCAGCTCATGAGATCTGCCAAGTACTGAGGTGTAATCATATCAAGAAATTCACCCGCCGCTGGCAACCCCATATCATTAATACTGAGCAGCAGTTTACGGGCCATACGTAATCCATCATTAATATCAAAGCTACAATCCATGTTCGGATCATTAATCAATCCTTTCCAGCCGATGGTTGTACGAGGCTTTTCAAAGTAAACCCGCATAACGATTTCCAAATCAGCTTTAAGCTCTTCACGCAATTTATTCAAGCGATTTGCATATTCTAAAGCGGCTTGTGGATCATGAATTGAACATGGGCCAATCACTACCAATAGACGATCATCTTCACCAATTAAAATATTATGAATAGATTCACGTGCCTTACGAACAGTAACAGCACTATCTTCTGTCGCAGGAAATTTTTCGAGTAATGCAACTGGTGGTAGTAATTCCGTTATTTTTCTTATTCTTATATCGTCATTCTGGTAGTTCATTGTCCTTTCACCTAATGTGTTTACAGTTATCTGAAATAATTTTGTGATCTCAATCTAACTGTTAGGCGTGGTGCTGTAAATAATCTTTGTGAGTAAAAAGAGGATACTGTTTCTGTAGAAACAGTTATTTAATGTAAAAATAATGTTAACTCAGATAATTGAACTAATTAGAAGGGAATAATTTATGGTAAAAAACCAAATAACAGGCCATAAGCAGATTGATTACCTATGACCTGTTATTAGGGCTAATTTAAATTTTATTTAAGCAACTATCCGTCATGTTTAGCTGCCTTAATCCATAGATGTGCGCCATTCAATGCAATACCCGTCAAAATAATATATTGCAACGACATCGCCAAAACGCCTTGATGATAATAAATCACCACGCTGATGACATTGATAATTACCCATATCAGCCAGTTTTCCACATGCTTACGGGTCATCAGTATCATTGCCACTATCGATAATACTGTCATTACTGAATCCCAGAATGGGAAAGCATCAGGCTGCAAGTCAGGCATAATAATACTGAAACCTATGCCCTGTAAGGCAAGAACTACAATTTTTGCCATATAGCCAAAGATTTGATCGATATTGAACGTCATAATCAATATAGCCAGTATACAAGCTGTAGCAACCATGATCATCTGTTTGGGTTTAAGCCAACGAATTTTAAGCTCTACTTGTTTTTGATCATTAACCCGGCTCCAGGCATACCAGCCGTAGATATTAGCAGCGAAGAAAAAGATTTGTAGGATGAGGCTGGCGTAGAGTTGAATTTGGAAGAAGATTACAGCAAATAGTGAAACATTAATTAACCCAAATACATAATTGATGATTTTCTCCTGACTAGCGAGCCAGATACATAATAAGCCCGCTATCGTACCTATCGCTTCAATATATGAAAGGTTATAACCACCTGTTCCTAATGGGATGTGTACTAATATGTTATTAATGTTGAAAAAATCCATGCTTTCTTATCCTTACCATAAGTTATGTTTAGTATATCTATACAACAAACGTCAAATTACAAGATAAATTAGCTATTTTTCTTTTTGGTGTTTTGCATACTAAACAAGATAGCGGATTTATAAATAAGATTCAACAAACACTTAACCACCTTCCATGCAGTACGCTTTTAATACAAGTAATACCGCGTTACTACATATGGAAGGGTTTATAAACAGGCAACAAGAATCGGTAGCATTACGTAAGATCTCACCGAGTGGGATAATAGAAGCAGAGGATTATGAACGAAAAGAAGATGGGAGATATATTAAAATTAAGATAGTTAGCCGAGCTACTAATTGGTAGATAATAAAACTTTTTGGCTATAAGAAATTTATTTTAGACTATTATTCAGATGGTGGGTCGTGCAGGATTCGAACCTGCGACCAATTGATTAAAAGTCAACTGCTCTACCGACTGAGCTAACGACCCATCTAAGAAATGCTTGGTTTGAGGATTTAAATGGTGGGTCGTGCAGGATTCGAACCTGCGACCAATTGATTAAAAGTCAACTGCTCTACCGACTGAGCTAACGACCCATTTAAATCTGCTTGGCAGTTATCCCTGCCAACGGCGGCATATATTACTGATTTCTCAGCGCGGTGCAACGTTTATTTTAAAAAACTTATTTGAGTGCCTACTAATCAGACAATTATCCCCAAAAAGACCGATAAGTGACCTTTCGGGGATAATTATTACATCCCAGAAAGCTTTTTTTCAGCCATTTTAGCCGCATTAGTACCGGAATATTGCTTAACAACTTGCTGATAAACCGCTTTCGCTTTAGCCTTCTGCCCTTTTTCCTGCATAATTAAACCAACTTTATACAGGGAATCACTGCTTTTTTGTGACTTAGGATAATCTTTCACGACAGTAGCAAAATAATACGCCGCGTCGTCTTTCTTACCTTTGTTGTAATTCAACTGCCCTAACCAATAATTAGCATTCGACGAATATTTGGACTTAGGATAGGCTTTGACGAAATTTTGGAATGCAGCAATCGCCTTATCATACTCTTTAGTGTTAATCGCCAAAGAGGCAGCAGCATCATAATCCCCTTTCTCACTTCCCGTACTCGCTGGCGCAGCAGACTGTTTATTCTCGGTTTGTGTCGAAGAGGTGGCGTTATTACTTTCTGAATTTGAACCTTCCGTACCTGATGGATTAGTAATCTTATCCAACTGGAGATAAAGATCTTTCTGGCGTTCAATGACCTGATTTAACTGATATTGGTTTTCCTGAATCTGACCACGGAGTGTATCGATATCACGTTGAGAATCAGAAAGTTGCTGCTGGAGCTGAGTTAATAATTGACTGTGAGCGTCAGAAATACGCTCTAATTGGGAGAGGCGCTCATCGGTGGAGCCTGAGCCTACATTACTGATTGGCGCTCGGGCAGTAGCGGCCCAAGGAGCCGCTACGCCAACCAATAACGACAGACCCAACACATAACGTCTGAAGTTACTGTTCATGCATTACTCTTAGTATACGACTACAGCACGACGGTTTTTCGCGTATGCTGCTTCGTCATGGCCAAGTACAGCTGGTTTTTCTTTACCGTAAGAAACGATAGCGAGTTGATCAGCAGAAACGCCTTTGCCTTGCAGGTACATTTTCACTGCACTCGCACGACGCTCACCCAGAGCGATGTTGTACTCTGGAGTACCACGTTCGTCCGCATGACCTTCGATAGTGACTTTAACAGATGGGTTAGTGCGTAGGAATGCTGCATGTGCATCCAGCATCTGAGCAAATTCGCTGTTGATGTCGTACTTATCGAAACCGAAGTATACGATATTATTGTTTTGCAGCTCTTGCATCTGCTGACGTGCTAATTCTTCAGCAGACAGGCCTGTTGCTTTAGAAGAATTATCAACAGTGCCTACACCAGACTGATCATTATTGCCATTTTTGGTAGTATTACACGCTGCTACGGCCATGATTGGTAAAACTAACATCAGCCCTTTTAGCACTTTGTTCAGTTGCATCTCTTTGATCCTTTTATAGTTTGCCATACATATTATTATGCATCACAGATACGGCGACCAGGCAGGGAATTTGACCTGTCCATCGGTAGCCGGAAGACGCGCTTTGAAACGCCCATCAGTCGAAACTAGCTGCAATATAGTTCCCCACCCTTGAGTGGAGCTATAAATCACCATAGTGCCATTAGGTGCGATACTCGGCGTTTCATCCAGAAACGTATCTGTCAAAATTTGGACAGATCCCGTTGCCAGATCCTGTTTGGCGATATGCTGACTGCCACTTGCCGAGCTAACCATCACGATAAAACTACCGTCAGAGCTAACATCTGCATCTTGGTTCTGTGATCCTTCCCAAGTGAGGCGTTGTGGAGCACCGCCATTAATATCGATTTTGTACACTTGCGGACGCCCACCCTGATCAGAGGTATAGACCAGAGTCTGGCTATCCGGCATCCAGCTTGGCTCAGTATTATTACTGCGGCCATCAGTAACCTGACGGATTTGACCAGAAGCTAAATCCATCACATAAAGATTCAAACTGCCTGTTTTAGATAATGCAAAGGCAAGTTTAGTCCCATCCGGGGAAAATGCAGGCGCTCCGTTATGACGCGGGAACGAGGCTATCTGGCGTACAGCAGTTGTTGCCAGTGTTTGAATCACCAGTGCAGAACGACCACTTTCAAATGTCACATAAGCAAGTTTGGAAGCATCCGGTGACCATGCTGGTGACATCAAGGGTTCTGGTGAACGGTGTACCGTAAATTGATTATAACCATCATAATCAGAAACACGCAGCTCATACGGGTACTTGCCCGCCCCAGTATTTTTGACAACATAAGCTATACGGGTACGAAATGCACCTTTAATGCCTGTCAATTTTTCAAACACCTGGTCACTGACTGTGTGTGCTGCATAGCGCAGCCATTTTTGTTCAATTGGAAATTGTTCTTGTGCCAATACCGTTCCCGGTGCACCAGCGGTATCAACAAGCTGGTACGAAACAAGAAACTTGCCATCAGCACTTGGTTGAATGTGCCCAACAACTACTGAATCGATTCCCAACGCAGACCATGCCGCAGGCGTTACCTCTGATGCGGTTGTCGGTTGTTGCGGCATACGAGTAGGATCAATGGGATTAAATTTTCCACTGTTTCTCAGATCCGCAGCAATAATTGAACTAATCGCTTCCGGCGCTTCCCCTGCACCAGTCCATTTAAATGGGACAACCCCAATAGGACGGGCAGAATCAACACCCTGTGTAATTTCAATGCGAACTTCTGCATGAGCAGCTACTGCCCATACCATCAGAAAGCCCAATACGACTTTAAACATTTGTTTAAAAGTTTGCTTCATTATCTCTCCCTTATCGCGATCTTTTTATCTGCCCGCAATAATCGCCGGATTCTAACAAACGCCAACAAACAAAACTAGATACCTAAATAAAATCTAATAATTTTGTTTGTACATATAAATTATTCGAAGGTTCACCTAGTAAATAACGCTTTTATGCCAAATATTTACCTTACTTCGGCTTAAAGTCTAGTGTGAAACTCTTGAAATGCTCATAAATCTCTTTACTTGGTGGACGGGGCATTTTCGTCTGATGAGCAGCAGCAAGCGCCGCTCTGCACAGCGCGGGATCACCAGCCCCTGTTGTAATATCAATCAACAATCCATCTGATGCCAGCTTTATCTTTAATTCACAGGTACGACCGATATACAAGTCTGGATCGCGAAAATTACTCTGGATCGCAGCCTGAATCTGCCCTTTGTAATTATTGATATCCGCATCGGAAGGGCCGCTTTTCTTACCACCACTTTTTCCTGCGGCAGCCGCCCCACCCTGCTTAGGTGTGTTGGACGTCAACCCACCCAGCAAATCATCAACTGTTTGGGCCTGTTTTGCTTCTTCTGCTTTAGCCTTAGCTTTTGCCTTTGCTTCTGCTTTCGCTTTAGCCTCTGCTTCGGCCTTGGCTTTAGCTTCTGCCTCCGCTTTTGCTTTGGCTTCCGCCGCTGCCTTAGCCTTAGCTTCTGTTTCCGCTTTAGCTTTTGCCTCAGCAACCGCTTTACGTTTTGCGGCTTCTTCGGCTTCTTTCTTCGCCTGAGCTTCTGCTTTCTGTTGAGCTTCAGCTTGTTCTTTCAGAATCCTTTCTTTTTCTGCCTGTGCTTTTGCTGCTGCTTCTTCCGCCTGTTTTTGCTCTTCACGCGCTTTAGCAGCGGCAGCATCAGCCCGCTCCTGATCTTCACGCGCTTTTGTGGCAGCTTCATCAGCCTGTTTTTTCTGAGCTTCAGCCGCTTGTTGTGCTTTAATTCGCTCTTCTTCAGCCGATTTCAAGCGTTCCTGTTCCTCAGCTTGCTTCGCCCGCAATTCAGCAGCCTGTTGCTCCGCTTTTTTCTTCCGTTGCTGCTCAGCTAACTTTGCATTGGCCTGCTGCTGTTGCTGCTGGTTATATTGCTGGACAACCGCATTCGGATCGACCATAACCGCATCAATAACAGCACCATCCGCTCCACCGCCCCCCATTTCTGTTTTTTGCACCAAAGAACCCCAAATCAGAAACCCGATCAGGATAATGTGCAATATTACCGAAATAATAATGGCGCGATTCAGCTTATTGTTTTGTTCGCTTGTCTTTCCCACACTCGACATCCAGAAACTTTAAGTGATAGCGGCCATCAGGCCCCAATAGGTTGGGTCATTAAACCCACCGATTTTACACCTGCTTGACGAAGCATATTCAGTGCTTTGATGATTTCATCATAAGGAACATCCTTAGAACCGCCAATCAAGAAGACTGTTTTCGGATTGGCTTTCATCAAGGTTTGAGCTTCAGCAACAATTTGCTGCTCAGGTAACAATTCTAAACGCTCCTGGTTAACGACCATGTTGTACTGCCCTACCCCAGAAACTTCTACAATGACCGGTGGATTATCAGAGCTGGAAACTGTTTTTGAATCCACCGCTTCAGGTAAATCGACTTCTACGCTTTGCGTGATAATCGGCGCTGTTGCCATAAAGATCAGCAACAATACCAGCAACACGTCCAGCAAGGGGACGATATTGATCTCGGATTTTAGCTCACGTCTGCGACTACGAGTGCGCGCCATTCGCTGATTACCCCTTACTCTCTATTACGATTTGTTGGTATTGGAAGCAAAGGCCTGACGATGCAGAATGGCCAAAAATTCTTCCATAAAGTTATCGTAAGTTTGTTCTAGTTTGTTGACACGCTGGTTCAAACGGTTATAGGCCATCACCGCAGGAATTGCGGCAAACAAGCCGATAGCTGTTGCAATCAGAGCTTCTGCGATACCGGGGGCAACCATTTGCAATGTTGCCTGCTTTACTGCGCCTAACGCAATAAAGGCATGCATGATCCCCCAAACCGTACCAAACAAACCAATATAAGGGCTGATTGAACCCACGGTTCCCAGAAACGGAATGTGGTTTTCCAGTGTTTCCAATTCACGATTTAACGAGATACGCATGGCACGTGAAGCCCCTGTGATCACAGCTTCTGGTGCATGGTTATTTGCCTGATGCAAACGGGCAAACTCTTTAAAACCAGAATGGAAAATCTGTTCAGTACCACTTAACGAATCACGGCGTGACTGACTTTCTTTATAAAGACGAGATAATTCAATACCCGACCAAAATTTATCTTCAAATGCTTCCGCTTCACGGCTTGCAGCATTAAGAATCTTTGTTCGTTGGATAATGATTGCCCAAGAGGCGATAGAAAAGCCGATCAAAATCAACATGATCAACTGCACTAAAAAGCCTGCCTTAAGAAATAAATCAAGGATGTTCATGTCAGTCACTGCTTAAACTCCGCGACAATAGACTTTGGAAGCGCAATAGGCTTCATTTGAGATGAATTCACGCAGACAACTAAACATTCTGCGCTACTGACAACTACGTCATTGCAATCAATAATTCGTTGAATAAATGTCAGAGAAGCGCCACGAATATTTGTAATTTCGCTTTCAACAACCAACTGATCATCCAGTTTTGCTGTTTTCCGGTAGTCAATAGTCATGCGGCTGACAACAAAGCCAACTTGCTTATCTAACATATACTGTTGGTGAAAACCTTTTTCACGCAGCATTTCGGTACGGGCTCTTTCGTAAAAAGCCAAATAGCGAGCGTGATAAACCACACCACTAGCATCTGTGTCTTCGTAGTAAACACGGATCGGCCAACGGAATAACATATTACTCATATAATCCTAATTAGGCGAATTGACGCTGTCACTATACTCAAGACAGTAGCGCTTTGGAATGACCTGCTAATAAAAAAAATTTATAGGCCAACGACCTATAAAATTATAATTAGTTTACTTAAAGAAATGATATAAGCCAAAAAGAAGAATGAAAAATGCGGGTAATGGATGAAAAAACAGTCGCCAGATGATTCGGTTAGGGTGAAATCCGATACCAAACGTGACACCAGAACAGACAGCCCAAATCAATAAGATGCCTTGCCATATTTGCAATGAACTGGTATTGGCCGCAAAACGTGACGGGTCCCAGAACACACATGAGGCAAGAGTCAAAGCTATGATGAGGATAAGGGCCCTCAATAAGCCCTTATCCATAAGTTGGTAGCATTTATCAGCCAACATTATTTTTTGTCACTCTCAGTCGCTTTCTGTGATTCATTGTGCTCAAGAGCCAAGGCTGCAATAACAGCGAAACTACAAGCCAAGAGCGTTCCGAGAATCCAAGCAAAATACCACATGCCTATGCTCCTTAGTACAGTGAGTGTTTGTTGTTTTCAATGTAGTTCTTATCCAAACGCCCAAAAGTTTTGTAGTAACACCAAATGGTGTAAGACAACACAATAGGAACAAAGATAAGCGCAACAACGAACATAACTTGCAATGTCCACTGGCTGGATGTCGCATCCCACATAGTCAAGCTGACATTCGGGTCAAGACTTGATGGCATCACAAATGGGAACATCGCAATACCTGAAGTCAGAATAATGCAAGCGACCGTTAATGATGAGAACAGGAATGCCCAAGCACCTTTATCCAACCGGGTTGCCAACATAGTCAGCAGAGGAAGAAACACGCCCAACGCCGGTATTGCCCACAAAATCGGGTAGTTATTAAAGTTAGTCAGCCATGCACCTGCCTGCTGAACAACTTCTTTATGCAATGGGTTAGATGGCGCATTCACGTCCAGGCTACCCGTTATCGCATAGCCATCAATGCCATAAATCAGCCATACACCTGCCAGCAGGAAAGCAACTGCTGTTATCGCTGCACAAACATGAGTTGCAGTGCGGGAGCGCAGATGCAATTCACCCGTTGTGCGCATTTGCAGGTAAGTCGCACCTTGTGTCACGATCATCATCAGGCTGATCACACCAGCCAACAGACCATAAGGATTCAACAAACCAAAGAACGAACCCTCATAGGAAACACGCAAATAGGAATCCACAGCCAGAGGAACACCTTGCAACAAGTTACCAAATGCAACACCGATAACCAAAGCAGGCACGAAGCTACCAATAACCAGCCCCCAATCCCACATATTGCGCCATTTGCTACTTTCCAGTTTAGAGCGGTAGTCAAAACCGACCGGACGGAAAAACAGCGCGGCCAATACCAGAATCATTGCCACATAGAAACCAGAGAAAGCAGCGGCATATACCATTGGCCATGCAGCAAACAAAGCGCCACCAGCGGTAATTAGCCAAACTTGGTTACCATCCCAGTGTGGGGCAACTGAGTTAATCATGATGCGGCGTTCGGTATCATTTTTACCGATGATTTTCAACAGGATACCAACCCCCATATCGAAACCATCAGTCACTGTGAAACCGATCAGTAACACACCAATCAGCAGCCACCATATAAATCGTAATACATCATAATCAAGCATAAGTGGACTCCTGCTTACTCAATATTGTTCGCTGAAGAAACTGTTTTCTGTTCAAAGTGGTAACGCCCTGTTTTCAGGCTGCTTGGGCCGAGACGGGCAAATTTGAACATCAAGAACATTTCCGCGATCAAGAACAAGGTGTACAGACCACAAATCAGTACCATTGAGAAAATGAGATCGCCAACACTGCGTGTTGAAGCAGCAACAGCGGTTGGCAGAACTTCACCAATTGCCCAAGGCTGACGGCCATATTCTGCAACAAACCAGCCAGCCTCAACGGCAATCCACGGTAATGGAATACTGAACAGTGCAGCACGCAGCAACCATTTATACTGACCAATGCGGTTGCGGATAACACTCAGGAATGACAGACCGATAACCAGCAGCATGATAAAACCAGCAGCAACCATGATACGGAATGCAAAGTAGAGCGGTGCTACACGAGGAATAGAATCTTTTGCCGCAGCTTGAATCTGTTCTTCTGTCGCATCAGTTACGTTCTCGGTATAACGTTTCAAGAGCATGCCGTAACCAAGATCTTTCTTGCTTTCGTTGAATGCGCTACGAACACTTGGATCAATGTTGCCAGAACGCAACTCTTCCAGCAGTTCATAGGCCTTGATTCCGTTACGGATACGCTGTTCATGCTGACTCATCAAATCACGCAGACCAACAACGGGGGTATCTGTAGAACGGGTAGCAATCAATCCCAAGACATAAGGAATTTGGATGGAATATTTATTTTCCATTTTGTCTTGATCAGGAAGCCCAATCAACGTGAATGAAGCTGGAGGTGGCTGAGTTTCCCATTCTGCTTCAATCGCAGCCAACTTGGTTTTCTGCACGTCCCCCATTTCATATCCAGATTCATCACCCAGAACAATGACAGACAGTATTGCAGCCATACCAAAACTTGCGGCAATTGCAAAAGAGCGTTTAGCAAATGCAAAATCGCGCCCTTTCAGTAGATAATAAGAACTGATGCCCAATACAAAAACGGCACCTGTAACATAACCAGCAGCAACAGTATGAACGAATTTCACCTGAGCAACCGGGTTAAGTACCAGTTCACTGAAGCTCACCATTTCCATTCGCATGGTTTCGAAATTGAAATCAGATGCAATCGGGTTTTGCATCCAACCATTCGCAACCAAAATCCACAATGCAGAGAAGTTAGAGCCTAATGCAACCAGCCAAGTAACCGCCAAATGTTGTTTCTTACTCAGACGATCCCATCCGAAGAAAAACAGACCAACGAATGTGGATTCGAGGAAGAACGCCATCAGACCTTCGATGGCCAACGGCGCACCGAAAATATCACCAACATAGTGTGAGAAATATGACCAGTTAGTTCCGAACTGGAACTCCATGGTCAAGCCCGTTGCGACACCCAGAGCAAAGTTAATACCGAATAACTTGCCCCAGAATTTTGTCATATCTTTATAGATTTGTTTGCCAGAAAGGACATATACCGTTTCCATGATCGCAAGCAAAAACGCCATGCCCAGCGTTAATGGTACGAACAGAAAATGGTACATGGCAGTTAAGGCAAACTGTAATCGTGACAGTTCGACAATATCAAACATCTTGACTCCTTGCTCCTAGCAGGAAGGACACCGACTTGCGGCAACCCGACTTCGTAAAACGAAAGTCTCGTAACTACCAGCAATAAATGCCTCAAACACAATAATGAATTATTAACGAAATCAAAGATTCAGTATATACCACAATAATATTACGCCTATATTTACACACAATAAATAAATTTTACGTGATTCAGCTTAGAATTCTGAATATAGGTCAACAATGCCGTGTATTCCCGGCTTAATATCTGTATATCTTAGATCAATTTAATCAAGTTTAGCCAATACATTCCATAGTAATAACTTGATTTTAGTCAATTTTTTACTTGTTTTGTTAAGCTTTGCAGCTATTATTTCAATCTGGTTTACTAGGTGTTAATAAGTTGTTATTTGTAATGAGCTGTAATTTCTTTTTTGCTGTAAAAAACATTAGAAAATTAACTTTTCATTTTCATTCTTAAAAAAATATATTTTTTCGATATTTCGGGTTAATTTAAGCAAATAAATAAATAGGATCTTCTAAATCCAGTTAAATTAAATTGGAAAATAACTGACTTTATAAATTAACTAAGCTACTGTTAATATTGCAAATAAAAACAAAAGGCCACCCAAGGGTGGCCTTTTTCTATAAAAATGGCTTATTTTGAAACTAATTATGCCAGTAATGCTTTTACTGCTTCACCAATGTCAGCAAGGCTACGTACCGTTTTAACGCCTGCCGCTTCCAGTGCAGCAAATTTCTCATCTGCTGTACCCTTACCACCTGCGATAATCGCGCCTGCATGCCCCATGCGCTTACCTTTAGGCGCAGTTACACCCGCAATATAAGCAACGACAGGTTTAGTTACATGCTCTTTAATATAAGCAGCCGCTTCTTCTTCTGCTGTACCACCGATTTCACCAATCATAACAATGGCTTCTGTCTGTGGGTCTTCTTGGAACAGTTTCAGAATATCGATAAAGTTTGAGCCAGGGATTGGATCGCCGCCGATACCAACACAGGTAGACTGCCCTAACCCTGCGTCAGTAGTCTGCTTAACAGCTTCATAAGTCAACGTACCAGAACGGGATACAATACCCACTTTACCCGCTTTGTGAATATGACCAGGCATGATACCGATCTTACATTCGTCAGGTGTAATTACTCCCGGGCAGTTAGGCCCAATCATGCGAACACCGGCTTGATCCAGTTTCACCTTCACTGTCAACATATCGAGTGTTGGAATACCTTCTGTAATCGTGATGATCAGTTTAATACCTGCATCAATCGCTTCCAGGATGGAATCTTTACAGAAAGGAGCCGGAACATAGATAACGGAAGCAGTCGCACCAGTCGCTTCAACCGCTTCACGCACGGTATTGAACACAGGCAATCCCAAATGCTCAGTACCACCTTTACCCGGTGTTACACCGCCAACCATTTGAGTACCGTAAGCAATCGCCTGTTCGGAGTGGAATGTACCTTGGCTGCCAGTAAAACCCTGACAAATCACTTTGATGTTTTTATCGATTAAAATAGACATTATTTATTCCCCGCTGCTGCTACTGCCTGTTTAGCTGCGTCTGTCAAACTGGTAGCTGCAATGATGTTCAAACCACTGTCTGCCAGTTTTTTAGCGCCCAGTTCAGCATTGTTTCCTTCCAGACGAACGACAACCGGTACGTGAACTCCGACTTCTTCCACCGCACCAATAATGCCGTCAGCAATCAAGTCACAGCGGACGATACCACCAAAGATATTGACCAAAACAGCTTTAACATTTTCATCTGACAAGATGATTTTGAATGCTTCGGTAACACGCTCTTTTGTCGCGCCACCGCCCACATCAAGGAAGTTTGCTGGTGCACCGCCGTGCAGTTTGACAATGTCCATCGTTCCCATTGCCAGACCTGCACCATTCACCATACAACCAATGTTGCCATCCAGCGCAACATAGTTCAGTTCCCATTGAGCAGCCTGAGCTTCACGTGGATCTTCCTGTGAAGGATCGTGCATTTCACGCAATTCAGCCTGACGGAACATGGCGTTACCATCTGCACCCAGTTTCCCATCCAGACAGACAAGATCACCCTGAGTTGTGATAACCAGCGGGTTGATTTCAACCATAGCTAAATCACGCTCCAGGAACAGGTTTGCCAATCCCAAGAAAATCTTGGTGAATTGACCAACTTGTTTACCCGTTAAACCGAGTTTGAACGCCAATTCACGGCCTTGATACGGCATAGGGCCAGCCAGTGGGTCGATAATTGCTTTATGAATCAGCTCGGGCGTTTCTTCCGCCACTTTTTCTATTTCGACGCCACCTTCAGTAGAGGCCATGAACACTACACGACGCGTACCACGGTCAACAACAGCCCCAAGATACAGCTCTTTGGCAATATCGGTTGCTCCTTCTACCAAGATCTGATGAACAGGCTGTCCCTGTGCATCTGTCTGGTAAGTAACCAGTCGTTTACCCAGCCAATGTTCAGCAAAAGCGCGGATATCTTCCTTACTGTTGACGACTTTCACGCCACCAGCCTTACCGCGGCCACCTGCATGAACCTGACATTTAACGACCCAAGGGCCTGAACCAATCTTGGATGCTGCTTCTTCTGCTTCGCGCGGAGTGGTACAAGCATAGCCAGCAGGTGCTGGTAAACCATACCGTGCAAAAAGTTGTTTTGCCTGATACTCGTGTAAATTCATGATGTTCTATCCATAATTTGATCTAAGAAAGGTAATTTACCTTCTATGCCCTTCATCTTTCAAATTGCCTCTTTGTTGGCTGCGATGCAATTCGAAATCTATTGGGCATATATTCGTTGCTCTGGATATGACCAGCCCGAAGGCTGGCCTGCATATACATTTTTACATCAACATCGTACTACTTCAGACTTGGCGGAGTTCAACACTCTCGACCGACAGTGATTCCGCCGATAGTGATGCTATACATCCAGCAACAAACGTGTTGGATCTTCCAGCATTTCTTTGATGGTCACCAGGAAGCCCACTGACTCACGGCCGTCAATCAGACGGTGGTCATAGGACAGCGCCAGATACATCATTGGGAGGATCTCAACCTGACCATTTACTGCCATTGGGCGATCTTTGATGGCATGCATGCCAAGAATCGCACTTTGTGGTGGGTTAATGATCGGGGTGGACATCAGAGAGCCGAAAACGCCGCCATTAGTAATGGTGAAATTACCGCCAGTGAGTTCTTCAACGGTCAGTTTACCGTCGCGGCCTTTAATCGCCAACTCTTTGATACTTTTCTCAATTTCAGCCATGCTCAGTGCATCTGCATCACGCAATACTGGTGTAACCAGACCGCGTGGCGTAGATACTGCAATGCTGATATCAAAATAGTTGTGGTAAACCACGTCAGTACCATCGATGGAAGCGTTAACTTCTGGATAGCGTTTCAACGCTTCAACTACCGCTTTCACATAGAAAGACATGAAGCCCAAACGCATGCCATGACGTTTTTCAAACGCATCGCCATACTGCTTACGCAGTTCCTGAATTGGTTTCATGTTGACTTCATTGAAAGTCGTCAACATCGCTGTATTGTTTTTCGCTTCCAGCAGACGCTCTGCGACACGTTTGCGCAGACGAGTCATTGGTACGCGTTTTTCACTGCGATAGGCCAGTGAAGATTGTTGTGCAGCAGGTGCAGACGCGGCAGGCTTATCACTCTCTTTTTTATTCGCAGCAATATATTTTTCTACGTCTTCACGAACAATGCGTCCACCAACGCCACTACCTTTAATTGCAGCAGGATCTAAATCGTGTTCTGCAATCAGGCGGCGAACAGCCGGGCTCAGTGCATCATTGCTTTCTTCTTCCAAAGAAGCAGTCTGGCGCTGCGCTGGAGTTGCTTCTGTTTTTTCTTTTACTTCAGCAGGCATGCCAGTGCTGTCACCCAAACGGATGCGACCGAGCAGTTGTCTGGACAGTACAGTGGCTCCCTCTTCTTCCAAAATTGCTTCCAGAACACCAGCTTCACTTGCTGGTACTTCCAAAACAACTTTGTCAGTTTCAATTTCAACCAGTACTTCGTCACGCTCAATGGTGTCACCTGGTTTTTTATGCCATGTCGCAACAGTGGCATCTGCAACAGATTCAGGAAGGTCTGGAACCAGAATTTCTACGCTACTCATTTTCTATCCTTATTTATTCAACGTTCAGTGCGTCATCAACCAGTGCTTGCTGTTGCTTCTGGTGAACAGACGTATATCCCACAGCCGGGGAAGCAGATGCTGGACGACCTGCATAACGTAAAGATGCCCCAAATGGGATAGCTTCACGGAAATTATGTTGACTGCAATACCAAGCCCCTTGGTTCAGTGGCTCTTCCTGACACCAGACGAAGTCATGAACATGGGCGTACTGCTCAAGCTGAGCTTGCAAGTGCTGACGTGGGAATGGATACAGCTGTTCGATACGCACGATAGCGACATTGGTCTGTTCATTCTTACGACGCTGTTCCAACAAATCGTAATAAACTTTACCGGAACAAAGTACAACACGTTTAACACCTTTTGGATCTAAGGTATCAATTTCACCAATTACTGGCTCAAATTTACCGTTAGCCAGTTCATCCAGGTTAGATACAGCCAATGGATGACGCAGCAGCGATTTAGGTGACATAACGATGAGCGGACGGCGCATACCACGCAGAGCCTGACGGCGCAGCATGTGATAAACCTGAGCTGGAGTTGATGGTACGCAAACCTGCATGTTTTGTTCTGCACACAGTTGCAGGTAACGCTCCAAACGTGCCGATGAGTGCTCTGGCCCCTGCCCTTCATAACCATGTGGCAACAACATAACCAGACCACACATACGGCCCCATTTCTGTTCGCCGGAGCTGATGAACTGGTCAATCACAACCTGAGCAACGTTGGCAAAGTCACCAAACTGGGCTTCCCAAATCGTCAGAGCGCGAGGTTCTGTGGTTGCATAACCGTATTCAAATGCCAATACCGCTTCTTCTGAAAGTACAGAGTCCCATACTTTGAATACCCCTTGGCCATTGTGAACATTTGCCAAAGGTACGTACACAGAAGCATTGGTCTGATTATGAATAACAGCATGACGGTGGAAGAATGTACCACGACCGGCATCTTCACCAGAGAGACGCACTGGAACACCTTCATCAACCAGAGTTGCATATGCCAGTGTTTCCGCACCACCCCAGTCAAACAATTTATTGCCGTTAGCCATTTCTGCACGGTCGGTATAAATTTTTGAGACACGTGAATGCATTTCCACTTCAGTAGGGATCGTGCTGATGCGCTTACCGAGATCCTGCAAGCGTTTCATATCTACTTTATGCGGATATTCTTCATCCCATTCGTGATTCAGGTAAGGTTCCCACGTGAATGAATGCAGCCCCATTGGACGCCACTCATCAACAACACATTCACCATGATCCAGAGCATCACGATACAGGTTAACCATCTCAGTCACATCATTAGCAGCCAGCAAACCTTCTGCTATCAACTTATCTGCATAGATTTTACGTGCAGTTGGCTGTTTTTTGATCTTCTGGTACATCAGTGGCTGAGTTGCACTTGGCTCATCAGCTTCGTTATGACCGTGGCGGCGATAACAAACCAGATCAATCATCACGTCACGTTTGAAGGTATTGCGGAAGTCAAGCGCCAGACGAGTAACGAATGCAACGGCTTCCGGATCATCCGCGTTAACGTGGAAAATCGGTGCCTGAACCATTTTCACAATATCAGTACAGTATTGTGTTGAACGGGCGTCTTTCGGATTAGAAGTAGTGAAACCAATTTGGTTGTTAACCACGATACGGACAGTACCGCCAACTTCATAACCACGCGCCTGAGACATGTTCAGTGTTTCCTGAACAATCCCCTGCCCTATTACTGCGGCATCACCGTGGATGGTGACAGGCAGGACCATGTTACTACGACCTTCATCAAGACGATCACGGCGGGCACGTACTGAACCAATAACAACAGGGCTAACAATTTCAAGGTGAGATGGGTTAAAAGCGAGTGCCAGATGCACTAAACCACCTTCAGTTTCAAAATCAGAAGAGAAACCTTGATGGTATTTCACGTCACCTGTTCCAAGGTGTTCTTTGTGTTTACCCGCAAACTCGTCAAACAGATCAACCGGCTTTTTACCCAAGAGATTAACCAGAACGTTCAGACGACCACGGTGAGCCATCCCCAGCACAACTTCTCGGGTATCCTGTTTACCTGCATGGCGGATCAACTCTTTCAACATAAGAATAAGCGCATCACCACCTTCTAAGGAGAAACGTTTCGCCCCCGGGAACTTAGCACCTAAATAACGTTCCAAGCCTTCGGCTGACGTTAATTCTTTCAGGAAACGATGCTTTTCTTCTTCATTGAACTGTGAACCGACTGTGACAGACTCCAGACGTTGCTGAATCCAACGTTTTTCTTCTGTATTGGTGATATGCATGTATTCTGCACCGATTGAACCGCAATAAATACGCTTCAATGAATCATACAGATCAGCCAGTTTCATTGTTTCTTTGCCAATGGCAAAAGAGCCTACATTAAACGTTTCTTCAAAATCCGCTTTCGTTAAATTATGGAAAGCAGGATCGAGATCAGGTACAGGTTCCTGTTTCCATAATCCCAATGGATCAAGGCTTGCATGTTGGTGTCCGCGGAAGCGGAATGCATTGATGAGCTGCAAAACTTTAACTTGTTTTGCATCCATTGCTGGATCGCTGACTGAAGTGTGGTAACGCGTGGCATCCTTTGCCAGACGACGGAAGTAGTCACGTGTCTGTGAGTGAAGTTGTTCCCCGCTAAGTCCTGTATCCGGTAATTGTTGGAAAATTTCTCTCCAACTCGCATCAACAGAATTAGGATCGGTTATATAGTCTTCATAGATTTGCTCTATGTAAGACTGGTTTGCACCAGCCAGAAAGCTTGAGTCCAGCCAGTCCTTCATTGCGCCGTTCTGCATTGTGATCCCTTAAGCTTTAAAAGCTTTAGTTTTCGCCGTGGTTAACAAATTCCGCTTAATTAGCGGTGCTGATAAAAGGTTCATTTGGACGTGCTTAATGCATGTTCTCTATTTGGGTTTTCCCACCCTTCAAGGAACCTTTAAAAACTGAATATCAGTTTTTAAAGGTTCCTTTATTTAGGAATATGCAACGTCTTGAGCAGTAGGCAATTTATCATTTTTCATTCTTTATGCCCCCCACCGATTTGATATTTATTTCAAAATTGTGGAGGGCAACATTATATGCACTATTTACACGCAAATTATGTGTTATTTATGCACGAAATTCCATTTATGCGCTGTGTTTCAGCAGCATAGATTTAATATGACCAATCGCTTTTGTCGGATTAAGCCCTTTAGGGCATACACTGACACAATTCATGATCCCGTGGCAGCGGAAAACACTAAAGGCGTCATTTAGATTATTCAGTCGTGAAGTCGTTTCAGTATCACGGCTGTCAATCAGAAAACGGTACGCAGCCAAAAGACCTGCTGGGCCAATAAATTTATCTGGATTCCACCAGAACGACGGACAAGACGTCGAACAGCAGGCACACAGAATACATTCATACAGGCCATCCAATTTTTCACGTTGTTCTGGTGATTGCAGGTGTTCACGCGCAGGCGGGTTTTTGCCGTCATTAATCAAATAAGGACGAATTTTTTCATATTGCGCGTAGAATTGCCCCATATCAACAACCAGATCACGAACCACAGGCAAACCTGGCAATGGACGAATCACAATTTTCTTATTGCCACGACGCAGTGCTGAAACTGGCGTAACACAAGCCAAACCGTTTTTGCCGTTCATATTCACGCCGTCAGAACCGCAAACCCCCTCACGGCAAGAACGACGAAATGATAAGGTTGGGTCTTGTTCTTTTAGCTGGATAAGTGCATCCAGCAACATCATGTCACGCCCTTCCTGTGCTTCCAGCGTGTAGTCCTGCATATGAGGCGCATCGTCTACATCTGGATTGTAACGATAAATCGAGAATTCAAGTTTCATAATCTATTTCTCCGCAACCGGAACATCAGCAACGCAAATTAGTAAGAACGCACTTTCGGCGGGAAAGCTTCACGCAGCGTCGGCTGCATATTCACTTCACGACGAGTCATGCTCTCAGTTTGCGGTAAATACAGGCTATGACACAGCCAGTTAGCGTCGTCACGTTCTGGATAGTCAAAACGGCTGTGAGCGCCGCGGCTTTCTGTACGGAAATTCGCAGCAACCGCTGTTGAATAAGCAGTTTCCATCAGGTTATCCAATTCCAGACATTCGATGCGCTGCGTATTGAATTCTGATGAAGTATCATCCAGACGGGCATTTTTCAAACGTTCACGAATAACTTTCAGCTCATCCAAGCCTCTCGCCATTGCATCGCCTTCACGGAATACCGAGAAATTGTGTTGCATGCATGCTTGCAGTGCTTTGCGGATATCTACCGGATCTTCACCGGAACGGGTATTGTTCCAACGATTCAGACGTTGCAGTGCTGCATCGACGTCAGATTCGCTGGCATCACGGCTGGTTCCTTGCTCCATCAGGCACTCTTTCAGATGCAGACCCGCGGAACGACCAAATACCACCAAATCAAGCAGTGAGTTACCACCAAGACGGTTAGCCCCGTGAACAGACACGCAAGCAATCTCACCTACGGCAAACAGACCTGGAATCACCACATCTTCGCCTTTTTCGTTTACTGTCAGCGCCTGACCTGTGATCTTGGTTGGAATACCGCCCATCATATAGTGGCAGGTTGGGATAACTGGAATAGGTTCTTTAACCGGGTCTACGTGGGCAAAAGTACGGGATAATTCAAGGATGCCCGGCAAACGAGACTCCAGAACTTCCTTGCCAAGATGATCCAGTTTCAATTTCACATGAGGACCCCATGGGCCTTCACAGCCACGGCCTTCGCGGATTTCGATCATCATGGAACGTGCAACCACATCACGGCCAGCAAGGTCTTTGGCATTTGGTGCATAACGCTCCATGAAGCGCTCACCATCTTTATTCAGCAGATAACCACCTTCACCACGGCAGCCTTCTGTGACCAAAACACCTGCGCCGGCAATGCCTGTTGGGTGGAATTGCCACATTTCCATATCTTGTACAGGAACGCCAGCACGCAGGGCCATACCAACACCATCGCCTGTATTGATGTGTGCATTCGTTGTGGATTGGAAGATACGACCAGCACCACCGGTTGCCAGAATGGTTGCTTTGGCTTTGAAATAAACCACTTCACCAGTTTCAATACAGATAGCAGTACAACCAACAATTGCGCCATCCTGATTTTTAACCAAATCCAGTGAATACCACTCAGAGAAAATAGTTGTGTGATTCTTCAGATTCTGTTGATACAGAGTATGCAATAGAGCATGACCAGTACGGTCAGCGGCAGCGGCAGTGCGGGCAGCCTGTTCGCCACCAAAATTTCTGGATTGTCCGCCAAATGGACGCTGATAAATACTGCCATCATCCAGACGGGAGAATGGTAAGCCCATATGTTCCAGTTCCAGAATTGCTTCCGGGCCGGTCTTACACATATATTCGATGGCATCTTGGTCACCGATATAATCGGAACCTTTTACCGTATCATACATGTGCCATTCCCAGTTATCATCATGGGTATTACCCAGAGCGACGGTAATTCCGCCCTGTGCTGAAACAGTATGGGAACGGGTTGGAAACACCTTGGAAATCAAGGCGCAGGATAAACCCATTTGTGAAATTTGCAGTGCAGCACGCATACCTGCGCCACCAGCACCAATAACAACAGCGTCAAACTCTCTTACCGGCAGTTTCATTTATGCACCCCACACAACAATTGTTCCGTAAATCAAATAAGACAACAGCGCCACAATAATCACCAGTTGCAGCACCAGACGCAGTGCGAGTGGCTTGACATAATCTGTCAGCACCTGCCACATGCCAATCCATGCATGAACCAGAATGGAAAGCAGTGTCAACACGGTGAACACTTTAGTGAGAGATGAAGAAAAGAAACCACGCCAGACTTCATAAGTAATATCCGACGTTGTTGCAACGAAACCAACAAGATAGAGAACGTATAAAACAATAATAATTGCAGATGCACGTAGCAGCAGCCAATCCTGAATACCCGTACGACCCAATGCGGATGCGTTGCTTACCATAATAATACCCCAGCCAGAATAGACAGAATAACCGCGATCGCTATTGACACTTTGGCAGACGCACTACCGATAGCGAGGTTTTCTTCCAGGAAACCAAAATCCATCAATACATGGCGGATGCCCCCACAAATGTGGTAAGCCAGCGCCGTCAATATCCCCCACAGGATAAATTTGGCGAAGAAGCCAGTCATGATTTCAGATGCTTGTAGGAAGCCCTCCTGCGAAGACAGTGACATACCCAACAACCACAGCAGAATACCAACTGCGATAAAGGTGATGACGCCTGAGATACGGTGCAAGATCGATGCTATCGCGGAGACGGGTTGGTTAATCGTCCGCAGATCAAGGTTGACAGGTCTTTGTTTTTTCACAATTTTGCCCACAAAGCTTTTTTTTATTTTCCATCCTCCGGTCCTGGGCAGAAATCAAACAGCGCTAAGGGGATACAAAGACACAACATAATTAAATTAACAATCCTTACATGTTCATCAAAAGTTGTGATTTGGTTACGCTGGGTGCTCCTACATCAGGGTAATCCGGAGACCTCGGAGAAGTATAAGTACTTCACATTGTTATTACAATTCCCACACAATATGATTGTTAACATTTAGCGTGAACAGTGAGAAAGATCACGCTTCAAACATTTATCATAAAAACCATTATCTTGTTTGACAAAGATTAAACATTTACCTTACATCTATGTCGTTATATATTATTTATCGTCGTTTTCCGATGAAAAAACATACTCATCGCAAAACAGAGGTTATGTAAAAGTATTGTATAAGCACAAAATGATAACATTTGATGTTAATAATGCTTTAAACATAATTCCCGGAAACTTTTTAACAACCTGAAAACCATTGTCATCCGTAATGAGATTTCAGCGTTATAAATGTGATACCAGCCTGATTTTAAATTCTCTCCGGTAGCACAATGCCTTCGGCACAGTATAAATTGCGCCTATCTGGTTGTTAGGGGTTATAAAAATAAGCGCTAAGGAGATGTAAATGGCTGATAAAAAGGCTACGTTGAACATAAATGGTTCAGCTGCTATCGAACTAGACGTACTAACGCCGACCCTAGGTTCTGAAGTGATTGACGTTCGTACCCTCGGCTCAAAGGGCTTCTATACCTACGATCCAGGCTTTACTTCCACTGCCTCCTGTGAGTCGAAAATCACCTATATTGATGGCAATGAAGGCATTTTGCTGCACCGTGGTTTTCCTATCGATCAGCTCGCAACGGAATCAACCTATCTGGAAGTCTGTTATATTCTGCTGTACAGTGAACCGCCAACACCCGAAGAATACGAAAAATTCAAAACTACGGTAACTCGCCATACAATGATCCACGAACAGATTACCCGTCTGTTCCATGGTTTCCGTCGTGATTCCCATCCAATGGCTGTACTTTGTGGTGTTACTGGCGCATTAGCTGCCTTCTATCATGATGCATTAGATGTCCATAACCCTCGTCACCGTGAAATCACCGCTTACCGCCTGTTGTCCAAAATGCCGACTGTCGCGGCGATGTGTTACAAATATTCCCTTGGGCAGCCTTTTGTTTACCCACGTAACGATCTTTCTTATGCGGCCAACTTCCTGCACATGATGTTCTCAACGCCTTGTGAAGAATATAAGGTTAACCCAGTACTGGAACGCGCAATGGATCGCATTTTCATTCTGCATGCAGATCATGAACAAAATGCGTCGACTTCAACAGTACGCACCGCAGGTTCTTCTGGTGCTAACCCATTTGCTTGTATTGCCGCAGGTATTGCATCTTTGTGGGGACCGGCACATGGCGGCGCAAACGAAGCCTGCTTACGTATGCTGGAAGAGATCCAAACAGTCGAGCACATTCCTGAATTTATTGCTCGCGCCAAAGACAAGAATGACTCTTTCCGCCTGATGGGCTTTGGACACCGTGTTTACAAAAACTACGATCCCCGCGCGACAGTCATGCGTGAAACTTGCCATGAGGTATTGAATGAACTGGGTCTTAATGATAGCCTGCTGGAAGTCGCGATGGAGCTGGAACGTATTGCTCTGAACGACCCATACTTCATTGAGAAAAAACTGTATCCGAATGTTGATTTTTACTCTGGCATCATTCTGAAAGCCATGGGTATTCCATCAACCATGTTCACTGTGATTTTCGCTATCGCCCGTACTATTGGCTGGATTGCACACTGGAACGAAATGCACGATGAAGGTTTGAGGATTGCTCGCCCACGTCAGCTTTATACTGGTCATGACAAACGTGATTTCAAGAGCCAGTTGAAAAAGTGATTTAGTCAATCCAATAGCATTATTCACATTCTGAATAGTGTATTTCTGCACCTCTCATGTCAGTTTTTATTTTGATATTAGGGGTGTGGTTTTTATGATTAAGATATAAAGCCATTATGATTCCTCCACAGATTCCTCCTCAAAAACTTTCTATCGGTGAAACTATTGGATTTTCTTCTTCAACTCCCACCACAGCTTTTACTCCCACTCGTTTTACAAAAAGTATTAATTATCTAAAAGTGTTAAGTATCTAAAAGTGTTAATTATCTATAAAGTAAGTTTTAAAACAAAAACAGAAATACTGACAGCGAAAAGTGTTTTCTATCGTTCAGAGAGCATTATGCAAAGAATGGCAGGATTTAATTC
>NZ_LFCV01000059.1 GCF_001037465.1 Xenorhabdus khoisanae
CTAACCAGTACTAATGAACCGTGCGGCTTAACCTGACAACACCGAAGGTGTTTTGGGCGTGCGAGAGCAACAGTTTCAACTACAGACAGCAGCTTGTTCGGGATTGAATACAGGATTTGTCTGGCGGCAATAGCGCGGTGGTCCCACCTGACCCCATGCCGAACTCAGCAGTGAAACGCCGTAGCGCCGATGGTAGTGTGGGGTCTCCCCATGTGAGAGTAGGGCACTGCCAGACATTCAATACGTCAGAAAAGCCATCCTTAACCGGATGGCTTTTTTGCGTTTTTGGGAAATTATTTCAGTGCCTGACATAATTTTCCTTCTATTTTCCTTCTATTTTCCTTCTATTTTCCTTCTATATTTCTGCATTAACCCATTTATGATCCTTGGCTGTTTTTACGCGTATAAGCAGCAAGTATCGTCCTTTCCGATAATTCTAAATATTCTTTCATTTTATTAGCCGCGAGATCATTCTGCCCGGCATTAAACAGTTCCAAAATATGGGCATTTTTATCGATATAGGGCGCATACAAAAGTTCAGGATCGTTCAAGATGCCAAAAGCCAGACGAAGTTCTGCGGAGATATTGCGATAGAAAGCGATTAACCTTTCACTGTCAGTTAATTCCACAATTGCGGTATGAAAGCGCATATTTTCCGTTCCTGCGCCAACCCAGTCTTGTTTTTCACGACATTGCTGAGCTATTTCAACGGCTTGTTTCATTTTTGCAACGCTGGGATGCATTGGATAAGCCTGAGCCAGAGCCTGACATTCAATCAATTGCCGAATTCGATAAATATCAATAATTGATGCAATATCGGGAATTGCAACAAACACACCACGGTTAGGTTCATGTTTCAGCAACCCTTCTTGGGTGAGAAGGCGAAACACTTCACGTAACGTATTTCGTGAAATCTCAAGTTGTTCACTCAGTGCAGCCTCTGATAGCCGTTGTCCCGGTAATAACTCCCCAATAACCAGCTTATTTCTTATCGTTTCGGCGATTCTTTTACTCAGAATTTGGGGCGAATGGTCTTTTTTCATAGTTATCCATTAGATCAGTTGCTGATATCAAATACCTTCGAAGCGAATAAGGGAGAATCTTCACATATTCCCTGATAACCAGCAAGTTATCGTCATTGAACCAATATAGGGCAATTGTATGGTGTGTTTTGCACCTGAAATGTGCGTTTCGATAATAAATTCAACAGTAAATGTTAATAAAGTGATCTCTATTGGATTTCTGCAATTGATAACACGATTCTGTTTGCTTATTTCCTCAGCAGATCTTATTTATTGTTCAACAATATATTTGCTGTTATTAAACAATTCGCTTATTTAGTTCCACAATGGTATGGATATTGCTTAGAAAATAATAAATACAATAACGATGACAGGGGAAAATAGCTTATGGCTATGCAGGAGACAACAAACCAAGAAATGGAAAATTTTGTATCGAATCGACGTTCGTCTTTGATTGCAGCAATTTTTCTGATGGCGACATCAGCGATTGGGCCAGGGTTTATCACCCAAACAGCTACATTTACTGCGACGATGGGGGCAGCTTTTGCTTTTGGTATTTTGGCCTCCATCCTGATTGATTTTGTTGTACAGCAAAACATTTGGCGAATTGTCACATTAACCAGAATGCAATCTGCTGATATTGCGAATGCGGCTATTCCGGGAAGTGGCTATTTACTGGCTATCTTGGTGATTTTTGGTGGATTGGTGTTTAACGTCGGTAATATTGCGGGAGCTGGATTAGGGCTTAATGCTTTGATGGGGCTGGATCCCAAATGGGGTGGGTTATTCAGTGCCTTGATGGCGATTTATATTTTTACTTCCCGTAAGGCAGGCGTCGCCATTGATCGTATTATTGTGATCTTAGGGATGATCATGATAGGCATGACATTATTTGTTGCGATAGTCTCCAATCCACCAGTGGGAGAAGCTTTGCGACAGACGGTACTGCCTGATGAAATCAATTTTGCGACGATAACGACCATTGTTGGCGGAACGGTTGGTGGTTACATTTGTTATGCCGGAGCACATCGTTTACTGGATAAAGGCGCGGTAGGCATCGAAAACATTAAAGTTGTTTCCAGTGCAGCAACCAAAGGGATTTTGGTGGTTGGTTTAATGCGATACCTGTTGTTTCTTGCCATATTGGGTGTGGTTGCCAGTGGCGTGACACTTGATGTTGCAAGTGAAACGGCAGATCCGGCCTCACAAGCTTTTCAGGCAGCCGCTGGAGAATTTGGTTTACGTATTTTTGGTTTAATTATTTGGGCCGCATCCATTACGAGTATTATCGGTGCTGCTTATACTTCCATTTCTTTTTGCAGTGTATTTCGAAAACAATTTACTGAGCGCCAGCGCAATATTGCGACTTTATTGTTTATTGCCGTATCGCTGGCGATTTATCTATTAATAGGAACACCGCCAGCCGCTTTGCTGGTTTTCGCAGGTGGCTTCAATGGGCTTATTCTTCCTCTCGGTTTGACCATCTTTGTTTATGTTGGCTGGAAACGTGCTGATTTGATGGCGGGGTATGTGTACCCACGCTGGTTACTGTGGTCGGGCGCGATGACTTGTGTGTTGACATGGTACATGGGGGCCATGTCCATCGATTCAATCTTTGAGTTTTTGAAATCAGCTTAAGGGAATCATCATGATAAAAACAATCGATTTAAACAGTGATCTCGGTGAAAGTTTTGGTCAATGGCACATGGGGAACGATAAAGAAATCTTGGGAATTGTCAGTAGTGCCAATGTTGCCTGTGGTTTTCATGCGGGTGATCCGGTAGGGATTTTGCAGACCTTGAAATCCGCACAGGAAAATAATGTCGCGATAGGTGCCCATGTTTCTTACCCCGATTTGGTTGGTTTTGGGCGGCGTAAAATGGATCTTGCCAGCCATGAACTTACTGCTGATGTTATTTACCAGATTGGCGCTTTGCAAGGATTGGCTGCGGCGGTAGGTACAAAGGTGAGTTATATCAAACCCCATGGTGCGCTTTATAACACAATCGCAAATGACAAATACCAAGCAATTGCAGTTATTGAAGGTATTTTGGCGATTGATTCTAATCTGGCGTTGGTGGGCTTAGCGGGATCAAACGTTCTCAAATTAGCTCAGGAAAGAGGATTAAAAACCGTCGCAGAAGCATTTGCTGATCGTGCTTATACCTCACAGGGTGAATTGGTCTCCCGCCGTGAAGCGGGTTCTGTTCTGCATGATGCGGATCTTGTTGCCCAACGTATGTTGCAACTGGTGACAGAAGGCGGTGTTGAATCGATTGATGGCAAATTTACACCTATTCAAGCGGATTCTATTTGCGTACATGGTGATAGCCCCGGCGCGGTAGAGATGGCAAAACAGGTCAGAACCGTTTTGCAGCAGTCAGGCATTACCATCCGATCATTTATTCTTCCATAAATATAGATCGCGCTGGCATGGTTAATGATTTAGGGAGATAGTCTTGCGTTTTTTACCTGTTAATTTCAATACCATCATGGTTGAACTGAGTGGACTGGCAGAAACATTGGCGCTGCTTGATTCACTGAATATTGTCCCTGTTCTGGGGGTTGAAGAAATTATTCCGGCGGCGAGAACGTTGCTGATCCGTTTTCGGCCGGCAAAAATATCAGTTCAACAATTGGTGACTGAAATCAGTAGCCGCGATTTGCGGGCACGTGGTCATGCAACGGGAAAACAGATAGAAATCCCGGTGCATTATAATGGTGATGATCTCGCGACAGTTGCTGAAATTCTGGGAATTACTGTTTCGGACGTTATCCGCCAACATACGGAAAATGAATATACCGTGGCTTTTACAGGGTTCGCTCCTGGTTTTGCTTATATGGTATCAGAGACTTCGCAGTGGAATATTCCTCGTCGTAACACGCCTAGAACACGCATTCCTGCCGGTGCTGTTGCACTGGCGGGGGAATTCAGCAGTGTTTATCCGCAGGCAAGCCCCGGTGGGTGGCAGATTATCGGTATTACAACCGAACGTATGTGGGACCTTTCCCGTTCTTCTCCCGCCTTATTGCAACCGGGTTATCGCGTTAACTTCCGGGATGTTGGGCACACCCCTGCAACGGTCAGTTTGCCGGAAGCTGCTATTAAAAATACGGTTTCTATGCCAAAGACTGACCGCCATTTGGAAATTTTGTCTGTGGGCTTGCAAACCTTGTTTCAAGATTTGGGACGTGTTGGACAATCAGGATTAGGGATCTCAGAATCCGGAGCAATGGATAAAAGCGCTCTGCGTTGTGCAAATCGTGTTGTTGGTAATTCCTCCGATCAAGCCTGTCTGGAGATAGCGCAGGGTGGGTTTAAGGCCATCGTTCATGGGCAGATGCTGATTGCGATTACGGGAGCTTCATGTCCGATAGAGATAAAAACGCCATCGGGTGAGAGATTCAATGTGAATACTTACCAACCGATTGATTTAAACGATGGTGATGAAATTTCGTTAGGTATGCCTACGGCTGGTATGCGTTCTTATTTGGCAGTGAGGGGAAGTTTTACTGTTTCTGCTGTCTTATCCAGCCATTCATTTGATACGTTGTCCAATATTGGGCCTGCGCCGTTGAAAGTGTCTGATAAATTGGCAATCGGGGAAACATCCCACTGTGCAGCGGTATCTTTTTCTGAAACGCCGGCTTTTAACATGCCAGATAAAAATGAGGTCATCGTATTAGATATCATACTTGGTCCTCGTACGGATTGGTTTACGCAAGAGGCCATTGAATTATTGAGTAAGCAGACTTGGCAGGTTACCCCTCAATCTAATCGAATTGGCCTGCGATTAAATGGTGAGTGCTCACTATCACGCGTTCAACAGCAAGAACTCCCCAGTGAAGGCACATGTGCGGGAGCGATTCAAATTCCCGCCAGTGGGCAACCCGTATTGTTCTTGGCTGATCACCCACTGACAGGCGGTTATCCGGTGATTGCTTTAGTGGCCGATTATCACCTTGATCTCGCCGGTCAGATCCCCGTCAACGCCAAAATCCGATTTAACCCCATCAGCCAATTCCATGAAATCCAAGGGAGTAAAGATTTGCTATGAACGCTAAAAAAGTGCTGATTGCCAACCGTGGTGAGATTGCAGTCCGTATTATCCGTGCTTGCCATGATTATGGCGTACAAGCTATTGCCGTCTATGCCGACGCAGATATTAATGCACAGCATGTGCAATTGGCTGATGAAGCTTATGCTTTGGGCGGCAATAGCCCTACAGAAACTTACCTGAATATTCCTCGCTTACTGGCGGTAGCGAAACAGTCGGGAGCAACAATGGTGCATCCGGGCTATGGTTTCTTGTCTGAACGGGCGGAGTTTGCCCGGGCAGTGATAGACGCAGGATTAACTTGGATTGGGCCTAACCCTGAAACGATTGATGAGCTGGGTGATAAGGTCAAGGCGCGTAAGATTGCCCAGAAAGTGGGAGCGCCATTGGTTGTTGGAACCTCAGAGCCAGTCAAAGATGCTCAGGAAGTTATCGCTTTTGCAGAACAGCATGGTTTGCCGATTGCTATTAAAGCGGCATTTGGTGGGGGTGGCCGCGGGTTGAAAGTGGCTTGGCGAATGGATGAAGTGGCAGAACTTTATCATTCAGCAGTGCGTGAAGCGACAGCCGCATTTGGGCGAGGGGAATGTTTTATTGAGCAATTTCTGGATAAACCCCGTCATATAGAAGCGCAGGTGATTGCGGATAAACAAGGCAATGTTGTTGTCCTCGGCACCCGTGATTGCTCCTTGCAGCGCCGGAACCAGAAGCTGGTGGAAGAAGCGCCTGCACCATTCCTGAGCCAAGAACAAAGGGAACGTATTCATCAATCAGCAAAAGCCATTTGCGCGGAAGCCAATTATGTTGGCGCTGGAACAGTAGAATTCTTGTTAAGTGCAGATGGTACGCTCTCTTTTTTAGAAGTGAATACTCGCTTACAAGTAGAGCATCCCGTGACAGAAGAAACAACAGGTATCGATCTGGTTATTGAACAGTTGCGAGTGGCGGAAGGCCATCCGTTGAGCATTCAGGAAACACCAGTTCCAAGAGGACACTCATTTGAATTTCGCATTAATGCGGAAGATGCCGGAAAAGGCTTCTTACCGACATCGGGAACGATCATTGAATTCACTCCGCCTTCTGGTCCCGGTATTCGTCTGGATTCTGGTGTGGTGAATGGCTCAACCATTCCTGCTACTTTTGATTCACTGATGGCAAAATTGATTGTCACAGGGGCGACTCGAGAACAAGCCATTGTTCGGGCACGTCGGGCATTGAAAGAGTTTAAGATCCGTGGCGTAGCCTCCGTTTTACCTTTCCATCAAGCGGTGATGGAGCATCCTGATTTTGTTTCTGGTGATAAATTCAATGTCCATACTCGCTGGATTGAAACTGATTTTGTGAATGAACTAGAGGCTTCGCTACGGCAGCTTCCTATCGGGGATAAAAATATTACCCGCACGTTTATTGAAATTGATGGCCGCAGGCATGAACTGGGGTTGCCAGCGGACTTATTGGCGGGATTGGTGCATTCAGCTCCTGTAGGAGAACAGCCATTTTCTCCGTCTGCCATAACGGAAAAACTGCCGGAAGATCCCCGTCAGGTCAAAGCCCCTATTTCCGGTATTCTGCATTCCTGGATGGTTAAAGAAGGTGCTCAAGTTAAGGAAGGCGATGTGATTGCAGTTATGGAAGCCATGAAAATGGAAGTACAAATCAATGCTCATCGTTCAGGAAAAATCACATTCTGTGCCCAAGCAGGGGATTATCAGGATGCAGAGAGTGTTCTGGCTAATATTGAGTAGTGAGATTCATAGAAAAATTAATCGGGTATATATTTAGTATAAATTTGCACTCCTTTGGGTTATGGGGCGCTATAGTGATGAATATTTATACTGATTGGAGTAAACAAGATCTCAATAAGGCACTTTATCGCCATCAAATTCTTCATGTTATTCAATAAATAAAGCCCACTTTCGGAGTGGGCTCAGACCGCAGACAAACCTCTTTGGAAATAACGGGCCTTGAAAGTTATTTACATTTCTATTAGAAATGTAAATAATAACGATTCTCAATAGTATATTTGTTTGAAAATAAATGTCTAAAATTACCCAAATTACCAAAATTTACGCCAGCTTGGCTAAAAGCGGCTTGTGTGTTCCTCTGATGTCCGCATCTATGCTGACAGTTGCTATTTCTACCAACGCATTTGCAAGTGCTGAAAGCACGATTAAAAAATCGCCTAGTACTGGCGATACACTTGTTGTTATTGCAGACAATAATGCACAAGGTGCACCAGAAGAGAGAAAAGTCAGCCGTAATGAAATCAAGGTTAAACAAGCACAAAGTGTTGCCGAGATTTTAAAGAATGTACCAGGGGTACAAGCGGGTCATCCTAGTGCCTTAGGGCAACGCTTCAAAATCCGTGGGATGGATGATCAATTCATTAACGTGACTATTGATGGTGCAAGGCAAGAAGGATATCACTTCCACCATTCAGGAAGTTACGGCATCGATCCTGAAATGTTAAAGCAGGTTGATATCAAGGTCGGTAGTAATAGTATTACCTACGATACTGGTGCTATTGGTGGCGCATTAAAATTTGAGACTGTTGATGCAGGCGATCTGTTGGCACCCGGTCAATTATTTGGTGCCAAAGGGAAATTAAATTACTCCAGCAATGGTGATGAATTCCAACAATCTTTAGCGACTTATGGCAGGTTGGGTGTTGTTGATTTATTAGGTTACTTTACCCATCGCAATATGCACGACTCTAAATCTGGCAGAGATAATATAGGGAGAGATTCAATCCCGACAGATGGAAAGTTATTCAATTATTTATTAAAAGCTAAATTTAATCTGACCGATGAGCAGTATATTAATGTATCTAAAGAACATTATAAAAATGATGCAGTAACCAATCATAGGTTAAATTTTGGTAATGATATAAGTCCTGGAATAAATAACGGGAATAAAGCGAAGTATGCCATTGACCGCGATACCCATAATATCACTTACGGGTATGCGCCAGTTGATAATGATCTTATTGATTTAAAAATATCCGCTTATCATACGGAACAAACTTCTACCCATATGAAATCTGTAAGTGGAAATGGGAAAGGGTTCGATAGTTTTGTTAAAACCCAAGGCATTAAGGTTCGTAATACCTCTAGCTTTGATACCCAGAAATTATCCCATGCTTTAACCTATGGATATGAATATTTTGATACCAGAATGGGATACACTGATGTCAAAGAGAATGCATACAAAAAAGAAACAGAGAAAGGAAATGCATCATCTGTTTATTTAGAGGATGATATTCAACTCGCTGATTTCCATATCATACCGGGCATCAGATGGGATCACTACAAATATCATGCTATTAATAAGCAAAACGAATCTTTTGATCGAACTTATTCTCATTTCTCAAAAGCACTCGGATTGAAATACGAGCTTGGTGCGTCTACAACATTATTTGCTAACTATACCGAACTCTTCAGAGGTCCGTTAGGAAAAGAGTTAGGTATGGGATTAAGCAACCATAGTAATAACCTGAAAGCCACAACCGGTTACAACTTAGAAACGGGTTTGGCGGGTTCTTATCCTGGTGTTTTTGCTGACAATGACTCGCTGGTAGTATCAGGTAAAGTATTCCAGACGAATTTTAAAAACCTGTCTACAACTTTAGCTAAGAATGAACTGCATAATATCCCGAAAGCCAGACTGGAAGGGTTTGAATTAGCGACCGGCTATAAACTGGGTAATTTGTCCTTAAAAACGACTTACGCTAAGGCCGATAACAAAATTACTCAAGGTAATGAACTAATTAACAAAGCATTTACTAATGGATTAGAGTTTACGCCATCAGTCGGTGACTCTATCACTGTTGGTGGTAGTTACTTATTTGACCAAACTGACGTTGAACTTGGCTGGAATACCCGCTTTGTTCTGTCAAAAAACTCAAAAGGTAAAACCCGAAACGATAAGAAAGAAGACATTATTGTCGATGTACATAAATCTGGCTATGGCGTAAGTAATATGTATGTTTCCTGGGCGCCAAAATCAGGTGTACTGAAAAATGCAGAACTCCAGTTTGGTATCGATAATATCTTTGATAAACGTTACAACGAACATTCTTACTATTTGAATACTACACAAGGACAAGAAGAGAAAGGCCGCACATATAAGGCGACAATTTCTTATAAGTTCTGATGAAAACGCCTTAAAGATATTCAAAAATATCCCTTGTAAAAAGTCTGCGGTTTATCCGCAGACTTTTCCTGAGATTGCTCTCCAATTATCGTAATAAGAATTACAGCGTAAAAACGCCAATCAAAGCGACAACGGTCAAAATAGCCGCTGCACCATAAAATACCCATTTACTGGCAGGGACATGAATTTTCAGATCATGCATTCCGTGGTGAATACGGTGCATTCCGCACCAGATCGGCAGGCTGATCATCAGCAGCAAAAAGATGCGACCGATAAAACTCTGGCAGAATGTCAGGATACGCTCATAAGAAAGCGCTTCTGGTGCCCAACCGAGTGGTATCAGTATGCCCAGCAACAGAATAATTGCCGGCCCAACAATAGCGCTCCACATCCCGCCGGCCCCAAATAAGCCCCAGAAAATCGGTTCGTCGGAACGCTTAGGTACTTGATTCATCAGATCCTCCTTGGGGTCAGAAAAGTAATGCCACGCCGAGAATCACGGCAGTCGCAATAATCGTGGTTGCCCATAGCAATTTGACAATTGGCCCCGGTGGCATTTTCTCATTTTTGACGATGAGATTGAGTGCCTTCGGAGCCAGTTCAAACCAGGTTTTCGTATGCAACAAGGCCGCCAGCAGGGTGATGATATTAATCAGCAACACGATCGGATGTTGCAGGAAAGAGACAAAATACGCCCAGCTTTCCGGGCCGTTTTTCAAGGCAAACAGGCCATAAAGCACCAGTAAACTGAACCAAGTGGCAGGAACTGATGTTCCTTCCCGCAGCATGTAAAAACGGTAAAATCCGAGTTTGCGCCACCAATTCGCCTCCATACCGCGCACATAAGGTTTACGTTTCGTCGTCATTATTCTCTCCTTCCTTATTGTGGTTTCAGCATAGAGATAATGAAATCTTTGGCACTTTCTGCCTTGCTCTGCTGAATGGCACCTGCCGGATCAACATGTTTCGGACAAACTTCAGAGCAGTAGCCTACAAAAGTACAAGACCAGACACCGTTGTCGCTGTTGATGTGTGGCATACGCTCTTTCTTGCCATTATCGCGGTTATCAAGGTTGTAACGATGTGCCAATGTGACCGCAGCAGGCCCGATGAATTCAGGATTCAGGCCAAATTGAGGGCAGGCGGCATAGCACAGGCCACAGTTGATACAACCTGAAAATTGATGGTATTTTGCCATTTGGGCCGGTGTCTGCACGTTCGGCCCATCCTCAGGTTTACGATTATTGCCGATGATATAGGGCTTGATCGCTTCCAGACTCTCAATAAAGTGTGTCATGTCCACAACCAAATCCCGTTCAATCGGGAAATTACCCAGCGCTTCAACTTTCATTCCTTGTGTGTACTCACGCAGGAACGTTTTACAGGCCAGTTTTGGCACGCGGTTTACCATCATGCCGCAGGAGCCGCAGATTGCCATGCGGCAAGACCAGCGGTAAGAGAGGTCAGGAGCCAGATTATCTTTAATGTAACCCAGCGCATCCAGCAGTGAGGTTTGCTCATCGTAAGGCACTTCATAAATGACAAAATGAGGTTCACTGTCAATTTCCGGGTTATAGCGCATGACCTCCATTTTCAGCGTGTTCATCTCAGCCATTCGCCTGCTCCTTCTGTTTTTTCTCTTGTGCCGCCGCTTCGCCACCATATACACGCTTAGCTGGTTGAGATTTGGTGATCTTCACACCACTGTATTCCAGACGAGGGGCACCTTCAGGGTTATAGAAAGCCAACGTATGCTTCAGGAAATTGGTATCGTCACGTTCGGTACAACCTTCATCAAGGCGCTGGTGGGCACCGCGTGACTCTTTGCGGTTCATGGCGGAATGGGCCATACACTCAGCAACATCTAAACTGAATCCCAATTCGATGGTATAGAGCAGATCCGTATTGAATACGCTGGAACGATCGCTAATTTGGATATGTTTGAAGCGTTCTTTTAATTCAGTAATTTTATCGATGGTTTTCTGCATTAGCTCTGGTGTACGGTAAATACCGCATCCTTCTTCCATTGAAGTTCCCATTTCATCGCGGATTTTCGCCCAGTTTTCACCGCCTTTCTGGTTTAGCAGCTTATTGAGTTTATCCTCGACATCACGGGCCTGAGCATTCAGTGCATTATCGTTGGCGGGGCTGACTCCCTGAATATGTTTGACTGCCTCTTCACCTGCCAGGCGACCAAAAACAACCAATTCTGCCAAAGAGTTAGAACCGAGGCGGTTTGCGCCATGTAAGCCAACAGAAGAACATTCGCCGATGGCAAACAATCCTTTGATTCGGGTTTCACATTGCTGATTGGTTTCGATCCCACCCATCGTGTAATGCGCAGTTGGACGAACGGGAATGGGTTCTTTGACAGGATCTACGCCAACATAGGCTTTCGCCAGCTCACAAATAAATGGCAGGCGTTCAAGCAGTTTTTTCTCCCCCAAATGACGCAAATCCAAATGCACCACATCACCGCGTGGCGTGGCGATGGTTCGCCCTGCCCGCCATTCATGCCAGAATGCCTGAGACACTTTGTCACGTGGGCCTAATTCCATATATTTGTTTTCAGGTTGCCCCAGTGGTGTCTCTGGCCCCAGACCATAATCTTGCAGATAACGATAGCCGTCTTTGTTCACCAGAATGCCACCTTCACCACGACAGCCCTCGGTCATCAGAATACCGGAACCGGGCAGACCTGTTGGGTGATATTGCACAAATTCCATATCGCGCAATGGAATGCCGTGGCGGAATGCGATTCCCATTCCATCACCGGTAACAATGCCGCCATTGGTATTGTAGCGGTATACGCGCCCCGCACCGCCCGTCGCCATAATGACCGCATCAGCACGGATCTGAACTTTGGTTCCTTCCATCATGTTCAGTGCAACCAAACCGCGTACCTGTCCGTCATCCACCAGAGTATCGAGTACAAAATGTTCATCAAAGCGCTGGATTTGAGGGTACTTAAGGGACGTTTGGAACAGGGTATGGAGCATATGGAAACCGGTTTTATCAGCGGCAAACCATGTGCGTTCAATTTTCATGCCTCCGAAACGACGAACATTGATGGAACCATCTTCCTTACGGCTCCACGGGCAACCCCATTGTTCCAGTTGGATCATTTCGGTCGGGCAATGTTTGACAAAATATTCAACCACATCTTGTTCACACAGCCAGTCACCACCGGATACCGTGTCATTGAAGTGAAAGTCATAGGAATCATGTGATTGAGTGACTGCGGCCGATCCACCTTCTGCTGCCACAGTGTGGCTGCGCATGGGATACACTTTTGAGATCAGGGCGATTTTGAGCTGAGGATTGGCTTCAGCAGCAGCAATGGCTGCTCTTAGCCCTGCACCACCGGCTCCGATAATTGCGAGGTCGACATTGATGGTTTGCACTGCGCTTCTCCATTGTTCAAGTATTGTTCAAGTGAAACAATTTTTCTTTTTTAACGAAGTATTGAAGGTAATTTTCTATACCTTAACGAGTCAGGGGCGATAACTATTACTCTTTATAGGGTTTAATTATAACGAATTATCCAGAAAGTAAATTTGATATGAATGCGGGTTTTGCAGGATTTTGCTGACAAAATGTGATCTATCGCATGTTTTTTGCTCAATCGGATTGAGCCATCGACAACATTTTCTACAAATGAATAAGCGCTTATATAAAAATAAATGATAAATAT
>NZ_LFCV01000060.1 GCF_001037465.1 Xenorhabdus khoisanae
GTGGGCTCCTGTTGAAAATAGTGATTGGGCCATACAGATCGCTTATGGTAAAATATCTGATGAATTTACTGATCAAGAAATGACTAAAGTTGATACACTTAATTCAAAATGTGATTTAAATGAGGATATAAATATTTTTATTTCCCATGGTGGGAATGATGATTTATATGGTTTCAAGAGTATTTCCACAGGTTCAGGATTATATATTTTGGATGAGGCAGAAATATTTGGAACTGGAAAGATTGCGATACTTTTCATTTGCCACTCAGGGAGCTCAAAAGCATCTTGGTATGCAAGTAAAATTAATTCATTGATTGATAAAGTCCTGTCGCTAGGATATGAGGCTGTGATAGCTCCAGCATGGAGTTACAATGTGACATTAGCTGGTTTATGGACTTCAACATTTATTTCTGCTTTACGCAATGGAAATAATATAATTAAATCTAATTATATAGCTAACATTAAAGTTAAAGAAAAATTTGTTGGTATTGGTGCATATGCAGCAATGCACGTTTTTGGAAATCATAAACTATCCTAACAAGTATCTTTATATGCAAAAACGTCCAGTCTTATTGGACGTTTTGGAAAACATCGGGTAAATGAAATAATAGTTTCACTATCAGTTTATGTTAAGGCTATTAATTTTTATGGCATGTTATCAAAAAAAACTTATTTCTCTATCTGCATCAACCGATTGCGTGCTCTCTTAACCTTCTGATCATTTGATTTCATTAATTTCTATCACGCATAAAACTAAAAATATCAATTAGTTATCTAAATTCCATCAAAGCTATCCAGTCGCTGTTGCTGTTCTTCATTCAAGTTAAACGCAAACTCTTCATGCTCGACTTGCCATGTGCCAAAACTCATCAGAAACGCAATTGCGGGATCAATTTTGTTCGCTGATTTCTTTTTGTTCGGCTTGATATTGGCGTTTGCGTCCGTTTCCATCACCACATTAGCGAGCGCCCAAGCAAGCACCGGATCGCCGTTGTGACGAATCACTTTGCGATTAACAAACACCTCAGCTGATTTCGCCACTGGGCTAAAGCGCATATAGGTTTGCGGGAATGGCTCAACATCCAAGCCTGCACCTTGTAATTGGGTGCGTAAGTGTGTGGCGTTCCATGTATCAAAGCCCACCAGTTTAATATCAAATTGCTGACTGTCTTTGAGAATATCATCACGGATACGGTCGTAATCAATACAATCGCCCGGTGTCGTGCGTATCCAGCCCATTTGTACCCATTGGCGATAGATTGCCCGGTTCTTGTTAGAGGGATTCTGTAGCTGCGCTTCGGGTAAGTAGTGACGAGTGAGTAATAACAGTTCGTTATCCACCGGAAATGTATAGCAAATGCTGGTGATATCGCCTGTGGAGGACAAATCTAACCCAGCGTAACACTCCATGCCTTTGAGGTCGTTTTCATCATAATCTGTCTGGCAGGCTTTCCATGCGCCTTCGCCCATCCACGGCGTTTCACCCTGACACCAGATATTAAAACGCTTGGTGAGCATTTCTGTCCATTGTGAGGGGATGCCTCGCGCTTTCTGTATCGTGTCATGCAGGGTGGCGCTGTCTACGGAGATATCCAGATTCGGATTGGCCTTAATCCACATCGATTCATCATCAATCTCGTTCTCGTCGTCCAGTTCGTAAATCAGGGCAAACAGGGATGCGTTTTGTTCTTCGCCATCCAATATCTGACAGCAATAATCATAATGCTGTTTGCAGGCGGATATCACATTGCTACCCGCTGTCGTAATGGCAAACAGAATACCTTCGGGACGTGCGCCCATACCTAACTCAAGGGCAGAGTAAACAGAGTTGTCCGGGTGCAAGTGATATTCATCGACAATCGCCAGACTGGGGTTAGTGCCCTCAATGGTGGCGGCTTTGGCTGCCAGTGGCTTTAACAGGCTGTTACTCTTAGTATAAGTGACTTTATGTTGCTGGATAGCTACCCGCTTCTTAAGCGGTTTGGATAGCAGGCACATCTGGCGGGCATCATCAAACACAATTCGAGCCTGATCCCGACTCACGGCGGCGGTGTAGATATCCTGCTGACCTGACTCCATCACCAGAAACCAGTTTGCCAGCATTGCCGCTACCGTAGATTTGGCATTTTTGCGCGGGACTTGAATATAGGCACTACGATATTTCCGGCGTCCGGTCGCCTTAACTTTGAAGCCGAATAGATTAGCAAAGGCGAATTGCTGCCACGGTTCTAATATTATCGGCTTACCGCGCAAGTGCCCTTTGACGTGTGGACAGTAGCGGGAAAAAGCAATAAAACGCTCTACAGTCTCGATATCGAACGTATAAAGCGGGTTATTCAGGTCGTTATAGTAGCGTTTGACTGCCTGTTTTAAGCGATTACAGGCCGGAATGTTGCCGTTTTCGATATCAAAAGCGTATTGCTGCCATGCGTTCATAAGCGATCTAGCTCGTCCTCTTCCTCAATTTCGACTGGATTTTTTCGCCGTGATACCGGATCAAAACCCAGCAATGAGGACATTTTTATCATGATTTTTTCAGCATCAGATTTTGCGCTGAGTGACGGATTGCGGCTTTCGCTGCCCTGACTGTTAACGATACTAAAGCCCCTGATATCAAGGTCTGCCACCGCTTTTCGGTAAATGGCGTAGTTGACGCAATAGAGTTCTAAATTGTTCCAGTCAGCGGCGTTCAGATCTTCTCGTTCGATTAAGGTTTTTGCTTTGGCTTTCCATTGGCTGGTTGCAATCTCATTTAAATAAGTTGGGGGTTTGGGTGCTCTTGCCATTATTTCTATTTTCCTTGTGATTTTATTTTCCAAAAAAATGCCGTGTATAAAAATTTGAGGGGTGGGCGGTTCTGCTAAAGAGGGTGTTTGTCATTTTTGATACCCCCACCCATGTTTTCATTGATTTATTATTCTGCGACGAACCAATCACGACACCTTGCCGCTTTGGTTTCCTGCTCACGATAAATACCTTGTTTGCGTTTCGCTTTGGTTACCGGATCTGTTTGTACGGTCTTACGGTTATGGCAGGTTTGGCATAACTCTTGATGATTGAAGTCAGGCCAGAACAGCACATCAGCTTCACCCTGTATTGGGATGATGTGATCGACAATGATTGCAGGTGTGTAAATACCTTGCTGTAAGCAATGCACACAGAGCGGATTAGCCTTGAGATACATCAATCTGTATCTGCCCCAGCGATTACTGTAACCACGCTCGGTACGTGTGCCGCGCTGCCTGTTCTGTTCCCGCCGATGTTCTTCGCATCGCCCTGACTTCACCCGCTGCTTACAGCCGGGATAGCTACAACGTCTTAACGGTTGCCACGGCATCAGTAGATCCCCACATCACGATAGACAGACCACAACGATTTGATGGTAAAGGGCACTTCTTTTAGCTCAACATCTGTTGCCATTTCCCGATGCTCATACAGTAAGCCGATATAGAGCAGGCAACCGACTTTAATCGCCGGAGTAAAAGCCAAACCATCACCAAACCGCTTGCCGATATGTTGCTGGCAGACTTCCAGCGCAGCTTCGGCATAAGCCATTAACAAAGCATCATCAAGGGTGTCGCTTTCATCCAGTCGGCAATGCTGTTTGATTTCGTTCAGGGGTATTTCAATCGGGTTCATCAGAATACACCGCCTTTGCAAAGCAGTTCTAATCGGGTGTGTTTGGCATCAGGAATAACCGCCACAATATCGAATGCTGTCCCTCTGGTGTTAGCCCCGTGATAAAGAATGGTATTAACCGTGGTCACATCATCACGATAACGCATCCAGACACGAATGGTGGCTTCGGAATAGACTGAACCCGATGCCATTAACTCGCGTCCGCTTATGGCCTTCACTTCTGCCCAGACAGTGGCAATATCCACCCAATCATTAATCTCTTCGCCAAGTTCACCCTGCCTGATTTCATTTTTCTGGATAGTCACACGATGCCGTAATCTGCCTGCTCTCATGCCTTAGCCTCCGACTGTTGTTTGATTTCTACAGTTTGTTTCCATGCCTGACTGAATTCATCACCACCAACACGAGGTGATAAACCCTCACGTTCACGGGCTTCATTCGGGCACATGACACCGGATTTAATGGCAGTTTCATAACTCTGGAAACGTTCTTTCGGATTGGCGCGAAGTAGATCAGCGGTGTCAAATTCAACTTGGTAACGAATGCCGCTTTTGGGTGAGGCCACCAGCAAAGCCGATTTAATTTGTTGCTCAAAGTTGGCAAGCCACGGGCGCATGGTGATAGTGAGTAAAGCACGGGATGCTTCGCTAAAGTTGCTGTAGGAACTGTTCGAGTACTCTTGCAGAAAGATTGGACTGATATTGAACATCCGGGCGATATCTTCAATGGTGAAACGGCGAGACGCCAGCCACTCCGCATCTTGGTTATTCATGCCTAATTGCTGGTAATCCATCCCTCCCTCAAGAATGGGTGTTTTTCCGGCATTGCGAGCACCTTTATAACGTTCGAGGGCTTCCAGTGCCTTATTACCTTTGATGCCATCCAGCCAATCAGCCGCCTTAATCACGCCTGCCGCCATCATGCCGTCTTTCATAATGCTTGCGCCGTGGCGTTGTTGTGCCAGACCTAAGCCCAACGTTTCACGGCAAATGGTGACAGGCGAGCGACCAAGAAAGCCGTCTTCGGTGGCATAGCGTAAATGCAACACTTCTTCTTGTAGGTAAGTTTTGACCTTACCGCTATAAGATTCGGTAATGGTGTAAGCGAACCGGTGATCGGATAATCGTTGTGGTACAACCGCTGACGGCGGGTAAGGATGTAATGATTGCGGTTGACCGTATTTGCCCCAGACAATCACCGCATAAGCATTACCATTCAGCAGACAATGACGCATCAGGGTGCGCTTAAACTGAAAAGGTGTCTGACAGTTATTCGGACATTCATTCAACAAATAATCAACCGGGTGATCGCTTAACCATTCGCGGGATTCCGTGCCCTGATTATTCCGTACCCGATAGAGGTAACAGGGCATTGTTGCTACTGCTTCACTAATCACCGTGACAGCATTCATGACAGCAGGTAGACCTTCGGCGCTTGAGGGCGAAACATGCTCACCCGATTTCGTATTAGGAATACCTGCCAGAGAAAGTAATTCATCAATGGTCATACTGCGGGTTTCTGAGGCTTTACGCTTAAAAGGCCACATGATTACACCTCAGACAGTTGCAGCCAGTAATGACGCAAATCACAGGGTTTAGCTGCGTTCAATGAGCGTTTGGCAATTTCTACGCCACTGTCAGGATAGGCGGGTAAACTGGTGATCGTGATTTCCCGAAGTTCCGCCTCTAATACCGTTCTGATATAAGGCTCTTGGCCTGTATCCCACTGATCTTTGATTGCCCTGAATCCGAAGCTCATTCCTTGAATATCACCACGCTCAACCAATGTCAGTACATCGCGGCCTAATTGCGTATCTGGCGGGGTTAACTCGAAACGTAATCCAGTGGCATCTTCATTCAATTGCAATGTGCCAGACGTGGTACGGCCTAACAAATTTGTATAATCATGCTCATAAAGTGCCCTGATATCTGCCCCTACCGTTAAACTGGCGCTAAAGGCATTCGGGGCAAACTGTTCTACAAATTCGTCCCATAACACTTGTGATCGGCTGTTCCACTTAATCACATAGCCTGTCAGTTTCTTATTACTGGCAGATAGCGAGGTAGTGCGGATTTCAAAATCATTTTGCATCAGTAGACTCCAAGACTCTAAAAGGGGTGCTTTGCCCCTTATCGTTAACCCGCTTTCGTGCCTTTGATTTCCAGCACTTTGATTGCGTTAGAGTCCACCAGCCCGCCGCCTAAATATTTATCGGTGTGAACCTTATAGAATCCCGGTTCGGTGATATTGTCAGGACGAGTGCGAATGCCCGTTTGATGGTCAACGATGAAGTAACCGCGCTTGAAGTCACCCAGCCCAATAGTGTTATCCGGCATAAATTCGAGATAGTGAACGGGCAAACCCAGCAACATATCGGGATCACCCGCTTGCAAACGTTCGCGCCAGATATAATCACCATTACCGTTTTTCAGCTTCTGTACCTGTGCCGCAGTGGTGGAATTCATCACCCAAACGGCATTTTTGCGGTATTTGTTCTTGAGCAGGAATTTCAGGTCAATCAGGCTATCGGCTTCAAGGCTGGCTGTTTCCAGCTTTTGCAGCGTACCGAATGCACGAACCTTGTCGGTTTTAGTGTCACGGGGATAAGACAGGAAGCCTTTTGCTTTCTTACTGCCGTCACCGCTAATCAAATCTGTTTCTTCGGTATCTACGAACGTATCTGCAATTTCAGCGGTCAGCCAACCCAAGATATCGACATCGCTAAAATCAATGATTTCTTGGGTAGTTTTGGGATAAGCATAGATAGGAAACAGCTTGATGCTGACTTCTTCCATTTTCGGCGTGGCAGTTTCACTACGTGCTTTGCCTTCTTCCCCGTGGGCTATGGCTGTGCCACCGACCGAAACAAGTTGTTTGTATTCGTTGCTGCGTGTGGTTTTGATGGTACAGATTCGACGCATAACAGATTCATCAGCCAATTGCTGCATGATCTGTTTGTTCAGTTCAGGAATAACGGTATAGCCGCCGTCTGCTGGGACACTTGTAGACAGGGAGCGAGTTTCTCCGGTCAAAATATAATTGCGTAGCTCGTCATTGCTGAGTTTATTACTGGCAGGCTGGTTCTTGACCTGATTACGCTCTTCATCAGATAACGCCTCATAACGGGCAATTTCGGTATTCAGAGAATCAGACTGAGTGCGCAGCTCGTCAAACTGTTTAGCTTCGTCAGCATTGAGTGAACGTTTTTCGTCCTCGGCGTTGATCAACAGCGAACGCATTTGCTGCGTTAAATCAGTTTTTTGTTGGCGTAATTCGAGTAGTTTTTTCATGATGTTTTTTATATTGATTTTTTTAATGGAATATATTTAACAGCATGAAAAATAATAAGAAAGCCCTCACAAGATGAAGGCTAAGCATATAAAAACATGAATACAAAAAAATTACATTATTTTACTTATTGAGTTTGGTTATACTCTTCAATAAGTGCCTTGACTTTTCTGTAAATAAAATAATTTGGGGTTTCTAAACTGAAAAAAGCGAAAAATGCCATAAAGAATATAAAGTAGGGAAAGAAAAGCAAAGTTAACTCTATTTTACGCTCACTCCCTAGAATACCTAAAGAAGCAGCAAGAGATAATGCTCCAAAACCACTTGAAAGTAAAAACAATATGGCTTGAAATATTGTCATTATCCATGTATTTACTAATTTTAAAAGACCAATTTCTTTTTCTAATCTCGAATCTTTCACGGAGAATAAAGAATAAACCCTTTTATATGTTCCTATAGGAATGTTTTTATTTTTATGAAATATGATTAATTTAGCCCAAACATTTTGAACATCAACACTAAGATTACACTTTAAATAAAATGAATTTAAAACTCTAGTCTCTTCATTTTTCGCCAATGCTCTTACATCTTCTGATGTTTTATTATTGTTTGATACCCTTCTAAGAGATTTTGTTTTTCTCAGTAACTTTCTCTCTGGATTGAAAATGACAAACACCTTGTATAATAAAGTAGTATGTACATTTACAATGGTTAAAACAAACAGTGAAAAAATGAAAATAAATAATAAAAGCCCAATCCATCCATGACTAATTATTAGCTCCATAATTTTAGCAATATCCATCATAAATCCTTATTATTAATCTGTGAGTTACTCTTAATAATTGAACACTTAACCAGCTTTATAAAAATCCCATCAATATAGTACAAATCTCCTAGCTATACGTAAATATATACAGCCAAGTAGATTTTCACGGGATAACGGGATATGTAGCTATATTTGTTCTATTTCAAATAGTTAACTCACCCCATTTTATCCCACATATCCCGTAGGAAAAACTATTAACTGTAATTATTTAATACCTAATTAATTACTGCCTACCAAATAAAAACTTTGTGAGATGATAAAACTTATATAATGCTACATAATTTATCATTACATCATGTTACGGGATGCAGTGGGATAATACGGGTTAATTAAAATCATATATAACCATATGATAAATATTGAATTAACTATTTATTATCCCGTTACCCCGCTATCCCAATGTTTTTATCTTACGTGAGGATTAATCTTCATCATTGAAAACCAGAACTACAAACCGCCCTTGAGTACCATTCACTGAAATAGTTTTACTAATAAAGCGATCTTTCTCCGTTTTAATCAACATTCCGGCTTCTTCCAGAGCTTCAAAGCCTGATTTCTTCTGTAATCCCTGCAATATCTCCTCTTCAAATACACTGGGGATAATGTGGTACTCCACCAGCCCATCACTGCGGCGATTATTCACCAGATAGCCTGCAAGATTGTTGATTCTCATGGCGTGAACGGTATCTATGTTTCCATTCAATTTCCCGTAGGCATAAGGCTGAAAACGCGATAGGCCGTATTTCTGGATAAAATCACGAGCACGGGTAACAACCTGATATTTTTCACGGTTTCCGATACCAAAATCGGTTAACCAGTCATCAAAACTTTGCCTTATCGCACTATGGCAATCTTCCTTGCTCCAACCGGTGATATGAGTCGCCAGCTCTCCGGCTGCATCCAGTAAAGCGAAACGCACAGCTACACGTTTTACTTGTGCTGAGGCTTCTTCTGGCAGGCTATCCAACCACGCTTTTTCTTTACGGGTCACAATTTCTATAGCCTGTTCCTGATTTTCAGACAGCCATAAGATCCACGCCCGCCCCGCTGTACCACAATAACGCTTAGATTCACGCTTAATTGCCCTTGCGTGGGTGTCACCATCCTCATAACCATTGAAAAACTCAGTATCAATAAAAGGAACACTTAACAGCCTGACGAGCTGCCCTGCTTTTGGTGTGATCCCACCTTTTATCAAAAAGGTTTCTAAATCCTCTTCCCCCGTCGAAAGCGCGGCTATCTTCCAGCGAATAACAGCACGGTTTCCACCTTCTCGTTTACCCTGAATTTTACCGACACCGTTAAACAAGCTGTAAGCACTGTTTGCGACTTCTTTCGGATTAGCACTTTGCCCGATTTCGTCAATAGGCAAGAAACCATCATTACGAGCTGCTGCTTCATTATTTAAGCCGTGATGCGTACCGTGCCACGATAATTTTAGTTCTTCGGGATCACCATATAAGCTACTGGCAGCTTCAACTGTCGTTGTTTTACCTGCTGAGGATTGAGCAAATAAGTGAACACCGAAACAGCTACCGCCTGCTAGCGAGTTGAGTGGTGCAGCTAATCCCACCAGCACACCCAGCATCATTGAGCGATTTCCTTTCATTAATGAGGCAACATGATTTTTCCATTCGTCGGCAGTTCCCCTAATCACATAACCCGCAACCGCCGATGTACCGCCACAGAACGCCACAGGCATATAAGGCTGACCAATAATTTCGCCATCCGGCATAACATACGCCCCACAGTGCCAGCCTGCCGTTTGGGTCACTTCCCACTGGCGGCGATCTCCGCTGCGCTGTAAATGATCAGATAAAATCGGTAAGAGGCTATTTTTGGTTGTGATATTTATCCCTCTCGAACGCAACCGCGCCCAGCCTATCGGCATCCCAATTTCACGGCGGGGCATGGCCTCAAAGGTGAGTTTGTCTGTACCTTCCTGAGATAATTTAATGATGAGATAACCTTCTCCACCATCGTTACCAATGCCGACAACTTCCATATAATCGCTTAACCATTTTTCAATCTCGATGATTTCGCCGTTCTGCTCTTTAGGTTCAACCCAATAAATACCCTCTTTTCGGGTATCAACATGTGGTTTTAATGGATCACGCTCTTTTTCCCGGTGTTCATCCAAATTAACTATGACTGATTTTGACACTGATTCTTCTTTCCCTACCTGATATAGCCCGTTATTGAATGCCTGCTTTGCTGCCTCGATACCATAATGTTGGCGATAATCGTCCCAATCGGCTTTTAATGCCGTTGGCGGTAGTGCTACCCAGCCATTAATCGCTATAGCGGCTTTCTCTGCCGCTACCTTGCCAACATTCTTTTTTAGCCTGCCGTTTTTGTCTCGCTCTTCTGGTTCGTGCCAGTCATTATCAGCCGCAAGGATGATTTTTGTGTTTGGCCACTGCGCTCTGACCAGCTCGGCAACCGTGATTAAATTGCTTTCATCAATCGCCGCCAGCACGACACCTTGATGTAATTGGCTGACCGTTAACGCAGTGGCGTAACCTTCGGTAATGATGAACGTATCCGGCATTTCGGTAATCTCGGATGCGGGGATAAAACTGCCTTTCTTCTGAGTACCGGAAACAAGGCGTTTTTCGCCATTTGGCTTAATGGTCTGTGCGCCTGTGATTGTGCCGTCCAGTGTCTGAGTGACCAGCAATAACGAACCATCTTTCAATAACCGTTGATTGGGGCATTGCAGCCCCTTTTTCACCAGATATTGAGATTCGCCCGTAACAGTGCTGGCAACCAGTGCCGCAATACGTTCAGCAATCGGCTTTGTCGTTTTTGGTTGCTCTTTGACTGTATTAGTTTCGGGTAAAGGCATTACCAGTACATCCGCCACCAGCTTAGCCGCTGCAAAGACTGTGATCCGGTTGGTTCTTGCCACCAAATCCAGCCCATCACCGTGATTCGGTTCGTCACACTGGCGACAATGCCAATCGCCGTTATGGTTATCATCGATAAAATGAAAGCGGTCAGTGCCACCGCATATCGGGCAAGCACCATGTTTACCCTTTGCGGGAACATCAATCCCACAGGCAGGCAACAACATTTGCCAGTGACTGGAAGAAGATTGTTTTACTGCTCGGATTACATCAATCGGGCGGCTTTTAGCATTATGATTTCCCTGACTCATGATCATTCGTCCTCGCCATTAACTGCCGCATAAAGCGCATGGTAAACTTCCTGATTGATATCACAGGCCAGCGAAAGCAAATCATGTAACTCTTCCGAACAATGCTGACTGGCCTGCTCAAGAATGATCTCATACAAAGAGGTGCATAAACCTGCACGAAACGAGGACTGGCCTAACGGATCGCTTTCCCTGCGTACAAGGCAATTGACTAATTTATTCACCGGGTTCTGTGGGACATGTTTCGACAAATCACGATAAACCTCCTGATGAATGCCATACGCCAATGCAATCAGGTTATTTAAGTTGATTTCGCAGCGTTCATCTTTGGCTTTTTGGGTAATGAATGTGAAAAGTGAAATACCCAGACTTGCACGATGCAACGCTTGTTTTAATGAGATAGGTTTATTGCTCATGGTATGCCCCCTGAACAGAGGTCAAGCGCATAAGGAAGATTTTAGGCAAACGGGCTTTGTCCTTTCCAGTTAGAAAGGTATATTGATACATAGCGACCTCGATACTATTACTATCGTTGGTTGTTAGATGCCTCGTCGGTGTTCCAGCACTACGAGGCATTGTTATATTTTCAATCAAAGATTGCTTTAACAAGATATGGTAGTTACCATATTTACGTTCATTATAAAGGTGGTAACTACCAATGCAAGAGAAAAAAGAAAAAAAATCGTTTGATCGGTCAAGCAGCACAATGAAACATATTCGATTCGAAGATGAACTACTGGCACAAATAGATTTTGTTGCAGGAAAAGGCAATTTTAGCGCGTGGGTTAAAGATGCCTGCCGTGAAAAACTTCTGACTTTAGGCGTAAAACCTAAAATCTGAACCAACCAATAATAGCTTTGGTTGCTAATTAACCCTCTGTGAGAGGGTTGTATTTCAAATTGATAATTGCTTAATCCCAGAGAATCCCTATAGCTAATATCAACCATCATGCCACCTATTCCCAATAATTAAGCTGTTTTTAAAACTAGTTTGACCACTACCAATTAAGGAAGTTAATTTTTCCATTGAGTTATTGTTTAATTGGTAGATTTACGGCTATATGGGTTATTTATATTTTCTACTGTTGGCGGATTTCGTACCCAATGAAGTAGATCACTGAGTAACCAAGCACAGGAATTACGGCCTAATGGCTTACGGGCAGGGAAGCGGCCTTCATTTTCCAGTTTCCATGCTGATGTTCTGGAAATAGAGGTAATATGCTGGCGTTCCTTTTCACGAATAAGACGATCATAAGGTTCGCCATATTCGGAAAGGATAATTCGGCGTTCTTCAGGTGTAGGAGTGTTATATTGAATGGTCATGCTACCCTCACTGTTTCATTGTTTTTGTGAGGGTATTTTACTTAATGGAAATTATTACGAAAGAAAGCAACTTTGTTGTGTATATATTACAATTGTACTGCTTTTAATATAACCACATTCTCATAATTACCCGCTAATACATCCAATCGCTCACACCACTTGTTTAAAGCGTCTAATTTCTCTGGTAGGTATTGGCTTCTGTTATAAATTGCCATTACTCCCGGTAAAGAGTGCCCTAATAGCTGCTCAACTACATGTGGTGCTATACCCATATCATTCATTTTAGTTGCAAACGTTCTTCTTAAATCATGCAAAGACCACTCTCTATCATGCCCTAATCTTTTACATATATTTCTACCGCACTGTGAAACTGTTTCAGGATTTTTAATTTCGCCTAACAAATAATCACTCATATGATTCTGGTGCTTAAGTTCATCTAAAAATGGCTTCATGTATGCTGGTATTGGACGAATTATTTCCGCACCTGTTTTACTATTTTCTTTTGGAACAATCCACAGCATAGAATCAAAATCCCATTCTGACCATTTAGATAATCTGGCTTCCTGTGAACGGCAACCAAAAACAATTAAAATCTTCAAAAAGTTGCTATAGTAAGGTAAATACATGTTTGTATTCAGAGACTGCCAAAGTTGACCAATTTCATTATCTTTTAAATATCTCTGCCCTTTGTTTTGCTTTTTTCCGACATCAATAATGGTCAAATCATCCAATACATTACTGATCACATACCTTCTTACTCGGCAGAATTTTAACGCCTGTTTACACATTTGGAATATATAACCAGCAGCCACTGGTGCTTTCTTTTTAATTCTATCAAAACATTGCAGCCAATAACGAGTTTCACAATCTGTTAATGCCATATTTCCAATATAAGGGTATATATGCCTTTCCAGTTGAGATATATGTTTGTCTATATTTTTCCTATTATCTTTAGCGTAATTATCAATCCAATATTCTATAGCTTGTTTTACAGTGACTGGATTCAAAGATTCCTGCATGGTCAAATTCAGCTGGAGCTTTGGATCTTTACCCAATGAGAGCCAGTTCCTACACTTATCACGAATTGCACGGGCTTCTTTAAGGCTCATATCAGGATAACGCCCAAGTGTGATGATATCGGCTTCTGTATCACGCCCTCCAGTTCTATACTTAAAAAACCAACTGATAGCGCCTTTTTTAGTGACACGAATCATTAACCCTGCACCATCAGCAAGTTTTACTAACTTATCTCTTTCTGTTCCATGTAACGCTCTGAGTTTTTTATCAGTTAATTTATTTAGCTCAGCCATGTATATATCCATAAAGAATGAGTTCACGCTGTCTCGGATTACCCCACCGATTACCCCACAGTTTGATGTAAGAGTGGATAAACGTCAATAAGCACTGGAACAATATACAGTATAACTATCATGTAATTTATTGATTTATAATCATTTAATTAAATCATAGCAAAACACGTAAACATAAATTTTTCTGATACGGCATGAACTGATCCTAGTCCAGTAACATGTTGTTGAAGAAGCACTTTCTCTTTTGAGGGAGTGCTTTTTTGTTTGTGTTTATACAAATATTTATACATAGTTCACCGAACAACTACATAAAATATCTATGGTCACCTATACTAGATATCCCTAATAGACCAAATTTCCTCCTCCCGTTCGATTGTAGTACTAAACCTGTAACATGTTGTTTTCACGCTTTATGGTGATGATGCCAAACGACGAGCAGCCTCAACGACAGAGACTCTGCGTCTAGCCTGCTCTTGCCGATCATCAGAACCAGTTAGCATACGTGCCACTTGGGGGACAGCCGACCACCAGCCAGCCAATGCCAGCACCAGAAATACCAAGTGATCGGGTTCTAGGGTTCGTGTAACTGTACCTTGACGTTGGCCATCGACTACGGCCTGGATTTTGTAGCCATAATATTCACGTCGCTGCTTCTCATCCGGAACCTCACCGTCAAAAATCAGTCCCTCCCAACGCATAAGACGACTAAGTTCGGGGTGCTCGCAGTGGTAGTCGTAAGCTCTACCAGCGTATTCCCCAATGTCTTCAACAGCGAAAGACATGATAGGTACTGCCTGCGCTACCTTAGCCAGTTCTCTGCGCAGCACGGCCGAGAACAGTGCTCTCTTGTCGCCGAAGTAATTGTAAATGCGTTCTTTATTCACTCCGGCTGATTTAGCAATCTTTTCGACCGTTGTACCATCAGGACCAAGTCGGGCGAACTCTTCTACTGCAGCTTCCAAAATCTTGCGCTTTGTTCCTTCGGTATCCCAAGCCATCTTGCACACTTTCTCATCTATCGGTTGTTGTCGTCGCTAAGATCATACTATAATCAAATCCAACGTTATAGTTGGAGATTAAATTATGAAGCGCACTATACTAATTTGTGGTTACGGCCCAGGAATCTCTCACGCAGTTGCTCGTCGTTTTGGTAAGGCTGGTCATCCCGTTGCCCTTGTTGCTCGCAACGCACAACGTTTGGCCTCTGCGGTGGAGGAATTGGTGACCGAGGGTATCCAAGCTAGGGCTTTTCCAGCCAACCTAAGTGATATCGAGGAGGTGAAACGAATTGTTACAGATGCCCGTTCCACATTGGGGCCAATCGGCATCCTGCACTGGAACGCTTTCCTTGAAATAGAAGGCAGTCTACTGTCCACCTTACCTTCAGATCTGAGCAAAAGTTTCGAGATCCGCGTTACCAGCTATATTGCCGCCGTTCAGGAGTGCTTGCCTGACTTAAAAGCACACAAGGGTTCCGTACTTACTACCAGCGGTATCATGGCTCTAGATGATCCTAAAATCGACATTTTTGCTACCGAATACGCTGCGCTTGCTATCAGTGTAGCTGCCCAACACAAAACCACCAGAATCCTGACGCATACTCTTGCATCGCACGACATTCATGTGAGCGAAGTAATTGTCAATGGTTTTGTCGACAGAACACCGGGAGGAGCCGGCAAGAATAGTACGATCGCACCGGCAGATATCGCCGAACAGTTCTGGAAACTGTATACGGCACGTCAAACTCATTCCATCATTTTCGGTTCAACGATACCAATATCGGAGACAGTAGCTCATGAATAACCAAACAGATCACATAGGGAAACTTAATGGTATAGAAAACAAGTCAACACCACTCGATCAAACCCACACCGCAAATCGTAGTGTTGTTGTTTTGCTAGCTACTATCGCCCTGTTCGTTCTGGCACAGCTCTATCTGGCAATTCCTCTGCTCACGCACGTTGGTCAGGATTTCGGTTCAACGAATCCAGAGAGTGTCACGTTTGCTCTCGCGACAAGTTTTAGTCTGGCTTATGCCTGTGGTTTCCTTATCTGGGGGCCAGTATCGGATCAATATGGCCGCCGACCAGTGATGCTGGTGGGATTGATTATCTTGTCGATCGCCACATTCGCATGCTCCTTCGCCCCATCACTATCATGGCTGGCAGGGCTGCGGATACTGCAAGGTCTGGCAGCATCCAGTTTTGCGCCGATAGCACTAGCCTATCTTACCGAAACAGTACCGGTGCGCCATCGCGCTACTGCTATTGGTACTATGTCCACATCGTTCCTTGTGGCAGGCATCTTTGGGCAGGTGTTGGCCGCCTGGATAGTGTTACAATGGAATTGGGTCTGGGTATTTATAGCGACGGGAGGATGCCTGACAGTTGCTATTCCGCTATTCGCAGCAATGGTCAAAGAACCGCCACGTGCTGCTGTCGATGGACATCTGGGGCATCGCTTTGTGGCATTGGGCAGAATTATCGTACGACCAGCCGTATTACTTCTGTCATGTGCTCATATCACGCTCCTGCTGTCATTTGTCGCCATGTACACAGCATTGGGTTCTCATTTGTGGATGCTGAACATTGCTCCAGACAAGATCATTTTGCTACGCTTAATTGGGTTACCCGGTATGTTTGCAGCACTGCTGGTTGGGCCGCTTTCTGCTCGATTTAGCATGCCGATTATCTCGGTTATTGGTTACGTGATTGCGGCATCAGGTCTAGCACTAGAAGCAATGTTGTCGCAATCCCTGATCGGCATCGCCACCAGTAGCTTGGTTTTCGTCACGGGTATAGCTCTTGCCGTCCCAGCGATGATCACTCAGTTTGGCTCTATAGCAGCATCCAATCGTGGTGCAGGCATGGCACTAAATGGTTTCATTCTGTTTATTGGTGCCAGCATCGGCCCACTTATTGCGACAGGGATCCCCAATTTTGTCACGTTGTTAGTTGGAGCTGCGCTGATGCTTCTTCTGGCTGCCTTTTGCGTTGCTGGCAGTGCGTTACTTACATCATCCTTGAAGAAGCCATAGAACTCGCTATTTTCAGCTTTGCCCGCTCGACGCAAATCACAGCATTTATTTGGACGCTGGTGTCCAGCGTTCTTACCGAGTCGGCCATTATTCAGTAATTTTATCTGCGTCCGATCAGATTTTCCCCTTCTTTTGCTTGATTAACGCTAATTATGCAAGATAGCTTCCACTATTCCTTCCATTTGTGCGACGATAGCAACCATCATGCTTTAAGAACGTGTTTTTAGATTGAACAAAAACCATTTCAAAGTGGAACCCCGCACTGATCCTTGTTATGTCTTATCATTTTTATTGGAAATGTCTTTAAATATTCCCAGAAAAGAAAATGCTCATGTTATTACTCTGTTGAGAAATAATGACAACTTGTCTTAGTAACTTACTGACTATTTTAAAAATTTAATATTTTCTCCTAAATTAAAAAATCTGAATAGATATATTCACCATGACTTTTTATCATATTCATTGAAATATATTTTCAAAAATAGAAACATTTTTATATAAAAGTGATATAACAAAAAATATTCATAGACAGGAGAGAATGACATGACTTTGCATTGGCTAATTGAACGCTGCAATAAATTTAATTCAACTGAAGCAATTGTTTTTAAGAACAAGCGATATGTTTACTCAGAGTTATATTATGATGCTATTGATGCTATAAATTACTTAAAAGACATTGGCCTCCCTGAGGGAGCGATTGTGTCTGTAGAAGGCGAGTTCTCTCCAAAAACTTTTGCTATTATTCTAGCACTTTTTAATAATAATAATGTTATCGTTCCAATTGGTGATATTCCAGAGATTAAACTTAATGAATATTTGGACGTTTCTCAGGTTGAAGTAAGAATTAAAGTTGGTAACAACGATTATGAACTAAATGATACTGGTCGTATTGCTGAACATGAATTATATAAAAAAATACATGATGTAAGACATTCTGGGTTAGTGCTTTTTAGTTCAGGCACTACTGGGCAACCAAAGGCTTCTGTATTAGACTTCAATAAGTTAATCGATAAGCATCTGGAAAAAAAAATTGCTAGAAGAATACTTTCATTCCTTTCCGTAGACCATATTGGTGGCATTAATACTCTATTACATACCATTAGTCATGGAGGAACATTAATTATTCCTCTCCAGCGCACACCTGAAAGTATATTCAATGCCATAGAGAAATGGTCTGTAGAAGTATTACCCACCACCCCTACTTTTTTAAATATGGTCCTTATATCAAGAATTATTGAAAAAACAAATACATCAAGTCTTAAATTAATTACTTATGGCACTGAACCAATGCCTCCGGTTACCTTAAAAAGGATTAGCGAAAAATTACCAAGCGTGAAGTTAAAGCAAACATATGGTCTATCAGAAGTAGGTATTTTACAGACTAAATCTAAAAGTAATAATGAATTATGGGTTAAACTTGGTAGTAATGGGTTTAAATATAAAATCCTATCCAACATTCTGTGGATAAAATCAGACTGTGCTATGTTAGGATACTTAAATGCTCAATCACCTTTTGATGACGAGGGGTACTTCAATACTGAAGACGTTGTTGAAGTTGATGGAGATTATGTAAAGATATTAGGTAGAAAATCAGAAATTATTAATGTTGGAGGTGAAAAGGTTTATCCGAATGAGGTAGAGGATATCCTTTTACAAGCTAACAATATAGCTGATGCAACAGTAGTAGGATTTCCAAACACAATTACAGGTATGGGAATTAAAGCTATTGTACATTTAAGTGAACCTGAAAACTATGATGATCTAAGATCGCGATTATATGTTCACTGCAAAAACTTTCTTGAAGAATTTAAGATTCCAATGACTTATGAGATTTCAATAACACCTCACTATTCTAGTCGATTTAAAAAAATGCGCTCTTCACTTCAAATAAAGGAGATTACGAATGCTACCCCCTAAAACTGTAGTCATTAGCGGTGGCAGTAAAGGACTTGGAGCTGCAATGATATCAGCCTTTCTTAATAAAGGTTATCGCGTTGCCACTTTTAGCCGTCAGTCAAATGGATTTATAACTCAACAACAGTTGTCTAATACTAATTTTTTCTATTGGGAATCCGTTGATGCTAATGATTTGAGTAAAATAAAATCATTTGTTAATAATGTAAACTCAAAATTTGGTCATATCGATATTTTGATAAATAATATTGCAAGACTAGCTGAAGGATTATTAGTTTTTTCTTCAGACAATGAGATTATTTCTTTACTTAATACAAACATACTGGCACCTATAATACTTACAAGAGAATGTAGTAAGAGCATGCTGAAAAGGAATACAGGCGTTATTCTTAATGTTTCTTCTATAAATGCAATAAAGGGTCATAAAGGTGTATCGTTATATTCAGCAACCAAAGCCGCTCTTGATGGTATGACTCGTAGCTTAGCGCGTGAATTTGGCCCTGCTAATATAAGGATTAACTCACTGGTACCGGGTTTTTTTGATAGTGATATGGTGTCTTACCTTTCTGAAAACAGACGTAAACAAATATTAAAAAGAACACCTATTGGTCGCTTATCAAAAATTGAAGAAATTAGCAAAGTTGCATTATTTATTTGTTCAGAAGAAGCTGCATTTATTACAGGGCAAAATATTGTCGTTGATGGAGGAATATCATGTTAAAAGAGCCAAATTCAGTTAAAGAAATAATAGTAAAGGAAGTGAGATTTATTTTTAATCAGTCTAACATTAAAGATGATTATAATAATATTTATATAGATGAGAGTTCAAATTTGATCGATGATTTAAATTTTACATCGCTTATGATTGCCCGTTTAATTATGGAGTTAAATGAAAGATTAAAAGTTGAGCCGTTTGGCAATGATTATCATTTTTCAGATATAAAAAGTGTGAAAGATATTATCAATGCATATATAAATACCATAGAGAAAAATAACCTCTGATTAAAATAATTACCTAAGCCCACATAATTTATCTTAAAAAAGAGAGAGCCATGAATCAAAAATTTCTATGCCATTCAATTGATGATTATTTAGGTGATGGTAAAACACGTTTTTTTGGCATGGGATACCGACGTGTTTTATATGATATCAAGAACATTGATATGCAATTTTACCATTCAGGAAATGACCATCCAAAATTAACTTCACTCGTATCAGTCAAATATCCATTAGACTGGTCCAAGAAAAAATACACTAATTTACGCCCACATCTCAGTAGTATTGATACACTAATTTTAAGTACTCAATTCTGTGAGATTTTCTTGAAACATAGTTTTCAATTCGACTCCTTTAATTGCAAAAAAATGTGGTTGAAAAGTTTAAAGTTGAAATCAGGAATAACTCCACAAGAAGATCTTGATAATATTTCAGCTAAAATCACTTGGAAATCCACATCAAAATTACAATCAAATGATGATACCATGATTTCCATTTTTGATTGTCAAATAGGGAAAATGGAAGCCCGTTGTGAGATAGAACATCCTGTAGCAGAAATTGTTTGTAAAAATGGTTATTATACATCTCCAACAGATATTCTTGAACCTAGCAACTCACGCTATTATGGGGATATTTTTAAATTCCGTGGACAATCTCTTCAAGATATAAGTTACGATAGTGAAAATCAGACAGCTTCAGCAAAAGTGAAATTAAATATTCCTGAAACCTATCATGTAGTTAATGGAATTGATGGTCACTATCAACCTTCTGCCACCTATGTTGACTGTTTTGTTGTTCATCTACAGTTAGCCCAAGTTTTAATGTATGAACTTGATCATATTAATAGAAAAGACAGTGAGACTCTGTGGATGTTGAGAACCGAAATTGAAGCACCAACACCTATTAGAGATTTTCAACCTAATTATGATGCTACAACACGCATCACTTCTACTTATAAACTCAAAGTTAGAGATGAGTATTGGCGATATGTCGATATTGAAGGAGATTTTGCAGGAATAAAAATAAAGTGTTCACTAGGACATAAATTACCAACTCATTTTAATATATAATAGGAAATATGGTATGAAATTAGCTATTTCAGGTACTTATTCATCTGGTAAAACAAGAACAGTTATGGCATTAGCTCATTTAACTGGCCATCCTCGTACTCTAGCAAAAACAATTCGTGAAATAATGCCTGATGCTGTTCCCGGAAAACGATTGGCACAATGTACTCCTGCTGAATTTCTACAATTAGCTATGAGAAGACATACTGGTAGAGCGGTACATGAAGCACTACTAAAAGATAATTTCGTCTCTGATGGTTCATCGTTACAAGAATGGATTTATGCTGCTGCCCGTGTTAAATATGGGATGAATCCCAATCAAGAAGGATATCTGGATCCAATTCCTAGATCAAACCTTTCCCCAGAAATGATATTTTTTGAACAGGTGGCTAATCAGTATGGCCATGCTTTCAAACAACATGTGAAAGATACATTCGATGTATTCATCCATTTAAAAAACGAACTTCCATTAAAAAAAGATGGTCATCGCCCAATGAATACAAACTTTAGGGATTATTGTGATAGTATGTTATTAAAAACTCTAGATGAATTAGAAATCCCTTATTATATTATTAGTGGAACAATGGAAGAACGTCTATCCGAAATAACAGAAAAATTCAACCTACCTCTTATTATGAGCATTGAAGAAGCTATTAACCTAGCTGACAAAGAATATTCTCTACAAGATTTTAGGTTTGAAACAGAAAGAAAATAATCGTCTATTATTTGATATTTCTATACCTTTTTAGTTTAAAGATATAGGGAGAAAATCTACTATTCATGCGTTTACTCATAATAATATCATTTAAGACCACCAATATTAAATAAGCTTAGATTCGCATGATAAGTGCAATTTCTGAAAAAGGCGGTCAGTTGCTATAGTAGGCAT
>NZ_LFCV01000061.1 GCF_001037465.1 Xenorhabdus khoisanae
GCTCTAACTTACCTTTCATCTCATTGCAGAATGTAGTCAAAGATTGTAATTTAACTTCATGTTCATTAAATTCAGATTTCATTATAATTCACCTTATTATAATAAATAACATCCCTGCCTTGATATTTACTTTCGCTTTATCACACCAGACTTTTCCTTATGTTTTTAAAGATAGTACATATTTATTTATTTTCAAGATGAAATTATATTACTTGAAATCACAATGCTTTTACATTTCACATTTTTTAGACCTGAAAATCACATATTTTATTGAATTTAATTAAAAAAAAGATTACATCAGAAATGACGCAATCTCTCAAGTCAGCAAAATTGTTATCCAAATTTCTGTCAATGTAATAACAGCTACATTCTTCAATGTGGTATAGGGTTTTTATTCCAATAAACGATAACCCCCATGCCATCAACCAAACATTGCCCTTCTTTGGTGACAAAAACCCCCAGTGCCGCAATCAGTTTATCGCCATAATAAAGCAGTGGTACCCTCTCCCTGAGCCAAGGGGCAACGCCAAGTTCCTGCCACAATTTTTTACTATGGCGGGAATGCTGCCGCCCTACGATACTGATATTCCCCTGAACACCAAAACGAATTGTCACTTGTTCATTATCATCAGGAGCTCTTACTTTTATACCGTTTTCTTCCGCCCGAACCAGCGTTCCCAATCCATCAGGCAACGCCAGTTCCTGTTCTATATCCCACTCAAGAACCGTTCCCGCCAAAAATTGATGCTGAGGAACCAGCCATAGCTGCTGCCGATAACGACGAATATGATATTGCCCCAATTTAAAGCAAGGCTCTGCATCTTGCCGGGCGAGCGCCACTTCTGACCAAATTCGTTGAAGCTGCTCCCGCGCAGGCATTTTTACACCATGCTGATTGAACCATCGGCGCAACAATGCGTTACGTTTAGCTTCAGAACAACTTTCCAAAGGTGGAATAGAAATCGTCCCTTCTGGTGTAGTGATTGAACTCAGTGACTCACCCAGCAATTCATCCAGCAATCTTTCTTGCTCCCCACACAAACCTGCACTGCGGGAAACGGCTTGCGGGAAATGCGGCCAACGCTGATTGAGCAGTGGCATAATATGCAGGCGTAAGAAATTGCGATCATAACGATCATCCTGATTGCTATCGTCCTCAATCCATTTCAACCCTTGAACCTGAGCATACGCTTCTAATTCTGCCCGACCAGCATTCAATAATGGACGAATTAATGTCGTTTCAGCAAATGGCATACAAAAAGGCATGGAAGATAACCCAGCAGGGCCACTTCCCCGCTTCAGTGCCAACAAAAATGTTTCTGCCTGATCATCTAGATGTTGTGCTGTTGCCAGGATTTCACCCTGCTGTAGTTCGCGTTGAAAAGATTGGTAACGGGCATCTCTGGCCGCAGCTTCAACACCATTCCGCCGGATATCCAAACTCACTTTTTCAGTTCGAAAATCAACCTGCCAGTCAACACAAATCTGACGACAATGTTCGACCCACAAATCTGCCTTTGAATTTAAACCATGATGGATATGGATTGCCCTTAAGATCATTGGCTCACAATTCTGTTGCTGATAATTCTGTTGCTGATATTGAGCACGCAGACGAACCAGCAAATGTAACAATACGGTGGAATCCAACCCACCGCTAAACCCAACCAAAATCTTTTTATGCGGTTCAATTTGTTCTGCCAACTTCGTCAGCAGAGGTTCATGAGTATTTGTCATTACGGACTCAAACCTTCTTCATATCTGCCAGATCAGTCTTCAATCAAATCATCCATTGACTTCTTCCCTTCAGGATCGTTGCCTTTGGCCCGGATACAAAGAAGTCCAGAGATGATAACCAGCACTAATCCCATCACATAAGCAGGAACAAAAGCATCACCGAAAAACAGAATAATCCACATCATCGACAAGACGGGTGATAAGAATAAGATTGAAGCTATTTTATGAGAATCCGGGCTGCTCATGGCCTTGAACCAAATAATATAGGAAATACCATTCAGTATGATGCCATTGAGCAATGTTGGCATCAGTGCATCACCAACAGGTAAGTTGATGCTGCTGAAAGCGAACATAAATACTGCGGAAACTAATGTAGAAAAAATGAATACCCAAAGTGTGCTGATATAGGGATCAATAGCAAATTGTCTCGATAATACGGACATCAGCGCAAAACAAAATGAGCCACTAAATACCAGAAACAAGGCCTGAGGATGTTCTACGGCAATCTCGGTTATATTGCCTTTCGTAAAAGTAATCACGACAGCCATGAATCCCATCACAATGCCAATCATCTGCCTGATGGACAGCCTTTCTTTGAACAGAAAAAACGATAAGCCGATTATCATTAATGGCCAGCTATATTGAATAACCAACACAGCCACACCATTCTCGATGGAATAACCATAATAAAGCAACAGATAGAAGAAACAGTCTAACGCGCCTAATATCAATACATTAAGCATAACTGGAAAAGGAATGTATAACAGTTTCTTCCAGTTTCTTCCCATGATGAGAGCAACCACAAATACCGCTAAAACAGACAGGACATTTGACCAGAATAAATATTGGAAATGATCCATCTCTTTCTGACCCAAACGCGCTATAGAAGGAATAAAACTCCAGATAAATACACAAGAAAATGCATAAATAATATATTTATATTTAGCCATAGAAAAACTCAACTTATTATTTTAAAGCCAACGACTGAGGCCCTGAATCCATCCCAATATAACTAGAAATGATAATACCAGATGGCAAAGAACGTGATGGTTTCACCCGCCATAAACAGCAAAACAGGTGGAAATACTGAAGAATGATCACTCCTCAGTACTTTCCACCTGCTATTAGTAATATTGAAAATAAAGCAGTAACTATCCAAAAATAGTTATCAATAAAACCGCTTTCAGAACCCTATTTTCTAAGCTTAACAGTAACCGTATTGCATTAAACGCTCATAACGACGGTTAACTAGCTCTTCGCTGTTCAGTTCGCTCAATTCGGAGAGGTCAGCCAACAATTGCGTTTTCAATGCCTCAGCAATCTCGTCATAATTACGATGCGCACCACCCAGTGGTTCTGGGATAACAGTATCAATTAATTTCAACTCTTTCAGGCGTGGTGCTGTATTTCCCATCGCTTCTGCTGCCAATGGCGCTTTTTCGGCACTTTTCCACAAAATGGAAGCACAGCCTTCAGGAGAAATGGTCGAGAAGGTGCTGTATTGCAGCATGTTCACTTTATCGCCTACACTGAGTGCTAATGCACCACCAGAGCCACCTTCACCAATCACTGTACAAATCACTGGCACAGAGAGACGGGACATTTCACGCAGGTTACGGGCAATCGCTTCTGATTGACCACGCTCTTCTGCCCCCACACCAGGATATGCGCCAGGAGTATCAATGAAAGTAATGATTGGCAATTTAAAACGCTCTGCCATTTCCATCAATCTCAACGCCTTGCGATAACCTTCCGGTGATGGCATACCGAAGTTACGACGGATTTTTTCTTTCGTTTCCCGCCCCTTCTGGTGGCCAATTATCATAACCGGACGACCATCAATGCGCGCCAATCCGCCCACAATTGCCTTATCATCAGCATAGGCACGATCACCCGCCAATTCTTCAAAATCGGTAAAAATGTGTTTAATATAATCTAGCGTATAGGGACGCAGAGGATGGCGTGACAATTGAGATATTTGCCATGCCCCCAAATCAGAGAAAATCTTGCGAGTCAGCTCTAGGCTTTTTTCCCGCAGACGCTGGACTTCTTCATCCAGATTTATATCTAGCTTTTCATCTTGACGGCTAACTGCGGTGAGCGAATCAATTTTCGCTTCCAGCTCGGCAATCGGCTGTTCAAAATCCAGAAAATTCAGACTCATAACGTTCCTATCTTAGTCAAATTCTAATTCTACCTGCTCGTTACCCAGCAGAGTTCGCAGATCTGTCAAAAGGGTGTCCGTTGGCGTTACCCGCCATGTTGCCCCGAATCGTAAACGGGCACGGGCATCTACCCTCTGATAATAAAGATGAACCGGTATCGTACCTGAACGATGTGGCTCCAATACACCACGAAGACGGTTCAATAATTGCTCATCAATTTGCCTGTCTGACAACGAGATAGCAAGCCCACGTGCAAATTTTTCACGAGCCTCACTGATATCCATTAATTCACGAACCGTCATTTTAAGCCCACCGCTAAAGTCATCAAAGCTGACTTGTCCGGTAGCAATCAAAATTTTGTCTTGCTCTAATAAATGTTGATATCTTTCCAACGCATCAGAAAACAACATAATTTCCAGCCGTCCAGAACGATCATCCAATGTGCTGATACCAATGCGGTTACCCCGCTTGGTTGTCACTATTTTGGATGCCAACACCAAGCCTACCACTGTCGTTACCTGACCACGAGGCGTCGGGTTCACATCTTTTAGACGCAACCCATTTGTATATCGTTCAATCTCTTTTAAATAACTTGTGATCGGGTGACCCGTTAAATACAGCCCAAGGGTTTCTCTCTCACCATCCAGAACAACCTGATCCGGCCATTTTGGCGTACTGGCATATGAACGCTCAACCTCTTCTGGCTCTTCGGCCAACACACCAAACATATCCGTTTGCCCAATCGCTTCCGCTTTGGCATGTTGATCAGCCGCTTTCAGTGCATCTTCCAGAGAGGACATCAACGCCGCACGGTGCGGCCCCAATCTGTCAAAAGCGCCGGACATTATTAGCTTTTCCATCACACGACGGTTTAGTTTTTTAATGTCAACACGCGCGCACAGGTCAAAGAGTTCCTTGAAATGTCCTCCTTTCTGGCGGGCTTCAAGAATGGCCTCAATCGGCCCTTCACCTACACCCTTAATCGCCCCAATACCATAAACAATTTCGCCTTCATCATTGACATGGAAGTGATACAGACCACTATTGATATCTGGCGGCAAGACTTTAAGCCCCATGCGCCAGCATTCATCCACCAGCCCAACGACTTTTTCGGTGTTATCCATATCCGCCGTCATCACGGCTGCCATAAATTCTGCCGGATAATGAGCTTTCAGCCATAAAGTCTGATAAGAAACCAGCGCATAAGCTGCGGAGTGAGATTTGTTGAAGCCATAACCCGCGAATTTCTCCACCAAATCGAAGATTTTCATCGAGAGCTCGCCATCAACACCCTGTTTTATTGCCCCCTCTTCAAAGACCGAACGCTGTTTCGCCATCTCCTCTGGCTTTTTCTTACCCATTGCACGACGAAGCATATCTGCACCGCCAAGGGTATAACCCGCCAATACCTGGGCAATCTGCATCACCTGTTCCTGATACAGAATGATGCCATACGTTGGTTCCAACACAGGTTTTAAGGTTTCATGTTGCCATTCGACATCAGGGTAGGAGATCTCTTCCCGTCCATGTTTCCGGTCAATAAAGTTATCCACCATGCCGGATTGCAATGGCCCCGGACGGAACAACGCCACCAATGCGATCATGTCCTCAAAACAGTCAGGACGCAGGCGTTTGATCAGATCTTTCATCCCACGGGATTCAAGCTGGAACACGGCCGTGGTTTCGGAGCGTTGCAGCATATCGAAACTTTTCTGGTCATCCAGCGGGATGGCTGCAATATCAATCAGCTCCAAGCCCTTTTTAGCTCGGCGCGCATTGACCATATCAAGTGCCCAGTTGATGATGGTCAGGGTTCTCAGGCCAAGGAAGTCAAACTTAACCAGCCCCGCATATTCCACGTCGTTCTTGTCAAATTGGGTAACGGGGTTTTGCCCTTCGGGATCGCAGTAAATCGGCGCAAAATCAGTGATCTTGGTTGGTGCAATAACCACACCACCCGCATGTTTACCTGCGTTACGGGTGACACCCTCCAATTTACGCGCCATGTCGATCAGCGCCTTGACCTCTTCATCCGCTTCATAAATTTCGGGCAGTTGAGGTTCCGCCACGAAAGCTTTTTCCAGCGTCATGCCGGGATCAGGCGGCACCAGTTTTGATATGCGATCGACAAACCCGTATGGATGCCCGAGTACACGCCCGACGTCACGGATAACCGCTTTTGCCGCCATCGTACCGAAGGTGATAATCTGCGATACCGCATCTCGCCCGTACATATCGGCAACATGGTCAATCACCTGATCGCGTTTTTCCATACAGAAATCGACATCGAAGTCAGGCATGGAAACACGTTCAGGGTTAAGGAAACGTTCGAACAGCAAGTCGAATTCCAACGGATCGAGATCGGTAATTTTCAACGCATAGGCGACAAGCGAACCCGCACCGGAACCACGTCCCGGCCCAACGGGAACACCGTTGTCTTTCGACCACTGGATAAACTCCATAACGATCAGGAAGTAACCGGGGAATCCCATCTGGTTGATAACTTTCAACTCAATATCCAGACGATCATCGTATCCCAGGCGTTTTTGTGCCCTGATTTCTGGATCGGGATAGAGAAACTCCAGACGCTCTTCCAGACCTTGTTTGGATTTTTTAATCAGGAAATCTTCGGTGCTCATGTCTCCCGTCGGAAATTGCGGAAGAAAATATTCACCGAGACGGATTGTGACATTACAGCGTTTAGCAATTTCTACGCTATTTTGCAGCGCTTCAGGAATATCGGAGAAAAGCTCGCACATCTCCTGTTCACTGCGCAGATATTGCTGAGGGCTGTAATTTTTCGGACGTTTTGGATCAACCAGTGTATAGCCATCGTGAATGGCAACCCGAATTTCATGTGCATCGAAATCGGTACTTTCCAGAAAACAGACATCATTGGTCGCCACAACCGGCACATTTTTTTCCGCTGCCAATTCTACAACGGCATGAAGATAATTCTCTTCATCCTGACGTCCGGTGCGGATTAATTCAAGATAATAGCTGTCCGGGAAATGTTCCTGATAAAAATCGAGGCACAGATCGACCATCGCCCGATTGCCACGCAGCAGGAATTTACCCACATCTCCCATGCGCCCGCCCGACAGCAGGATCAATCCGGCTTTCCGCGCTACCAACCATTCCCGTTTGATAGTCGGGCCAATGGCACCATAGCCTTTTTGGTAGGCTTCAGAGATCAACAAGGTCAGGTTTTGGTAACCTTCATTATTGCGAGCGAGGATCGTCAGATGGGCATATTCATCCCCTAACAGCTCACTTTCCACATAAAAGTCAGCCCCGATAATCGGCTTGATACCCGCATCGTGAGCGCTGCCATAGAATTTCACCAATCCACATAAATTGGTAAAATCCGTAATTGCAAGAGCCGGCATACCCAATTTGGCGACTTTTTTTACCAATGACCCCGTTTTAGCCAAGCCATCGATCATTGAATAGTCGCTGTGAACACGTAAGTGTACAAAACGTGGTTCTGTCATAATCTGCCCAGATACTTATCCCAGATTCTTATTCAAGACCCAGCGCCCGTTTAACCGGCGCAAAACTTTTACGATGATGTTCCGTCGCACCCAGTAACGCCAGTTTTTCCAGATGCAGGGCCGTAGGATAACCCTTATGTTTCGCAAAACCGTAATCAGGAAGCTGTTTATCCAGTTCTGCCATTTCTCTGTCACGCGTCACTTTAGCAAGGATTGAGGCCGCACTGATTTCGGCAACCAAGCTATCCCCTTTAACCACCGCTTGAGCTGGCATTGCTAATGCCGGGCAACGATTACCATCAATCAGGACATAATCAGGCGTAATTACCAAACCCGCTACTGCCCGCTGCATGGCAAGCATTGTGGCATGGAGAATGTTGAGCTGATCGATTTCTTCCGGCTCTGCACGCCCAAGGCTCCAACACAATGCTTTTTCTTTAATTTCTAAATACAGCGCTTCACGGCGTTTTTCTGTGAGTTTTTTCGAATCCGTTAAACCTGTAATGGGCTTAGCCGGGTTCAGAATAACTGCCGCAGTGACAACAGCCCCTACCAATGGGCCACGCCCAACTTCATCAACACCGGCAATCAAATTCGCCTGAGGATAAACAAAATCCATTATCTTCTCGCTAATTCCAGAACAGCTTGAGCAGCCTGTTCATCAGCATCGCAACGAATGCTTTCATGTAAATGCAGGAACGTTTGTTTCAGTGCTTCCACGTCAGCGCCGCCTTGCAGAAGAGGCAACAGCGCCTGCGACAACGCTTGTGGCTCGCATTCATCCTGCAATAACTCTTTGACTAATGCTTTACCTGCCAACAAGTTAGGCAGGGAAACATATGGTGTTTTCACCAAGCGTTTTGCCAGCCAGAATGTAAAAGGTTTCATTCTATAGCCCACCACCATTGGGCATTTGGCTAACATACACTCCAGTGCTGCCGTTCCTGATGCCAGTAAAGTCGCATCACTGGCAATCATGGCTTCACGCGCTTTTCCATCCAATAAATGGATTGGCAAATCCGGTGCAATTTCGTCTTTAATGCGCTGAAACTGTTCACGCCGTTTAGCATTCACCAAAGGAACCAATACGTGCAGATCAGGCAATTCTTTCCGTAACAATTGTACGGTTTTTAAGAAATCAGCACTGAGCATTTCTACTTCAGCATTGCGGCTACCGGGCAGCACCGCCAGACAATGGGTATTCAATGGAACGCCCAAGAATTCCCTGGCAGCGGCTTTATCCGTTTGCAGAGGCATTGCATCTGCCATCGTGTGACCAATGAACCGGCATGGAACATTAAACCGATCATAGAACGCTTTTTCGAATGGTAAAAATGCCAGTACCAAATCCGTTGACCGACCGATTTTAAACACCCGTTTGTGTCGCCATGCCCATACTGATGGACTGACGTAATGGATTGTTTTGAGTCCCTGCTGCTTAAGCCGCCCTTCCAAGGTGATATTAAAATCAGGGGCATCAATGCCAATAAATACATCCGGTTTCAAAGCAGTAAAACGCGCCGTTAAGTCTTTGCGTATTTTAAGCAAACGGGGTAAACGCCCCAGAACTTCAACAATTCCCATTACGGCCAGCTCTTCCATCTCATACCAGACTTCACAACCTTCCGCCTGCATAAGCGGGCCAGCAACACCCACAAAGCGGGCATTAGGAATTTTTGCTTTCAATGCACGAATCAGCCCGGCCCCAAGAATATCACCGGATGTTTCTCCGGCGACCAAACCGATTGTCAGCGGGCGCTGATTGTCAACAGAAGAAAAGGTAGTCAAAGGAGTTTCCTTCATCTACTTAACGAATAATGCCACGGCTGGATTTTGCGGAATTTTCCAGAAAATCACTGAATACTTTCACGTGTGGGTTATTTTCCGCTTGAAGGCTAATTTCGTGTCTGGCTTCTTCCAACGTTTTTCCGCTGCGGTAAAGCACCTTATAAGCGTTCCGGATAGCATGCAGCGATTCTTTATCAAACCCGCGACGTTTCAGGCCTTCAATATTCAATCCGAAAGGTGTTGCATGGTTTCCCTGTGCAATAACGTACGGAGGAATATCCTGAGCAACGCCAGAACAACCACCCACCATGACATGGGATCCAATCTGACAGAATTGATGCACTGCCGTCATTCCACCAATAATGACGTAATCACCCAGAATGACATGACCGCCCAATGTGCCATTATTTGCAATGATACAACGATCACCAACGATACAATCATGGGCGATATGGGCGTTGATCATAAGCAAATTGTCACTACCAACTTTGGTCACTCCACCGCCCTGAACAGTACCACGATGAATAGAGACACTTTCACGAATGCGGTTGCGATCGCCAATTTCAACGCGAGTCGGTTCACCTTGGTATTTGAGATCCTGATTGACCTCGCCAATGGAAGCGAACTGATAGATCTGGTTATCGCGACCAATCTTAGTTATCCCATTAACCACAACATGAGATTTCAGCTCAGTTCCTTCACCAATCTCAACCTGAGAAGCGATATAACAAAATGGGCCAATGCGAACATTGGCACCAATAACAGCACCTTCTTCAATGATTGAAGAAGGGTGAATAACAGCGGTCTGATCAATCATGGATTAATCCTCACGGCGGCGGCGAGCACACATCATTTCCGCTTCGCAAGCCAATTCCCCATCGACTTTCGCTACGCCCCTGAAACGCGCAACACCGCGACGTTCTTTAATAAACTCAACATCCATCACCAATTGATCACCCGGCAGCACCGGGCGCTTGAATCGGGCACCATCAATAGCTGCAAAGTAATACAATTCACCTGACTGAAGTGATCCTACACTTTTGAATGCCAGAATTCCGGTGGCTTGAGCCATTGCTTCAAGGATCAGAACACCCGGGAAAATAGGTTTACCCGGGAAGTGCCCCTGAAAGAATGGCTCATTAAACGACACATTCTTGACTGCGCGTAAAAATTTACCTGCTTCAAAATCCAAAACACGGTCTACCAACAAAAATGGGTAGCGATGAGGCAGTAAATCTAAAATTTCTTCAATTTGCAGAGTATGATTGTTACTCATCTAAATACTCTTCCTGTCTATATAAGAATCATTGTATTAACGACACGGCCTGCGTTAACTCTAAATTTAGAGTTATCAGGCAGGCCGCAAAAATTAAAAGCACAACCAAAAATGCTGATTAAAAACGTTTAATCAAAATGTAGTATGATTATTCGTTTTCATCTTCCAATCGGCGTTCCACTGACTTCAAGCGCTTATGCATTTCATTGATATTCATGACTAAAGCGGTAGTCTTACGCCAAGTTGTGTTCGGTTGTGATGGGATACCCGACGAATAAACACCAGGCTCTGTAATGGGGCGTATCACCATGCTCATACCCGTCACGGTTACTTTATCACAGATATTCATGTGTCCATTAATAACACTTGCACCACCGAACATACAGTAACGACCCACTTTCAGGCTACCCGCCATAATGACACCACCAGCTACTGCGGTGTTGTCTCCGATTGTCACGTTATGAGCGATCTGGCATTGGTTGTCTATGATAACACCATTGCCAATGACTGTGTTATCCAACGCACCACGGTCAATAGTCGTACATGCGCCGATTTCAACTTGGTTACCAATGATTACAGTGCCTAACTGTGGGATTTTAATCCAATTTCCGCGTTCATTAGCATAACCAAAACCATCAGAACCTATAACAGATCCTGATTGGATCAGGCAGGACTCACCCATTTCAACGTTATGGTATACCGATACATTGGCCCAAAGACGAGTACCCGCACCAATTCGTGCATTCTTACCAACAAAGCAACCTGCCCCGATGATGACATTATCACCAAGTTCAACACCAGATTCGATAACAGCATTTGCGCCAACCGCCACATTTTTGCCCAAAACTGCATCGGGAGAAATGACCGCTGATGGATGGATATCCTGCGCAGGTTGTGGTGTCGTATCCATAAGTTGCGCCATACGAGCATAGGCAAGATAAGGGTCATTGACAACCAATGCGGCAACCTTGCAGTGAGGAAGGTCTGCTTCACGTAGCACAACAGCCGCAGCCTGACACTCAACAAGTTTGTCAGTATAACGGCTATCGGATAAAAATGTAATTTGTTCGCTATTTGCTGAATACATCGGTGCAATACCGGTGATGACGATATCGCCATCACCATGCAATTGCGCATTCAACTGCTGAGCGAGGTCAGCCAATCGAATTGAAACCATTTACTTATTTAACCTGTTTCAGTACTTCTGCGGTGATATCTTTACCAGACGCAGAATACACAGCGGCATTCGCATCAAGAACAAGATCGTAACCTTCTTTACCTGCAACCACTTTAACCGCATCCTGAATACGGGTCAGGATTTTGTTGCGCTCTTCCAACTGGCGACGACGGCTATCGTTGTCCAAAGATTGTGCTTTCTGAGCAAACTCATCGCGTTTCGCCACAACTTCTTTTTCCAATTTTTCACGTTCACTGGCCTTCATGGTTGAGCCATCACGCTGCAATTTCTGGAGCTTGGTCTGCAAATCTGATTCCATGCGCTGCAATTCAGTTGCACGGCCTTTAAACTCGTTATCCAACTGTTTTGCCACAGCTTCACGGGCAGGTAACTGTTGAAAAACTTCAGCAACATTCACTAAAGCGATTTTATCTGCCGCCTGAACACCCGCAGAGAACGCTAATGCCATACCCAGGCCTGCTGCACATAATACTTTTTTCACTATAAACTCCTTTGACCCACGCTATTTTTACAGATTGGAAGATTCAGAGCTTACCCCATTAATCCATGCTATATGCCAACTGAGATCCGGGACAAACTCTAAAAATCGCTCTATCTAATAATAGAGCGATTTTTTACCAAAAAAGATTAATTATTACCAAGATCCGCCAATGCTAAACTGGAACTGCTCAGATCTATCACCTTTGTAATCCTTAATTGGCTTCGCATAAGAGAAGCTCAGCGGCCCTAACGGTGACATCCATTGCAGAGCAATACCGGTTGAAACACGGATATTGTTTGGCTTGCTGTAGTCAGGCATCCCAGCGTAAGTATTAGTCCAGTTTGTATCCCAAACCGTCCCCGCATCCACAAAAAATGAGGTTCGAACGGAATTGGCATATTTAGCATCCAGGAACGGCGTTGGTGTAATCAGCTCGAAACTCGCAACCGCCACTGCGTTCCCCCCCACGGCATCACGGGATGGGTTATTTTTATCTAGCTTACCCTGATTATTTAAATAGATAGCTTTCGGACCGATATTATTCGAGCGGAAACCACGAACACTGCTAGAGCCACCAGCATAGAAGTTTTCATAGAATGGCATTTCTTTGCCACCAAAGCCACCACCATACCCCAGACGTGTACGTCCCATCATCACCCATGAATGATCATCATCAAGAGGATAATAACCTGTCGCGTTCCAAGTGATTTTATAGAACTGGTTGTCAGAACCCGGAATTGTCACTTTGGTATCCAGAGATGACCGGATACCCGAAGTCGGGAAGAAACCGCGGTCAAGGCTGTTATAACTCCATCCCAGTGTCAGAGAGAAATCATTGGTATCGAATTTTGCCTTGTCATCAAGACCCGGTTTTTTGCCCATTTTATTCAGATAACGCCACATCGCGACTTGTGGACGCATGTTGGACAGGGAGTTATGTATATAACCCAGTCTCAACGCCAGAGAGTTATTTTCATTCAATGGGAAGCCGAGCACACCCTCTGTACCATAGGCTTTGTTGGTATAGTTCGAAAGCTCAGCATCATCGGCACGGAAATCATTATAAAATACGCGACCACCCAAACTGACTCCATTGACGGTGAAGTAAGGATCGGTCATAGATAAATCAGCCGACGTTGAATAGTCATTTTTACTGGCGCTGATACCGACGGAGTTCCCCGTTCCCAACCAGTTATCCTGTTGGAGACCGATTTGGTAACTCACGCCGCTTTCTGTACCGAAACCAACACCAAAGTTCATGGAACCGGTATTGCGTTCTTTGACTTTATAAACGAGATCAACCTGATCTGGGCTACCCGATACACGTTCAGTATCCACATCAACAGATTCAAAATAGCCTAGCCGATTTAAGCGCTCTTTGCCCTGCTCAACCTGATCACTACCTAACCATGCCCCTTCCATCTGACGCATTTCACGGCGCAGTACTGAGTCTTTACTAATATCATTACCTGTAAAGCGAATCTTGCGCACATAGAAACGGTTGCCTGCATCGACATTGACATGCAGCTTAACGGTCTTATCAGCATCATTGATTTCAGGTTGAGTCATTACGCGGGGATAAGCATAACCATAGCGACCAAGCAGATTTTTGATGGCTGTTTCCATCTTGGTCACTTCTGCACCGTTATACAATGATCCCGGCTCAATGTTAGTGAATTCCTGTATCTGTGACTGATAACCAGCCAAATTACCGTTTAAATCAACATTTGATATTTTGTATTGATCACCTTCGGTGATATTGACGGTAATATAAATGTCTTTCTTATCTGGTGTCAGATTGACTTGGGTTGAATCAATGTTGAAACGGGCATAGCCGCGGTCAAGATAAAAACTGCGCAGGATTTCAAGGTCACCAGACAGTTTTTGTTTCTGATATTTCTGATCAGCCGTCATGTTCCACCAGGGAACATCGTCCCTGAGCTGGAAATTATTCAGCAGCTCTCTGGTCGAAAAGGCTTTATTACCAACAATATTAATTTGTTGAATTTGGGCAGAAACACCTTCAGAAAAAACAAGTTTCAAGTCAACACGGTTACGGGGCAGTGGCGTGACAACAGCTTTTACTGTCGCGCTGTATTTACCAACACTGTAGTAAAAATCTTCCAGCCCTTTTTCAATATTGGACAGCATAGTGCGGTCAAGGGCTTCACCAACACGAACACGCGACGCCTCAAGGTTCTGCTTAAGCATGTCATCTTTCACCGATTTGTTACCGGAAAAAGTGATACTGGCGATAGTCGGCCGTTCTTTTACCTGAACGACAAGTGAATTGCCATCACGTAAGACACGAACATCTTCAAAGTTCCCAGTTGAGAACAGTGCGTGAATCGTGCGACTGATATCTTCATCGCTAACCGTATCACCGACTCGAACTGGCATGTTCAGTAATGCTGCACCAACGGTGACACGTTGAAGACCCTCAAAATGAATGTCCTGAACTACGAATCCGTCTGAACCGTATGCAGTGGCGCTGCCGAACAGCAGCGACGCTATGAGCAACTTTTTCATCGCCATCGTTGTTATGCGTTTTCCTAACCGGTCTCCCGCCTTAAAAGCGGGAGAAATCATTGAAAAGTGCAAGCCCCATTAATAACACCAGCAATACAGCACCAATGCGATAACTGAAGTCTTGTACACGCTCGGAGACCGGCCCTCCCTTGATCTTTTCGATTGCAAGGAAAAGCAAGTGTCCACCATCTAGTACAGGTAATGGGAACAGGTTAATGATCCCAAGATTGACGCTAATCAACGCCAAAAACATCAAATAATACACCAAGCCAGAATCAGCCGATACTCCGGCACCTTTGGCAATGGAAATCGGGCCACTTAAGTTATTAAGTTTCACATCACCCACAATTAATTTGCCCAGCATATTGACGGTCAGCTTCATTAATTGCCAAGTTTTGTCCCCTGCCTCATAAATGGCAGAGAAAGGCCCGTACTGTTGAATCACTTTGTATTCATCTGCCAATGGAATGACCTTAAGTTCAGTACCCGCAAATCCTTCCTCACGGCCATCGGATAATTTTTTGACCTCAGGAGTCAGAGACAGGGAAATCATGCCTCCAGCCCTCGCAACGTCCAATTTTAGAGGAATATTTGGATTCTTCCTGACAAATGATGAAAAAGTGTGCCAGACATCTACATCCTGACCATTGACTTTAACGATTCTGTCTCCCGGCTGTAAACCGGCTTTTTCAGCAGGTGAAGCAGGGTAAACCTTCTCCACCTGCGAACTGATTCGCGGAACAACAGGCATAATGCCCAAAGACAGCAAAACGTCCTGTTTAGATGGGTCGAATGCCCATCTGCGCAAATCCAGTGTCTTTTGAATACTGTCAGTGGCATCCACTGGAGTAACATCCATGGATACAGATGTCTCACCCACTTTACTCACCATAGCAAGACGTACCGAATTCCAATCAGAGGTTTCGATACCATCAACCGCTTTTAGTTCCATCCCGGGCAAAATATTTGCCTGTGCGGCAATAGAATCTGGCTTTACATCCAACACCACAGGGCGTACAGATGGCACGCCAATCACAAAAACCAACCAATAAGCGATAACCGCCAGAATGAAGTTTGCAATTGGCCCGGCGCTGATCACTGCCGCGCGCTGGCCGATAGTTTTATTGTTGAATGCCATATGACGACGTTCGGGCGAAACATCCCCCACCCGTTCGTCGAGCATCTTGACATATCCGCCAAGCGGGATAAGGGCAATAACGTATTCTGTCCCCTGTTTATCTGTACGACGCCAAAGCACTTTACCAAACCCGATGGAAAAGCGTTCAACGTAAATACCACATCGTCTGGCAACCCAAAAATGACCAAACTCATGCACTGTGATGAGAACACCCAACGCAACAATAAATGCAGCCAGATTCCAGAGAATATCCATTATGTACCCTCAGAGAGTAAATCCAGAAGAAATTAACATGACCAAACCCGCAAATACAGGGATGGCTGCTGTTAAGCTATCTACCCTATCCATGACTCCGCCATGTCCCGGAATCAATTGACTACTGTCTTTGATCCCTGATTCCCGCTTGAACATGCTTTCGGTCAGATCACCAAAGACCGAGGCAATGACGACTACCGTAGAAATCAATAGAAAATGTTCTGGCATTGCAGGTACGGGCGCAAATTTACCGAACAGCCATGAAATCAGTGCAGCAGTTAATAAGCCACCAACAAGCCCTTCAAGGGTCTTACCCGGTGATACTCTGGGTGCCATTTTGTGCTTACCCATAGTACGGCCGAAAATATAAGCGCCTGAATCGGCAGCCCATACCAGTAACATGACATACAGCAGCCACCACGCTCCATCATAGGTATTGTTTTCATAACCCTGGGTGCGCAGTACCATCATTCCACAATAAAATGGCACGATAGTCAGAACCCCAAACAGCAGGCGTAAAACAACCGATGATTTCCAGATGGAGGCAGAAGCAGGGTAAGTGATCACCAATAAAATTGCGGCGACCCACCAAAGCATGCCAGCCCACAACAGATATACAACTTGTGGTTTTTCAGTAAGATGAGAAAAGTCTGACAAAGAGTATTGTAACGCCAATAATCCTACGGCACACAATACAGCCAGCGTTATACGTTTAGCTTGAGTGAAGAGACCAGCAAATTGCCCCCATTCCCATGCGGCAAGCGCTGAAACAGCAATGACAACCAATCCAAATCCTGATGGGGGAAGGAAAAACAGTGCTGCTACAACAAGTGGAATCAATATCAACGTAGTTAAAAGACGGTACTTCAGCAAGTTCTCCTCCTATGATCCCACTTCGGCATCGTCTGGTGTTCCGCCAAATCGGCGTTCTCGTTTGGCAAAGGCATTAATTGCACCTTCAAAAGAAGTTTCATCAAAATCAGGCCAAAGTATATCGGTAAAATACAATTCTGCATAAGCTATCTGCCATAACAGGAAATTACTGATACGATGTTCGCCTCCGGTTCGAATGACCAGATCAACTTCAGGCTGCTGACTTAAGTTGATGAAGTTACCTACTGTGACCTCGCTGATTTCCTCAGGCGCTAACTCATTTGACTTAATTTTTTCAGCTAGTTGCTTAATACCCTGAACCAAATCCCAACGTCCGCCATAGTTAGCGGCAATATTAAGCTGCAATCCGGTATTGTTCGCCGTTAATTCAACTGAACGGCCGATACGCTCCTGCAACCGCGAACTAAAGCGACTAATATCACCAATAACAGACAATTTCACATTGTGCTTATGCAGACTCTTTACTTCATTATCAAGGGCAAAAACAAACAGCTCCATCAACGAACTGACTTCCTGCTGTGGACGATTCCAGTTCTCACTGCTGAAAGCATACAGAGTCAATGATTCAATGCTATGTTTAACTGAAAAACTCACGGCACTCCGCACAGCTTTAATTCCTGCGCGATGACCAAACACTCTTAATTTGCCACGCTTTTTTGCCCAACGACCATTGCCATCCATAATAATGGCGACATGTCTGGGAACCGTTGGCAATGAGTCACTATCACTGGGAGATATCACTCAAAATAATCCTTAAATAACTAGGCTGGCTTTTCGATGAATTCAATAATTCCAAACATGAAAAAGCCGTGTTACGTGTCAATGATTATCACGGCTACCACGGCTATTTCTGGCACGGCCTGAATGAAAGCCTTTGTCCTTGGTATACACGATTGAAACGCGGATACCAATTCACTGAATTGGCTATTATAACAACTATAATTTACCCGCGAACTATATCATTTGCCAAAACGCAAACAAACACATACTTATTAACAAAATTCGCTATTTGGCAAAAATTCTGATGGTTTCTCTCGCCAAGATCCGTGCTGTATTGTCGATGTCTAAGACCTCTTCAATACTTTGAGGTTCAGATAAATTTAGTTTTTCCACGACCAAGCGATTAATTGTCGCGATATCTGTGAAATGAATTCCATCTTTCAAAAAAACATCAACGGTTTCTTCATTAGCTGCATTCAGGGCTGTGGTTGCCGCCTGTCCTTGATGACAAGCTTCAATGGCCAATTTTAGGCAAGGGTAGCGTTGGTAATCGAGGGCTTCGAAGGTCAGCATATTCAGCTCGGTAAAATCCAATGGTTTTGCGCCAGATGAGATACGATCAGGATAAGCCATTGCATAAGCTATTGGAGTACACATGTCCTGCGTTCCCAGTTGTGCAATGATGCTGCCATCTTGGTAGCGAACCATGGAATGGATGACTGACTGGGGATGCAACAATATTTCCATTTCATCGGCAGACGCATTGAACAGGTAACGTGCCTCGATATATTCCAGCCCTTTGTTCATCATGGTAGCAGAATCAACAGAAATTTTACGTCCCATTGACCAAATAGGGTGAGCACACGCTTCATCCGGCGTAACATGAGGTAATGTTTCTAACGGCGTTTTACGGAACGGCCCGCCGGAACCCGTCAGAATAATGCTGGAAATGCCGTAATCCTTCAAATTTACATTACCGAGGTTATGTTGAACCGCTTCCGGCAAACTCTGAAAGATAGCATTATGTTCACTATCGATAGGCAACAGTTGCGCTTTATGCTGAACAACGGCATCCATAAACAGACGCCCACTGGTAATCAGGGATTCTTTATTCGCTAACAGAACCTGTTTTCCCTTACGGATAGCCGCCAATGTCGGTAATAACCCAGCCACCCCAACAATGGCAGACATGACTTGATCGACTTCTTCCAGTGCAGCTAAATCACAAATAGCATCTTTACCGAACAACACTTCGGTTTGACTTCCCTGCTCCTGCAATAACCGGCGCAGGGCCTTTGCGGATTGCTCATCTTCCATCGCTGCATATTGTGGGTTAAATTCCAGACACTGCTGTGCCATAACTTCAATATTTTTCCCGGCAACAAGGGCGACTACCTTGAATTTTGTTGGGTTATTTCTGACAACAGAAAGCGTACTTTTCCCAATCGAACCCGTTGAGCCAAGAATAGTTAACCGTTTCATTTTTAAACTCTGAATATGCTACTGATATAAAATTGCAATAGTTTGAGCGGTACAGATCGCTATGTCCATCGCTTGAGAAAGAAATGTGATACGAGGTGTAATATCAAGAATAAGAACAACGCCGCAAAAGTTGCGGCGTTGTTTTCATGAGTTGTATTCATGGAATGGCAATTAGAAATCCATCAATTCGGTTTCTTTATTTGCCAGTGCTTCATCAATCTTCTTAATGAAGCTATCAGTCAGTTTCTGAATATCATCTTGTGAACGACGCTCTTCATCTTCACTGATTTCTTTATCTTTCAGCAATGCCTTGACCTTATCATTAGCATCACGACGAATATTACGGATAGATACACGACCCTGCTCCGCTTCGCCACGAACAACCTTAATGAGATCCTTACGACGTTCTTCTGTCAGTGGTGGCAGTGGAACACGGATAATGGTTCCGGCAGAAGACGGATTCAGACCCAGGTCAGAAGCCATAATCGCTTTTTCAACAGCCGCCGTCATAGAACGGTCAAATACGGTGATTGCTAAAGTACGTACATCTTCTGCAACGACGTTTGCAATCTGACGCAGTGGAGTCGCAGAGCCATAATATTCAACACTGATGCCATCCAACAGGCTAGGAGACGCACGGCCAGTACGAACCTTGCTGATTTGGTTTTTCAGTGCTTCGACGCTTTTTTCCATGCGGTCTTGTGCGTCTTTTTTGATTTCATTAATCACGTTACAAACCCTTGGGAGATGTTATTTTTTAGGCCAAATGCGTAATGAGCAAATATCGAATCAAATACGCTAATGAATAAGTGGCCCTGTGTCATTAAATTTGGCGCATCAGGTCGCTGATCATACCGTCAAACTTCATCGGTGTCTCTGAGCATGAATGATAAAATCAGTTGTTAGAAATCAGCGTACCTTCATTTTCCCCCATCACAACACGACGAAGTGCGCCTGGTCTGTTCATATTAAAGACACGAATTGGCAGGTTATGGTCACGAGCCAATGTAAAGGCCGCCAGATCCATCACTTTCAATTCACGCTCCAATACTTCCTGATATGCCAGCTCGTGGTAAAGTTCTGCTTCAGGATTTTTTTCAGGATCAGCGGAATAAACGCCATCAACTTTGGTTGCTTTTAACACAACATCCGCTTCAATTTCAATGCCACGCAGACATGCAGCGGAATCAGTTGTAAAGAACGGGTTGCCCGTTCCCGCAGCGAAAATAACAACACGACCGTGACGCAGTAAGCTGATCGCCTCAGCCCAGCTATAGTTGTCACACACACCATTCAATGGAATGGCAGACATCAAACGAGCGTTCACATAGGCGCGGTGCAACGCATCACGCATCGCCAAGCCGTTCATCACGGTCGCCAACATGCCCATGTGATCGCCTACTACACGGTTCATACCTGCCTGTGCCAAGCCGGCACCACGAAACAGGTTACCTCCTCCAATAACGACGCCGACTTGAATACCCAGCTCAACCAGTTCTTTGATTTCCTGAGCCATACGGTCTAAGACTCTAGCGTCGATACCAAAACCTTCTTCGCCTTGCAGGGCTTCTCCACTGAGCTTAAGCAGGATTCTCTGATATACGGGTTTTGCATTGGTTGCCATGGTGTTCAGTCCTAAGCAGATAAGGATTATTGAGGATTTATTACGGTTTATTCAATTACTACACATCCATGCTCTATTCAGCCCAGATGTAAAAAACTCATGTCGAGATAAAACAGAACCGCCAATCGGCGGCTCCGTTTAAGAAAATTAAGACTGTTTGCTCATTGCAGCAACTTCTGCTGCGAAATCAGCTTCAACTTTCTCAATACCTTCACCAACTTCGAAGCGGATGAAGTTGATCACTTTAGCATTGTTTTCTTTCAGCAGATCGCCAACAGATTTACTTGGGTCCATCACGAAGTTCTGACCAGTCAGAGAGATTTCGCCGGTGAATTTGTTCATGCGGCCAGAAACCATTTTCTCTGCGATTTCGCGAGGCTTACCAGACTGCATTGCGATTTCCATCTGGATCTGATGCTCACGCTCAACAACGTCAGCAGGAACGTCAGTTGGGTTCACATATTCTGGTTTGCTTGCAGCAACGTGCATTGCAACATGCTTGATCAGTTCTTCGCTTGCGCCTTCAGCAGCAACCAGAACACCAATGCGAGCACCGTGCAGGTAAGAACCTACAGCTTCGCCTTCCAGAATTTCAACACGACGGATGTTGATGTTTTCACCGATTTTCGCTACCAGATTAGCACGCTGTTCTTCGAACTTCGCTTTCAGAGCTTCGATGTCAGCGTTTTTGTCAGCCATAACGGAAGCAATAACTTCTTTACCAAATGCCAGGAAGCCTGCGTCTTTAGCAACGAAGTCAGTTTCACAGTTCAGTTCAACGATACCTGCGAATTTAGCATCAGCAGCCACTTCAACCAGGATAACACCTTCAGCAGCAACACGGCCTGCTTTCTTAGCCGCTTTTGCCTGACCTGATTTACGCATGTTATCGATAGCCAGCTCGATATCACCATTCGCTTCAACCAGTGCTTTTTTACATTCCATCATTCCTGCGCCAGTACGCTCACGCAGTTCTTTTACCAGAGCAGCGGTAATGTCAGCCATTTGTTTTATTCCTCGATGTGTCTCGCGGGAAGATAATATTCCGCGGGGATAGTTCTATATCAGATATGTAAAGGGGGCCATAACAGGCCCCCTAACCAATATATTTCAATACCTGGTCAATAAGGGCTCAAGAATTGAGCATGCCTTATTATTCAGCGTCTACAAGACCTTCTTCAGCCTGAACAGCCAGATCTTGAGAACGACCTTCACGAACAGCGGTAGCCACAGCGGTCAGGTACAGTTTTACTGCACGGATTGCGTCGTCGTTACCAGGAATGATGAAATCAACGCCATCTGGATCAGAGTTGGTATCAACGATAGCGAATACTGGGATACCCAGGTTGTTTGCTTCTTTGATAGCGATGTGTTCATGTTCAGCATCGATAACGAACAGAGCATCAGGCAGGCCGCCCATGTCTTTGATACCGCCCAGGCTGTTTTCCAGTTTGCCAAGCTCACGAGTACGCATCAGCGCTTCTTTCTTGGTCAGCTTGTCAAAAGTACCGTCCTGAGACTGAACTTCCAGATCTTTCAAACGCTTGATTGACTGACGAACAGTTTTCCAGTTAGTCAGCATACCACCTAACCAACGGTGGTTAACGAAGTATTGGTCACAGCTCAGTGCTGATTCTTTGATTGCTTCGCTAGCAGCACGTTTGGTGCCAACAAACAGAATTTTACCTTTACGGGAAGCGATTTTGTTCAACTCTGCCAGTGCACCGTTGAACATTGGAACAGTTTTTTCCAGGTTGATGATATGAACTTTGTTACGAGCACCAAAGATGAAAGGTTTCATTTTTGGGTTCCAGTAACGAGTCTGGTGACCGAAGTGAACGCCCGCTTGCAGCATATCGCGCATGGAAACAGTTGCCATTTTAGACCTCTATAAAGTGAATTGGGGTTATGCCTCCACAGATCCCATGACACCGACTCTTTGACTGCGGGTGATTCATATCAATGAATTAACCACATTAGAGCACCCCGGTGTATGTGACGATCTGTGTGTGTTATTTACACATAATGAGTTTATTTAGTATCCCTGCGAATTGCATCACGTCAGAAACAATTACACAGAATACCGGCGCGCTTTATACCACAAACCGCCACCATACTCCAACATTTGTTATCGCTTTCTGGTAGTCTGTCAGCCAACAGTTATTGGCAGACATTCGGTGGGCTGATACCATTACTGACAATATTTTTCCTTAGTTAATATCAAGTGGTCGGCGATTTTCCGACTTAAATGGACCCATTTCATGGCTATCTCTATCAAAACAGAAGAAGACATTCAGAAGATGCGTGTTGCCGGACGTCTGGCAGCCGAAGTTCTGGAAATGATTGAGCCTTATATCAAGGCAGGTGTTACCACAGGTGAACTTGATCGTATTTGTCACGAACACATCACCGAGAAGCAACAAGCTATCTCAGCTTGTCTGGGCTATCACGGTTTTCCTAAATCCGTGTGCATCTCCGTCAATGACGTGATTTGTCATGGCATTCCGAGTGATGACAAGGCGCTGAAAGAAGGTGATATCGTCAATATTGATGTGACTGTTATCAAAGAAGAGTTCCACGGTGATACTTCCAAAATGTTCATCGTTGGTAAACCCACCATTCAAGGTGAACGTCTGTGCCGCGTGACACAGGAAAGCCTGTATCTTGCCCTGAAAATGGTTAAGCCGGGTATTCGCCTGCGTAGCATCGGTAAAGCAATTCAGCAGTTTGTGGAAAGCCATGATTACTCTGTTGTCCGCGAATACTGCGGCCACGGTATCGGTAGGGTCTTTCACGAAGAACCTCACGTTCTGCATTATGATGCCGATGATGGTGGCGTCGTCCTGCAAAAAGGCATGGCATTCACCATTGAACCGATGGTAAATGCAGGTGATTTCCGTATCCGCACCATGAAAGATGGCTGGACAGTGAAGACTAAAGATCGTGGCTGGTCTGCACAGTATGAGCATACGATTGTCGTTACCGACAACGGCTGTGAAATCATGACATGGCGTAAAGAAGAAGAGTCCCATATTTCTGCGATACTGGTGAACGCATAAACGCCTATTTGATATAAGACAATTATCACCCTAATTAATGAAGCTCCTGCTCACTCGGCAGGGACTTCATTCTCTGGCAATAATCCCTGTTCATCTCACGCGTTTCTCAGTAATCTGGTCATTATGGTTTGTTTCCTCATGAGCTTCCTCACCATAGGTTTCCGCATATGCCAGCCGATATTTCCTTAGCACAAGCGCTCATTCCGCCCCTGTCTCCAGTGGAGTTTTCCCACAGCGACCTTCAACTTTCTGCCCTGAAACAACATATTGATGAATTTCAGCTATGGCTTGAACAGGCATTTAAGGCGGGCATTTCGCCGAACGCACTGATTTATGCTCGCAGTGACTATATTGATCAACTTTTAAAACAATTATGGCAGGAACAGGGGTTTGACCAGATAGCCTCCCTTTCTCTGATTGCAGTAGGTGGTTACGGTCGCCGCGAGTTGCACCCTCTTTCCGATATTGATCTACTGATTCTCAGTGAGTCTCCATTGAGTGAAGAACAATCCGCTCGTATCGGAAAATTTATTACTCTACTCTGGGATATCCGTCTGGCAGTGGGCCACAGTGTCAGAACGTTCGAAGAGTGTAAACAACAAGGGCTTTCCGATCTGACTATTGCCACAAACCTCATTGAAGCCCGTTTAATTGATGGAGACTTACCTCTATTTCTACGCTTGCAGAAATATATTTTCAGTGATGATTTCTGGCCATCAGCCCGATTTTTCTCGGCTAAGCTCTCTGAGCAACAAGAACGTCATCAGCGTTATCACAGCACCAGTTACAATCTGGAACCCGATATCAAAAGTAGTCCGGGTGGATTACGCGATATTCACACGTTACTTTGGGTTGCTCATCGCCATTTTGGCGCAAAATCGCTAGATGAAATGGTTGGTTTTGGCTTTCTGACCCAGGAAGAGCGCAACGAATTGAACGAATGCCAAAATTTTCTCTGGCGTATCCGTTTTGCGCTTCATTTGGTCGTTACCCGCTATGATAATCGACTCTTGTTTGAACGTCAGGTCAGCGTCGCCCAATTGCTGGGCTATGAAGGTGAACGCAATCAGCCTGTCGAACGGATGATGAAAGATTTCTATCGCATGACCCGTCGTGTCAGTGAACTGAATAACATGCTGCTGCAACTGTTTGATGAGGCCATTCTGACATTGCAACCCAATGAAAAACCGCGTCCCTTGAATGCTGAGTTTCAGTTACGAGGAAACCTTATCGATTTAATCGATGAAACACTGTTTAGCCGTGATCCCACATCAATTTTGAAAATGTTTTATCACATGGCTGAACATCGTGAAATCAAAGGCATCTATTCCACAACACTGCGCCAGCTTCGCTATGCCCGTAGAAATCTGACAACTCCCTTGTGTGATTTGTCCGAAGCACGAAAGATTTTCATGGATATTCTACGCCATCCCCGTGCAGTCGGAAGTGCTCTGCTCCCGATGCACCACCATAGCGTATTAGGCGCTTACATGCCGCATTGGAGCAACATTGTCGGCCAGATGCAATTTGACCTTTTTCATGCGTATACGGTTGACGAACATACCATTCGGGTACTGCAAAAACTGGAAAGCTTTGCTGATGAAAACAACCGCGTGATCCACCCCCTATGTGTCGAGCTTTACCCACGCCTTCTTCAGCCAGAACTATTGCGGCTGGCGGCTTTTTTCCACGATATTGCCAAAGGGCGCAATGGCGACCATTCTGAACTTGGAGCCAAAGATGCTTATTTATTCGCACAACAGCATGGCCTGACAAACCGCGAAGCAGAATTAGTGGAATGGCTGGTTCGCGACCATTTGCTGATGTCAGTCACTGCTCAACGGCGGGATATTCAAGATCCTGAGGTTATCCAGCAATTTGCCAGTGTGGTCAAAAATCAAAATCGCTTAAATCATTTGGTCTGCCTGACCGTTGCTGATATCTGCGCGACTAATGCCAAACTTTGGAATAGTTGGAAGCAAAGCCTGATACGTGAACTCTATTTCGCCACTGAAGCCCAATTGCGCCAAGGCATTCAGAATATCCCTGATTTACGGGAACGTGTCCGTAACAACCGATTACAGGCATTAGCTCTGCTGCGGCAAGAAAATATTGACGAAGAACGATTACATTATATTTGGGGCCGCTGTCATGCCGATTATTTTTTACGTCATAGTCCCGATCAATTAGCCTGGCATGCCAGCCATCTCATCCATCCTTTCTCTGCAGAACCAATGGTTTTGATCAGCACCGCTTTTTCTCATGGCGGCACTGAAATTTTTATTTGGTGTCAAGACAGGCCTTCTCTTTTCGCTGCTGTTGTCGGGGAATTGGACCGACGCAATTTAAGTGTTCATGATGCCCAAATCTTCACTAATCGTGATGGGATGGCGATGGATACATTTGTCGTTTTGGAACCTAGCGGTCATCCATTGGCTCTTGATCGCCACGAACCTATCCGTCGAGCCTTACTGAAAGTCGTGAATGATCCTCATCCTAAAGTACCAAAGGCGCGTAATCTGCCTTCTAAATTACGTCATTTCAATGTGCCAACCAAAGTGAGTTTTTTGCCAACAAAAAATATTCGTCGCTCCTATATGGAATTAATTGCGTTAGATCAGCCCGGATTATTGGCACGGGTAGGCAATATTTTCGCTGAATTGGGTGTTTCCTTACATGGTGCGCGCATTACCACTATTGGCGAACGCGTTGAAGATTTTTTTGTACTGGCAGATAAAGATCAAAATGCCTTACATAAAAAAATCAGGGATGAATTATCAGAAAGGTTGACAGAAGCCCTCAACACACGGGATAAACTATAGCAAAATTCTCTTAACAGAAATTAGGAACCGCATAATTATGCAGCAATTACAAGCTACTATCGAAAGTGCGTTTGAAAATCGCGTAAACATCACACCCGTCACCGTTGATGGAACGACTCGTGATGCTATTAATCAAGTCATCCAGATGCTCGATAACGGCAAACTGCGCGTCGCTGAAAAGATCGATGGGCAATGGGTAACTCACCAATGGCTGAAAAAAGCCGTGTTGCTTTCCTTCCGTATTAATGACAACCAAGTTATGGAAGGTGCTGAAAGCCGCTATTTCGACAAAGTACCCATGAAATTTGCTGATTATGATCAGGCTCGTTTCGAAAAAGAAGGATTCCGCGTCGTACCTCCTGCGGCTGTCCGTCAGGGTGCGTATATCGCCCGTAATACTGTGTTAATGCCATCTTACGTCAACCTTGGTGCTTATGTGGATGAAGGCACGATGGTAGACACTTGGGCAACTGTCGGTTCTTGTGCCCAAATCGGCAAAAATGTTCATTTATCTGGCGGCGTTGGTATTGGTGGTGTTCTGGAACCATTACAAGCCAATCCGACCATCATTGAAGATAACTGCTTTATCGGTGCCCGCTCTGAAATCGTAGAAGGCGTTATCGTGGAAGAAGGCTCTGTGATCTCAATGGGTGTCTACATCGGCCAGAGCACTAAGATCTATGATCGCGAAACCGGCGAAATTCATTATGGCCGCGTACCAGCAGGTTCTGTTGTAGTCTCCGGTAATTTGCCTTCAAAAGACGGCAGTTACAGCCTGTACTGCGCCGTTATCGTGAAAAAGGTTGATGCCAAAACGCGTGGCAAAGTGGGTATTAATGAATTGCTGAGAAATATTGACTAACAGTCATAATTTCTCTGCTTCATAAGTAAGTTAAAATCATTATTGCGCGGCTACATGTCTATGTAGCCGCTTTATTGAGGACGCAGAATAAACTATCATTACGTACAGAGGTGACTTGTCTAAGCAACCCTATTCAATAGGTAACTCATTTTTAGAAATGATTGCCAACCTATTCTGATGATGTTCAGGATCTCCCCACAACCATACTTCTTGATGGCTAACATCATCCTGAGTCAGGATCTTGCGCAATTCACAAGTAATCATGTCATAAGCATAGACGTGCATATCGTATGTTAACGCGTCATACATCCGATCCTGCCAAAAAGCCATACCATCCGTGGTCTGGTTCATATCCGATACAATCACGTTGTACCGTTCAATTAAATAATCAAAAAACACTTTGCCAGCTAAGTCGCGTAGAACTGCCCGATGCTGAGGTGTCCTAATACGCCAAACAAGAATTTGTGTTACAGGGCGGCAATTTAATACAACATCTGGCTGTATAACCACTCGGTTATAATAAGCAACCTCTTTTGATATATCGTTAATCAAAGCCAACTCGAAATGAGACTGACGAATCCAGTCATTCAACCGCCCATCAACACGAACCATACGATAGCCCGGAGAAAGTGATAATCCTTTAATTTCATTTGTGATATCTGTCCCATCCATTAATGAGATATAGAGGTCGTGATTATCTGAACCTTCGTTCAAAGGAGCAAAAACTTCATTAATCTTTGCAGGATCTACCAATCTTTTTGGCATGTACTCCCCCCACTTAACGGACATAAAATGAATAACACAGTTATCAAATTGATGAATATTTCTTCATGCGATATTAGTTTGATTGAATCTTAAGTTCAATAAGAAAACCTGTTACTTTATTGTTCCATTTTTTTTGTTAGCCATTAACCGATTGACTTTTAACAATGACGAAATGGATAATAAATCCACTATTTTTTTGCCTTTTCCATTTCATTTAGGTGACTAGGTGACGCGCTATGTACGATAATTTGAAAAGTTTGGGGATCACGCATCCTGAAGATATTGATCGCTATAGCCTCCGTCAGGAAGCTAACAACGACATTCTGAAGATTTATTTCCGCAAGGACAAAGGCGAGTTCTTCGCCAAGAGCGTTAAATTTAAGTACCCACGCCAGTTGAAAACCATCTCTGACGAGAATTCCGGCCAAGGTTACAAAGAAGTCAAAGAGATCAACACCAACCTGCGTTATGTGATCGAAGAGCTGGATCAAATTTGCAGACGTGACCAGATCGAAGTGGATTTGAAACACAAAATTCTCGACGACTTACGTCATCTTGAGCATGTGGTTGCCAATAAGATTGCAGAAATCGAAGCAGATTTGGAAAAGCTGACCCGTAAGTAACACGTCAGCAATGTCACAACACCGCTTATCCTCCTGCGTTTCAAGCTCTTGGTATTTTAAACAGGGTAAAGGTATAAGCGGTGTGACAAAGTACTTTCCTACAGCAAAGTTCCCCACTCCTCAATCCAGTTCAGGGCGAAGACTTCAGGTTCAACTACCTCAATAGCATCAATCAGCAGTATATCCCCGATTCGTTTGGCTCCCTGCTCCTGTAACAATTTATCAAAGGTACGACCACCTCCGCAGAAAGTGTCGTAACTACTGTCACCCAGCGCAATTACGCCATAACGCAAATCAGGCTGATAGCCCAACTTATCATTCAACTCTACATAAAGCGGCTGGATATTATCAGGCAGATCGCCTTGCCCCGTCGTCGAAGTGACAACTAAAACAATTTGTTGCAGATACTCTCGCCATTGCTCTAAGGTTGCATCTTCAAAGATCTCAACCTCATGCCCTTGCTGCCTGAGGATCTGCTGTGCTTCTTCCGCAACGGCCAACGCATTGCCATAAACTGTACCAACGAAAATACCAATCTTTGCCATAAATATTGATCTCTTTAATCGGTTTGATACTACGTTCATTCATGAGTAGTTAAACATGCCAAATCAGGCACAATACCCTGCCAGCCAAATTGTTCAAGCAAATGCTGCCACGACTGATCCCACCGGGCGGTTAAAAGAAGCTCTTCTCCTGTCACGGGATGCTTGAGCCGAAGGTGGCTGGCATGCAGCATTAATCTGCCAATCTGATAATGTTTAGCAACTCCTCGATTTTGCCGCAAATCGCCGTGCGTGCTATCCCCGATGATGGGGTGCCGGATATGTGCCATATGACGCCGCAATTGATGCTTACGACCTGTTTTGGGCATCAGCTCCAACAGGCTGAAACGTGATGTCGGGTAACGTCCTATTTCAACCGGACACTCAACTTTTGCCAATGAACGGTAATGTGTAATTGCTGACTGCGCTTCCCGGTCTGTATCAGCAAATTTATCCGCAATTTTATCCAACTGTTCCATTAAGGCGTAGTCGATAATATCATCACCTTCAACATAACCTCGCACAACAGCATGATACGTTTTTTGTATCTCGTGGAATTCAAATTGTTGTGCAAGTGTTCTGGCTACTTCACTTGAAAGCGCCATTAATAAGACACCAGATGTCGGCCTGTCCAAACGGTGGACAGGAAAAACATGCTGCCCTATTTGATCGCGCAGCGTCTGCATCACAAAAACAGTTTCATGGCGCGCCAACCAACTGCGATGGACTAACCAACCCGCGGGCTTATTAACCGCAACAATATGTTCATCCTGATAAATAATATCCAGCATATCAAGTGTCCTGCGTAAACAGGCTGTCCAATGCCCGTAAGTGTTCAAGCAAAGGTAAATAACGTTCTGTCTCTTCTTTATAAACTTCCTCAAAATACGGAGCGACAGAAAATGCCGTCGGCAAGTTGGCTTTTTGTTCTATTAAAGCGCGCATTCTTGGAATTAATACCCATTGTAGCCACTCTTCCGCTGACATCGTATCAATGGAAAAAGGCTCGGTGCTTTCAAAAGATTCTGGTTTAGGAGGATAATCTTGCCATAAGCCTACCGCTTTCATGGTGACTTCAATTGACTGTAATTTATTTAGAATTTGTTTCTCGATACTCATGATTTTTCGTCTGATACTTAGCTGTGGCTCAGATGACAAAAGCTGTCACCACGTCATTGGAACGTAAGAGTATCATTGATACGATTTCAGCGGAAAACTTGCGATAAGATAAAATGAAACAATCACTGCCTCTTAAAGAGGTGGTTTAAGGATGATAAAAAAAGAGGAGAGATAAAATCCCTCCTCTTAATTTATCTGTCATAGCAATCCTGCTAAATAAATCGCTTCCTGCTCATTCCCTGACAAAAATACATCCTTGTCTGTCATCCTTTACTCAATCGTTGTACTGCTCAATTATTATACTGATAGTATCTGGCGATAATGGCATTTGGCGCTCCTGCCCTTACCTTTCCTTCCCTGAACCATCTTCCCGATGGATTTATTCCCTGGTTATTGTTTTGCTGTGATTCCTTACGGAACAGTAAAAGAATCTATGATTTGGGAGGTTGGAACAAGCGACTGAACAGGAACAGTCAGTGATATGATAAAAAGGATACTGCGGTCACATCCTGTATGATATTGATATAAAATAGAAATAATTTCACGCACTAACATTCACATTATGATTAAAAGAAATATCTCACGCACCATGTGAGATATCTCTTACAAAAGATCACACCAATATCTTCAACTAACTGCACACAACAGGATTGATAACCGAGAGGAAACTTGCCAGATTTGCCGATAACATTGTCCTTTCGTTACTGCCAAACTGTTCCAGAATCACCTGACCAGTCAGATTACATACAGAAACCAGCCCCATATCGGAATCAGTCGTGCCAATAAATACGGTTGGTGAGAGCTTTAATCGCTTCTGTGTGACAAGATGACCAATCAGATTTTCCTGTAGCCGAATAAAATCATCTTCACTCCATACCTGAATCAAACTGAAATTTTGCCCTTCAAAACTGGCCGTCATATCACCCGCAAGCTGCGTCACATAGTAATCATGGATAGCACTTTGCAAACAGATATCCAGCGCTGTTTCTACCTTCTGGAGTTTTTCCCGGACAGAAAACGGCTGGGGAAGCCAATGCACTACACCATCTCCGGTACGTTCAATACAAGGTGAAGGTATGCCATACAGATCGCTGCTGGCTGGCGGAAAACCTGTTTTCTCTTGCCACAATTCAACATAGCGTCGGGTGAAGTCAGAGAGTGCTTCTGTCACATTAGCTTCTGTCACATTAAAGGTCATATGATTATGTCATCCATCATTTTCAGGTTTATCATGTTATCCTACTTATTCCTATACGTTTTTTAGCAAAATAACAACCAAAGAGTGATGTTACCATTTTTATGAAAAAGTGTTGGCATGACTTCCTTTATCTGAATACCTGTCACCTATTACAATAAATGCCAAAAATTAGATTACTCTCGTATCTAGCCTATAAGACCCGTATTTAATGGTGACTATATATTACCCTATACCCAATCAAGTAAATATCATACATACAGTGAACACATGGCATGGTAAATAATCCGCCATAAACGGATTTAGCTTTAAATTCATATTAAAAAACCCAAACCTCATAAGATAAAAATTAAGGCAACAAATAATGACCACATCAAATCTAAATCGACAAGATGAAAATTATTTACAAGATGAAATTATTACCGAAATAGAATATAACTTACCTAATTTTCCTAACAATATTATCTGGAAAAATTTAAACTTTAAAAATTGGTCAGGAGAAGTTCAGGCACACAATGTACCATGCTGTATACCACGTTCTGCTGAAGAGGTTATTTCAGTCGCCAATTGGGCATGGAAGGAAAATTATAAGCTAAGAATTGTCGGACAATCTCATAATTGGTCACCATTGATTCTGGAATCAGGGCAAAGCTTCAAAAATCGTATTATGTTGATGGATCTCTCTGAGCATTTTACTCACGTCAATATCGAACACCGTCCCCAATTTTCTATCGTAACCGCACAAACAGGTATATTGATGGAAGCGCTAATGACCCAAATGGAGGATCAAAATCTTGGTTTCACCGCAACGCCTGCTCCCGGTGATTTAACATTAGGGGGCGTGCTCGCAATAGGCGGGCATGGAACTGCCATTAAAGCACTGGACGAAACGCCACTTCCCGGGCACACATACGGCTCTCTGAGTAACACAATATTGTCCCTGTCTGCTGTTGTGTGGGATGCAGCAACCCAGCAATATATCATCAAGCGTTTTGAGCGAAGTGATCCAAATTGTGCACCACTATTAACCCACTTAGGTTGTTCCCTGATTTTAGAAGTCCAGTTTCAGGCTGGTGAAAATCAACGCTTACGGTGCCAGAGCTTCACTAATATCCCAGTGGCTGAATTATTTGCCGATCCCGAATCTTCAGAAAGTAATCGAACTTTTAGTCATTTTCTAAATAAAAGCGGTCGGGCTGAAATTATTTTATTTCCTTTCACAAACTTCCCATGGCTAAAAGTCTGGAGTGTGGAGCCAACCAAGCCAGCTTCTAGTATTGAGGTTAAAACACCCTATAACTATCCATTTTCCGATAATATTTCACCAGCTATATCGAATATCATGGATAACATCCTTTCTGGCTTCCCTGCAATAACGCCTCTGGTCAGTGAGATGCAATATCAACTGACAAATACCGCCTTACAAGGTCACGAGAAGGATATCTGGGGTTGGAGTAAAAACCTATTGCTGTATGTGAAACCAACAACACTGCGTGTTACAGCAAATGGTTATGCGGTATTAACGCGCCGTGCTGATATCCAGCGCGTTTTGAATAAATTTCATACCGAATGGCAAAAGTTAATGCATGAATTTGCAAATCAGGGGCGATACCCCATCAACGGCCCTATTGAAATCAGAGTCACTGGCTTAGATGATCCTGCCGACGTCCTGCATGAAAAGGCGGTTGTTCCCAGTTTATCTGCTATCCGCCCCCGTTTAGATCAACCTGAATGGGATGTTGCAGTCTGGCTCGATATATTAACCTTTCCAAACACACCTTACGCCATTGAATTTTGCCGACAATTTGAACAATGGCTATTCAAAGAATTTGATGGTTCTTATGCCTCAGCCCGTGTTGAATGGAGTAAAGGTTGGGCTTATGGCACCAACGTTGCGTGGGAAGATAAAGAAGTTTTAACCAAAATAATTCCCGCTTCATTCACTGATGGATTGCCTGTCGATAACAATTGGAAATCAGCAATTTCTGCATTGCAGAAATACGATCCACATCACGTATTCAGATCGCCTTTATTAGATAAATTACTTTCTGAATAAAGTCATCTTAACAAATAGTAGATATATATTTTTATATCTACTATACATAAAAACATGGGGAACAAAAATGCATAGAGAAAATAGAGAAAGTTTAATTTCCTACATAAAAGAAATTAAACAAATAAAAGAAAAAAATTTACAGTTTAACAATATTACTTTAGATGACGTTAACACTGCTTATATATTGAATTCCCTGAATCGAAAACACCCTAATATGAATTTCCATCCATCAATCATAGATAAAACAGCCTCGCTTATTGAAGATACATCATCTCTTAATCCTCGCCAACATAAACGATACATCATCAAAACAACAGCTTTTGGAGGTGTCCATTTTGCAGCAGTGAATGCATTTAAAGATGAAAAAAATAATATTTCTCTTATAATTGTAGATTCAAGTCTTGGAGCCAATATATCCATTCCATTTGATCTCCACGGTTATAATAAACCTAATTTAAAAACGCTCTATATTTATACTCAGATACAAAATAGCCCCGGAGATTGCCTGCTTTTTTCTTTACATTTTTTGAAAAAAATGTACATATATGCTCGAGATTTTGAAAGACTCCATAAAAGAATTTTTGCTAATGATATAT
>NZ_LFCV01000062.1 GCF_001037465.1 Xenorhabdus khoisanae
TTAATTAACCTATGAAATGATAATTTGTTTTCCTTGGGTGAACAGAGAAAAAAGCCATCTGATTATTTGATGGCTTTTAGCATGACTTATTAAGGGGATTATTTATATTTGTTTTCTGAAGATGAATTTAATTCCATTTCTACAGATTTATTTACCTTACCATTTAATGCGTTATGCATTTTTTCTTTATCCAAGGCGTTTTCCCAGCGAGCCACAACAATACTGGCACAAGCATTACCCACTAGATTTGTTAATGCACGACATTCAGACATAAATCTATCAATGCCCAAAATAAGTGCCATACCAGCTACGGGTATACTGGGCACAACGGATAAGGTGGCGGCGAGAGTAATAAAACCAGCGCCGGTTACGCCCGCTGCACCTTTTGAACTGATCATTGCAACTAATAATAAAGAGATTTGTTCAGTAATACTGAGATCTATTCCAGTTGCCTGAGCAATAAATAATGCGGCCATAGTCATATAAATATTAGTGCCATCAAGATTAAATGAATAACCGGTTGGAATAACTAAACCAACGACTGATTTCTCACAACCGGCATTTTCCATTTTCTTCATCAAGCTGGGTAATGCTGCTTCAGAAGATGATGTTCCCAAAACTAACCATAATTCATCTTTAATATATTTAATTAGTCGGATGATAGAAAACCCATTATATTTGGCAACAGCACCCAAGATAATAAGCACAAAGAGTAATGATGTAATGTAAAAAGTCGCAATTAACATCATCAAATTGCCAATCGACGAGATACCATATTTACCGATAGTAAAAGCCATAGCCCCGAATGCACCAATAGGTGCTAATTTCATCAAAATCCCGACCATTGTAAAGACAGGCTCTGCTAAGCTCTGTAAAAACAGCAGGATAGGCTCACCTTTTTTTCCAGTCGCAGCTAAAGCAATGCCAAAAATCACAGAAATAAACAGAACCTGGAGAATATTACCATTCACAAGTGGGCTAACAACTGTTTCGGGTATGATATTCATGAGAAAACCAACGATGGATGATTCGTGAGCTTTCTCTACATAACCGATCACTTTGCTGCTATCCAGCGATTCTGGTGAAATATTCAAGCCATCACCGGGGCGAATGATATTGGCAACAACTAAACCAACAATCAAAGCAAGTGTTGAAAACGTTAAAAAATACAACATCGATTTTCCAACGACATTGCCAACGGCTTTCATATTATTCATGCCTGCTATCCCAGTGACGACCGTCAGAAAAATAACAGGAGCAATGATCATTTTCACAATTTTAATGAAAGCATCCCCTAAAGGCTTAAGGGACTCACCAATATCTGGATAAAAATGACCCAGTGCTATACCTAGCAGGATGGCGAAGATAACTTGAATATAAAGTATCTTATATAAAGGTTTTTTTTTGAGGGTGTTAGGCATGGATGTTCCTGTATTTAAATACCCGTTGTTTTTTAAGTTGTCGCTTTGTTGGTTGCGCTCATTCACCCCAGTCACATAGTTATCTATTTTTCTGAAAATTCATTCACTCTTCACCGTGTGACAACTTAAAATCTATTGGTATATATTTTATCATTACTTTTTTTTATTATTTGCAATGATTTATAAATTCATGGGTAAAATGTTTCGTGTTTTTTAATTTATGTTACTTTTCATTTATATTGTTTTTTCATTGGGGATAACACCTTATTTTAAAATAGAATATAGTCATGTTATTAACAAATTGTTTTGATTTACTCAGAAATATCAACAGGAAATAGATTTTAAACTCCTTATTTTATGTGAATTGTTGGATTTGTACGCTATTAACGAATGGACGATGTTGTATGCGTATTCAGTATAAAACAAGGTTATCTTCCACTTTATAGTCCAAATCTGAATTCGAGTGTTCGGCTGAGAATAATGGAAGAATATATGCTAAAAATTTTTTATTTTGTGAAATAGAAGGCATTTTTAGTTATGAGGTGATAACCCACTTGAAAAACAAGTGGGCTCAATTTGGAAGAAAATTATTTTGCTGTTATCCAGAAAACGCCACTGCCATCAAGTGCTGTGAACGTTTTATGCACATAAATATTATCAGCGTGAGGATCGATGTCCTTGAAGAGATTGGGGTGTAACCATTTTGCAATGGCTTCTACGGCGATAATATTGAATGGAGTATCATAATATTGATGATAAATCGCCATGACGCGTTTTTCGCGATACGATTTCAAAATCTTCAGCTTGGGGCGCGAGAGCAATTTTTGAAAACGTTTCTCTGATGTTGCCAGATCTCCTGTATAGCCCAGCGGAACTGATTGGCTGTTTGAGTGCACTGTATCCCAGTCTGCTACGGTCATCAGGTAATAATCGGGATTGCTGGTCAGCAATTGCTCCTCGTTAATCTTTCCACCCATGCCTGAAAACCATTTGCTGCCCATATTATCGCCACCCGCAGCAGCAACAAACTCCCCGAAATTATTGGTGGCAAAGGTATTGCAGCAATCTTCAGCACCTAACATACCTGCATGACGCTCAATAAAAATGCTGGGGAGCTGTTCCGGAGGTAATGCAGCAATGCGCTCATTAATCATAGATAAGCGATTTTCGTAAAACTGAATGAATTTATTGGCATTCTCTTCCTGCTTAAAAACTTTTCCTAGTAGTTTCATACTGGGGACTGTATTAGACAGGGGATATTGGCGAAAATCGATGAAAATAACAGGGATGCCCATTTTTTCTAATAAGTTAATGGTATTGCTGCTATCCAGTTTGGGTTTCAGTCCGATATCAAAAATAACCAGATCTGGCGAGTAAGTCATGGCTTTTTCGACACTGAAATCACTGGTGTAAGGGTTAGGAAAGACCGGAATGTTCCTTAATTGAGGGAATTTCTTTTCGTAGGCAGTGGCAAGATCAGGCGCTTTTTTCTCCAGTGCATTATCCCACGCAACAATGCCTTTAAGTGGCTCTGAGGGATGTAAAATATTTAGGGCAATAAGTACCCGGCTATCCGCCAGCATGGCTCGTTCAACAGGTGCATTGACTGTAACTGTGCGACCGGCAACATCTTTGACTGTAATTTTTTCTGCCTGAGCATATAACGGTAACGATATGAATAATACAGATAGAAAATATTTTATAGCGTTATGAATAGAAGGCATTTTTTCTCCTTTTGTCATAATTCATCTTCATTTTGATGCCAATTTTTGATGCCAATGATGAAGAGTTAATAAAGACATCCCACTGATATAACATAAAAACAGTGTCTGGATACTAATTGACTGGAATTTATTTATCGTTAATTCAGCAAGGTAATCAATAAGAAAATTATGAATATTCCTGATTTAATAAGAAAAATTTTTATTAGAACGACTTACTTGTTCACCATCTGCTATTATTACCCTATCGGTAATAGGCGGGGTTGAGCATGAAAAAATTGTTGGCAATGTGTTTATTGGGTGTTGCATTAGTGGGGTGTGATAATCAACTCAAAATTGATGGAACAAATGAAATAGCGGCAAAAACATCCATTGAGAAAATCAGAGATACTTTACCAGAAGATAAAAAATTACAATTTGATGATTCATTAAATATTACCATGATAAATAGTATCGACTTTGATGATTTGTTCAAGGATAACAAAAACGGGAATATCAAGTATGGAGATATCCAAAAGTTAGAACAGAGATTTTATCAATCCCTTGATGGAAAAACGGCAGATCAGGTTATTGAAGAGGCAGAAAAAATTAAAACGAATAGCGTGAGCAGTAAGCAGTAGATAAAGATATTCGTAGCCCATACGCGGTGATATTGATTCAGGTTTCTTAAATAAGGTGCTCTGATTGTGGGGCATCTTGTTGTTTATGTTGGCTCTAATAATATTAATTTTTCTCCACATTGCCGACAAACGTAGCAACTCTTTCCTTTAATAACTTTGTTGTGTTGTCTTATTGTCAGCTCATGTTGCTGGCAGTGACAAGCATAAGTGAATATTTTACTGCGAACAGAATTTACTGGAAATTGATGTGTCCGGTTGGCCGGAACTTTAAGCACGGTTTCCATAAGGAAACGCCACTCTTTTCCGTGTGGGGCGACTTTGCCAAACTGATAATAAACCAATAAATGAGCCAGTTCGTGAGGGATCACCTGATTAATAAATGCTTGTTGATTTTCTATCAACAAAACTGGATTCAGGCGGATTTCCCAATCTTGCAATCGGGCGCTGCCTGCGATTGTGCCTCTTTGCTGATAGGTTACGCTAGGCTCAGGAAAAGCTTTTTGCAGAAAATCACTTGCTAGTGCCAGCTTTTGTCTCATGGTACGCATAACAGCTTGCTGTAAGGAAAGGGGAACTCTGACGGATTTCATCACGGCTATATACTGTATTCTTGATATGAAATTTATTATAACTGGCTGACTAGTTATAAAAAAACCCGCAGAATATTTGCGGGTTTTGTAGATTAGCAAAGAATTATTTCAATCCTGCTGCTGAACGCAGAATTTCTGCTTTATCTGTTGCTTCCCACGGGAATTGTTCACGACCAAAATGACCGTATGCCGCAGTATCACGATAGATTGGGTGCAGAAGATCCAGCATCTTAATCAAACCGTAAGGGCGCAAGTCAAAGAATTCACGCACTAATTGAGTCAACGTTGCAGTTGACACTTTCTCTGTTCCGAATGTTTCTACCATGATGGATGTTGGTTCTGCAACACCGATGGCATAGGACACTTGGATCTCACAGCGATCAGCCAGACCTGCTGCAACAATATTTTTGGCAACATAACGTGCTGCATAGGCAGCAGAGCGGTCAACTTTAGATGGATCTTTACCTGAGAATGCACCGCCACCATGACGAGCCATACCACCGTAGGTATCTACGATGATCTTACGGCCAGTCAGACCACAGTCACCCATCGGCCCACCAATAACGAAACGACCCGTTGGATTGATGAAATATTTGGTCATTGGAGTCAGCCATTCAGTTGGCAGTACAGGCTTGATAATTTCATCCATCACGGCTTCTTGCAGCACTTTTTGATCGATATTTTCGGCATGCTGGGTAGAAAGCACAACGGCATCAATACCGACTATTTTGCCGTTATCGTACTGGAATGTGACCTGACTTTTCGCATCAGGGCGTAGCCATGGCAGGGTGCCGTTTTTACGAACTTCAGCCTGACGCTCAACCAAACGGTGTGCATAAGTAATAGGTGCTGGCATGAAAACATCGGTTTCATTGGTCGCATAGCCAAACATCAAGCCCTGATCACCTGCACCTTGCTCCAGAGGATCTGCGCGATCAACACCCTGATTGATATCAGGAGATTGTTTACCAATTGCACTGATAACAGCGCATGAACTGGCATCAAAACCCATATCTGAGCTGGTATAGCCGATTTCACGTACTGTACGGCGAGTAATTTCTTCAATATCAACCCAAGCACTGGTAGTGATTTCGCCACCCACCATGACCATGCCAGTTTTAACATAAGTTTCGCAGGCAACACGTGCTTTGGGATCTTGTTCTAAGATTGCATCAAGGACGGCGTCGGAAATCTGATCGGCAATTTTGTCTGGATGTCCTTCTGAAACAGATTCAGAAGTAAAAAGATGTGTAGTCATTATATTTGCTTACCTTAAATATAATCTTGGTTTAAGGGTGGATGTTTTACCATCTAGATGGCTATTTTAAGTTACTCTTGCTAAGGTTGCCAGTCTTTTTAATTTTAAATATCTTTAATGGTGTGACATTTTAGTTTTCATTACTACCAACTATGGGTTTGTTGAGGCTCATTTAAATAAATTTCATTTTGCAATTTTATTGGTTTGAAGGTATAAACTGCGCGCGTAGCATGAGTCATTTTTGCACTTGAAGTTACAGGCGCTTGCAGGAGATGTACGTGTGTCCTGCTTCTCAATTGAGAAACGGCTTGCGATAGGTGAGCCATGTGGGGTGAATGGGGTTATGAACCATTATCTGCTGATTATTAACGGCCAACAGCCACATTGTGCCATTGATGTATCCACATCTTATTCCTTCCTTTCCGATATGAATTCATTTCGATGTTACCCGCAGTATATAAGCAAGCAGGCAATATCGAGTTGGCATCATATAGTCACACAGTAAGTACATTGTTTAGTTTCTTCTAAACGTTCCTATAATTTTAGAGCATGCTGTTCCCTGACATTTTTTAATGCGCAAGATACGCACGATAAAATAGTGCCTTGGGTGATTGACTTTACAGGTGAAGGCAAATCTCGACTCCATGTAAGGAGACTGCCATGAATGATAATATCGCTCGCAAAATGCGCCAGACCTATAACATCGCATACTGGGGCGGCAGCTATTACTATGTCAATGATCTGGGCAATGTTAGTGTTTGTCCAAACCCTGATTTGCCGGAAGCTCAGATTGAGCTTGCCGATTTGGTGAAAAAAGTTCAGGAAGAAAAAAAACAGCTGCGCTTACCGGCGTTGTTTTGTTTCCCCCAGATTTTGCAACATCGTCTGCGTTCCATTAATGCAGCGTTCAGACGTGCGCGTGAATCTTACGGTTATAAAGGGAATTATTTTCTGGTGTATCCGATCAAGGTCAATCAGCATCGCCGTGTTATTGAAACACTGGCAAACGCTGATGAACCTGTTGGATTGGAGGCAGGCTCTAAAGCGGAATTAATGGCAGTATTAGCCCATGCTGGCATGACAGGTACTGTAATTGTCTGTAATGGTTATAAGGATCGCGAATATATTCGTTTGGCGTTGATCGGTGAAAAGCTGGGACACAAAGTGTATCTGGTTATCGAGAAGATGTCTGAAATTGAGATGGTTTTGGAAGAAGCTAAGCGTCTTAATGTGATCCCCCGTTTGGGAGTACGGGCGCGTTTGGCATCTCAAGGTTCAGGTAAATGGCAGGCCAGCGGCGGTGAAAAATCCAAGTTTGGTCTGGCGGCGTCACAGGTATTGCAATTGGTTGAAACCCTGCGTTCAGCAGGTCGGTTGGACAGTTTACAACTGCTGCATTTCCATTTGGGTTCCCAATTGGCAAATATTCGTGATGTGGCAACCGGTGTGCGTGAATCTGCCCGTTTTTACGTCGAGCTGTCTAAACTGGGTGTTGATATTCAGTGCTTTGACGTTGGTGGCGGTTTGGGGGTTGATTATGAAGGCACGCGCTCTCAGTCAGAATGTTCCGTTAACTACGGCCTGAATGAATACGCGAATAACGTTATCTGGGGAATTGGTGACGCGTGTGAAGAGCACGGTTTGCCTCATCCAACCGTTATTACGGAATCCGGTCGCGCATTGACTGCCCACCATACGGTCTTGGTCTCCAATGTCATTGGGGTAGAACATAATGAGTTTACCGAAACAACGCCGCCAGCAGAAGATGCTACACGCCCTCTGACCAGCCTGTGGGAGACATGGTTGGAAATGCAATCTGACGGTAACCGTCGTTCCCTGCGTGAGTGGCTGCATGACAGCCAGTTTGACCTGCACGAGGTTCATACCCAATATGCCCACGGTATGTTGAGTTTGTCGGAGCGGGCATGGGCAGAAGAACTGTATTTAAATATTTGCCGCCACATTCAGCAGGATCTTGATCCAAGCAACCGTGCTCATCGTCCGATCATTGATGAATTGCAGGAACGCATGGCTGATAAATTCTATGTGAATTTCTCGTTGTTCCAGTCGATGCCGGATGCATGGGGGATTGGTCAGTTATTCCCTGTCCTGCCAATTGAAGGATTGGATAAGCCTTTGGATCGCCGTGCTGTTCTGCTGGATATTACCTGTGACTCTGACGGTACGATTGATCATTATGTTGACGGCGATGGTGTGGCAACAACGATGCCAATGCCCGCTTATGATCCAGAAAATCCGCCATTGATTGGTTTCTTTATGGTTGGGGCGTATCAGGAAATTCTGGGTAACATGCATAATTTGTTTGGCGATACAGCAGCCATTGATGTTTATGTTGCAGAGAATGGTACGGTGACTTATCGGCAGAGCGAAGAAGGTGATTCTGTCGCCAATATGCTCCAGTATGTCAAATTGGACCCGCAGGTACTGTTGACCCACTTCCGTAATCAGGTGAAATCGGCCGATCTGGATGAAAATTTGCAGGAGCAATTCCTGCAAGAGTTTGAAAGTGGCCTGTATGGTTACACCTATTTGGAAGAGGAGTAATCCTGATTAGTCATTGAGCTTCATAAATAGTCATTCTTAGTCAGGTAGTTTATATAATAACTTGATTTTGAGTGGCTATTTTTTATTCATCATACTGATAGTGACTCTTGTTGCATATTTTAATGCTGCTGGTTAGAAATGGATCTATTATTTGAAACAGCGAATTATTTGTCGTGCATCTCTTCCGATTTGGAATAACCCAGCATTTTTCGGTTCAGTCTTTTTAAACGTGTACGGAGTGTCAGGTTGGTTATTTCCATATCAACTTTAACCATATCTCACCAATAAAAATGGGGAAGTTTATCACAACATCCAATTTTTGGAGGCGTGACCTAAATTTTAGTATGTTATACTGTCAGAAATTTTAGGAAGAGGGTGGGTGAAATGACCCAATCTTTATTCAGTTATATATTGGCTATAAAATCGTTATCCTCGCCTGTTAAGATCATCTCAAAAAATGAGAGAGTTAATTTTTTGACAGATGAAAACTCTATTATTGAAGATAAAGAAATTATTTATTCATTTGATAATGGAGTGAAAATTATCTATCTGGAGGAGTCCGAAAAATTGGAGGATGAATATCCTGAACAATTATGTCAGGAGAAATGGGTGAGTTATAAGGTATTAGATAGTAAAGGATTTACAATCACTCCTCGTGAAAAAAACTTTTATAATATATGTCAGGAAAAGTATTGGGTTAAAAATCAGATGGTTCAGAATACAATGTAATAAAATTACCGAAGTCATAATTTATCTGTAAAACAACTCATTTTGCAGTGATACAGATACTTTTCAGAAAACCTCTATTGATTTACCCTTGATGATAACGGTGTTATTATTTTTAAAGAGGTTTAATACGTCATCCTGAAATTGATCAAATAACATCTGCCAGTTTTAATATTCCTTCCTCAATCCCTCTCGTATGCTTAAGGTAACCATCTGTCACCGTGCTTGGGTGAGTTTGTGACTTGTCCTTTATCTTGAATCGGGTGCTATCCTCGCAAGTACCTAAAATGCCTGTTTGATATTTTATGGGATGAACTTCTCAAAGTTGTGGCAAGTAGAAAACATGTCTAATACTATATGAATTTAGTCGTTAAACTGAAGATGCTTTGGGGATTTTTCTGGTTTGTACGTGAAAAGTGCGCATTTGTTTCTTTCGTTTTGGATTGATTGCTAACATTTTGTTTTATTTGAATTTAAAATGATAGCGTATTTGGAAGATTAATCTTCTGGCGTAAATAAGCCTCCATGCCACTCGTTATTGCCCACCATTGAATATTATCAATATTGGGTACTGATAATAGGCAGGTATGGGACTTTTGAGGATATATCATGAGTATTAGCTCCTTAGGAAACCAAATTGATAATTCTTTGGTTTCAAATGCCTTCGGCTTCCTGCGTTTTCCGTTGAACTTTCAACCCTATTCCAGTGATGCGGAATGGGTGATTACCGGTATTCCTTTTGATATGGCAACATCGGGGCGCGCGGGCAGCCGCCACGGGCCAGCCGCCATTCGTCAGGTATCGACTAATCTGGCGTGGGAAAGCAGCCGTTGGCCGTGGAACTTTAGCTTACGCAAGCGCCTGAATGTGGTGGATTGCGGGGATCTGGTATTTAACTTCGGTGATGCCCAGGATATGAGTGATAAGTTGCAGGCACATGCTGAAAAGGTGCTGGCATCGGGTAAACGTATGCTGTCTTTCGGTGGTGATCACTTTGTCACTTTGCCACTGTTGCGTGCCCATGCGAAACACTTCGGCAAAATGGCGCTGATCCATTTTGATGCTCATACGGACACTTATCCGAATGGCAGTAAATTTGATCATGGTACGATGTTTTACCATGCACCAAATGAAGGGCTGATAGATCCTCATCATTCAGTACAAATCGGTATTCGTACTGAGCATGATACTGATAACGGTTTCACGGTGCTGGATGCTGGTCAGGTTAATGATCGCGGTGTTGATGGTGTTGTTGAACAGATCAAAGCAGTGGTTGGTGATCTGCCAATTTATCTGACATTTGATATTGATTGCCTTGATCCGGCTTTTGCTCCGGGCACAGGAACACCAGTGATTGGTGGGTTGACATCAGATCGCGCATTGAAAATAGTGCGTGGCTTGCAGCCGCTGAATATCGTTGGCATGGATGTGGTGGAAGTAGCACCGGCTTATGATCAATCCGAAATTACGGCGCTGGCTGCTGCTACCATTGGATTGGAGCTGCTGTATTTGCAGGCTTCTAAGAAAGATGTTTAGTGTATTGAGCCAATAGGTTATTTGTACCTATTGTAAACTGTTTTTGAAGGCTCACTTTTCATGTGGGCCTTTATTATTAATTTTGTGATTAAATTTAACTCACAATATATGTCAGCACTTGCTGTCGGGGCATGAGAGCAAAATTTCCATTAAATTGCGAGCCAGCTTGATACTTATCAGATAATGTTTGCAGCAGTTTGATGCCCACAGAGTGGTCATTACAATTAATGGATGTAATTTCAGCCGCATGGAAATCAAAAAAGCGTTTTACATGGGGATAAAGTGCCTTAAAAAGGCTCTCTTTGATGGAGAACGCAAGGGTGAATGCCTGTTCAAAAGATAATGCGCATTCCTTCAGTAGTGCCACTTCGTTGTTATTGATGATGCTGGATGAAACGCTTTCGACGATGTCTGATTTAATCACTTGTTCGATATCCACGCCGATTATCCGGTATTGATCACAATGAGCGGCAAACGCAATAGCACAGTTGGTTGAGTGAGAGATGGAACCACAAATATTGTCAGGCCAGATTGGGGAGCGGTCTTGGGCATTGGTTACCTGAAAATCAGGGTAACCCAGGTTATTTAAAACTTGTTGGGTACAATAGCGGGCTGCCAGATATTCCGCCCGCCGCTTATTAACGGCATTCTGTAATCTGGCCGGATAGGTAATTCCATATTCATCAAATAATGTATCCTGATAGCCGGCCTGATCAAAATAGGTTTGCATGACTTGAATATCAGGATGTTCTGATAGTATTCCTGTTTGTATTTCATTGAAAAAACTATTGTTTATGGTAGTGGCTTGGGCAGGGGTAAAAGTGATTTTTTTCATCATGGGTTTTTTATTGTTAACTGTAATTATCAGATAGTGGATCATTCGAAAATGGTGATTACCTGATTTTGCCATATTTTAGTTTTAGTTCACTAATGCGCTGACTCTTTTTATACTCTGCCTTGTTATCATTTTTAAAAAAGAGGTTAATGTGGAAATATTAGTGACAGGTGGAATGGGGTATATCGGTAGCCATACTTGTGTTCAAATGCTTGAAGCAGGAATGACGCCGATCATCATTGATAATCTGTGCAATGCCAATCGTGAAGTATTGGCGCGAATTGAGGCATTGACTGGCGTTCAGCCCCTGTTTTATGAGGGGGATATTCGTGATGAATCATTCCTTGATGCCATTTTCGCCCGCCATCAAATTCAGTCGGTTATTCACTTTGCCGGCTTGAAAGCTGTTGGTGAATCTGTCGCTAAGCCTATCGAATATTATGACAACAATGTCAATGGAACGCTGGTACTGGTGCGTAGCATGCACAAAGCGGGCGTAAAAAGCATCATTTTCAGTTCATCCGCAACGGTATATGGCGATCCTGATATCGTACCGATCACTGAACAATCTGCTGTAGGAAATACGACGAATCCTTATGGTACCAGCAAGTATATGGTGGAGCGCTGCTTGTCTGACCTTCATCATGCAGAAAATGATTGGTCTGTAGTGTTATTGCGTTATTTTAATCCGGTTGGTGCTCATCCGTCAGGTACGATGGGCGAAGATCCCCAAGGTATTCCGAACAACTTAATGCCTTATATTGCTCAGGTTGCGGTAGGCCGTCGGGAAAAGTTGTCTGTTTATGGAAATGATTATCCGACTTCTGACGGTACAGGAGTGCGCGATTATATTCATGTGATGGATTTGGCTGATGGACATATTGCTGCACTCAATGCTGTTGGCAAGAAATCAGGCTTGCATATCTACAATCTGGGAACAGGAAAAGGCACCAGCGTACTGGAAATGGTAGAAGCTTTCAGTCATGCATGTGGTAAACCCGTTGCTTATGAAATCTGTCCTCGTCGTCCGGGTGATATTGCCGAGTGTTGGTCAAGTCCGGAAAAAGCCGGGCATGAGTTGGGCTGGAAAGCAAATCGCACCATCGTGGAAATGACCGCAGATGCGTGGCGCTGGCAGTCCCAAAATCCCAATGGCTATAATGTGAAATAACCAAAAAGTGTGAAATAACAAAAAACTCTGGCTCTCGGTGGCGTGGTGAAGATAAAGAGAATCCAATTATGCCAAAGATGCAGTTCAATCCCGTTGATTGTCCACATAGGCGATATAACCCTTTGACGGGTAAATGGATTATTGTTTCACCACACAGGGCCAGACGGCCGTGGAGTGGCATTGATGAAAAGCCACTCCACGTTGAATTGCCGAATTACGATGAACACTGTTTTTTATGCCCGAATAACATCCGGGCTTCCGGTGATAGCAATCCAAATTATCAAGGTGTCTATGTATTTCAGAATGATTATTCCGCCTTGTTACCGGAATCTTTTGATATCACTTCTGCCGATAACCCGCTATTTAAAATTGAACCAGTGAGTGGTGTTTGTCGGGTACTCTGTTTTTCTCCGGATCACAGCAAAACATTGCCGGAACTGCCATTGGAACAGATCCGTCATGTCATTGACGCGTGGAATTCACAAATTGAAGAACTGAGCCAACGTTATATTTGGGTTCAGGTTTTTGAGAATAAAGGGGAAATGATGGGATGCTCTCAGCCACACCCCCACGGGCAGATTTGGGCCAGTGATTTTTTGCCTGATGAATTGGTACGTAAGGATGAATTGTTGCAACAATATTATTGCCAGCAAGGTACTAACTTATTGCTGGATTATATTGAAGCGGAGATGAAAGAGGGTTCACGTTCTGTTGTGGAGACAGAACACTGGCTGGCGGTTGTACCTTATTGGGCGATGTGGCCGTTTGAAACTATGTTATTGCCGAAAAGTCATGTTCGTCGTATGAATGAATTAACAGAGGTTCAACGTGATGATTTAGCGGTGGCGATTAAAAAACTGACCAGTCGGTATGACAATCTGTTTCAATGTAATTTTCCCTATTCGATGGGCTGGCATTTTGCCCCTTTCTTCAAACATCAATGTGATACCAACCTTGAAATTAAAGAGCGCGATATTGAACACTGGCAGCTACATGCGTTGTTTTACCCGCCGTTATTGCGTTCAGCCACTGTCCGTAAGTTTATGGTAGGTTATGAAATGTTGGCGGAGTCTCAGCGTGATCTGACACCAGAACAAGCCGCCCGGCGCTTGCGTAATGTCAGTGATGTCCATTTTAAGACGCGTTAATGCTTGATCATGTTTGATCAAACACGTTTATGGAGGAAACATCGTGATGAAGGCTTTAATCCAAAACGTTACTGAATCTTTTAATACGTGTTTTTATTACTCTCCAACACACTTTTTTCAGGCTCCCGGGCGGGTAAATCTAATCGGTGAACATACGGATTATAACGAGGGATTCGTTTTACCTTGCACAATTAATTTTCAGACAATCGTTGCAGCGGCTAAACGTAAGGATTCACGGATTCGGGTTATTGCCGTTGATTATCACAATGAACGTGACGAATTTGATCTCTCCCAACCGATTTTATTTCAGCCAGAAAAAAGATGGGCAAATTATATTCGTGGCGTAGTGAAGTATCTGATGGAACGTGGCTATTTATTTAACGGCATGGATATTGCCGTCAGTGGCAATATTCCACAAGGTGCGGGTTTGAGTTCGTCAGCGTCTCTGGAAGTGGTCATTGGGCAGACGATCAAATCGCTTTATCAGCTTGATATCACGCCCAAAGAGATTGCATTGAACGGGCAGCAGGCAGAGAACCAATTTGTTGGTTGCAATTCCGGCATTATGGATCAGTTAATTTCTGCTTGCGGAGAAGAAAATCATGCTTTGCTGATTGATTGTCGCACGTTGGAAACTCAAGCTGTGCGCATGCCGGATAATATGGTTGTGATGATCATTCATTCCAATAAGCAGCGTGGCTTGGTGGATAGTGAATACAACACTCGCCGACAGCAATGTGAAAAAGCCGCCCGTCTTTTAGGCGTAAAGGCGTTGCGTGATCTATCCCTTGGTGATTTTAATACCAGACAGGCGCGGCTTGATGCGTTGCTCATCAAACGTGCCCGTCATGTGATCACTGAAAATGCACGAACTGAGGCAGCAGCAGATGCTTTAAGGGCTGGCGATTTATTTCGGCTGGGCCAGCTTATGGCAGAATCCCATATTTCCATGCGTGATGATTTTGAAATTACTGTCAGCGAAATTGATATGCTGGTTGAGATTGTGAAAAACGCGATTAGTGATCGTGGCGGTATTCGCATGACAGGGGGCGGTTTTGGCGGCTGTATCGTGGCATTGATCGCTCCTGATTTAGTAGAAAGTGTAAAAAAAGCGATCGAACAGCAATACGAAGCTAAAACAGGTTTAAAAGCCACTATCTATATTTGTCAGGCGGTAAAAGGGGCTTGCCAGCTTATTCCGGCAAAATTGAATGTTTGAAAACAGGTGGAATATTAGTTTTAACTACAAAAAAGGAGTATGACTATGAGTTCTGATCTGCAACAAGCAACGCTATATCAACAAATGCTACAACAGCAATGGACAGACGTTGATAATTATCTTAAGCAAACGCTGTTACCCCCATCTCCACATCTTGAACAGACACTTGAATACAATGCCAGTCAAGGGTTGCCAGCTATTGATGTTTCTGCGCTACAAGGGCAATTTTTGATGATGATGGTGCAAATAAGTGGCGCAAAACGTATTCTCGAAATTGGTACGTTAGGGGGATATAGCACTCAATGTATGGCAAAGGCATTACCCGATGACGGCCTGCTGATCACACTGGAAAAAGATCCCAGAGTAGCCGCAGTGGCTCAACACAATATCGAACGTGCGCAGCTTGACCATAAGATCAACATTATTGTGGGAGATGCCGCTGACACTTTGCAGAAACTGGATACAGAAGCCTCCTTTGATTTGATTTTTATTGATGCTGATAAGCAGAGCAGTTTGTTATATCTCGATTGGGCAATCAAACTAAGCCATCCGGGAAGCGTTATCATCATGGATAACGTGATCCGTGAAGGTGCGATTTTGCATGAGCAGCGTAGTGAACTTGTTGAGGGCGTGCGGCAGGCACTGGATAGTATGATTAACCGATCCGATGTCACTGTAACCGCCCTACAGACTGTAGGGGACAAAGGTTGGGATGGATTTGCATTATTACGGGTAACGGGTAAATAGACGGGTAAATACGGACAAAGAGCTTATCCAATAAATTTTTAAATTACAGAAATAATAGGTTACAAAAAGGATGGTTTATTAAAACTAAACCATCCTTGATTTAATATTAACCTGAATTCTGGATAAGACATTGACGAAGTGCCTGTTCCAAGAGCAAAGTTTTGGTGCACACCAAAATGTCGCATTACCGTGATTTTAAAAATTTTTATCTGGAACATATTTGGCAATATCATCATAACGATTTTCCCACCTTGCTCAGTTATACCCGTTTTGTCAGTGTCGCCCCTTCCGTTTTGGTGCCCCTGTGCAGTTATTTGACGCAATTAAAAGGAAAACCCATGGGGATTGCTTTTATTGATTCCACGAGTTTGCGTGTGTGCCATAACGTCCGTATTCCCCGCCATAAGGTGTTTAAGGGGGTAGCAACACGAGGAAAACCTCAATGGGATGGTTTCACGGTTTCAAATTACATTTGATTGTTAACCATCAGGGCGAAATTCTGGCGCTTAAAGTGACAGCGGGTAATGTGGATGATCGGGAACCTGTTCAAGCATTAGCAAAAGAATTAACGGGTGTTCTGTATGGTGACAAAGGTTATCTTAGCCAGGAACTGGCAGATGATTTAGCTCAAACCGGTGTCACTTTCATCACGACAAAGCGCCGTAACATGAAAGCCCGTGTGCTGGCTGAGTGGGATAAGGCAGTGTTATCAAAGCGTTTTATCATCGAGACAATTAATGGGCAATTAAAAACAATTTCTCAAATAGAATATTCTCGCCACCGAAGTATAAAAGGATTTCTGTTGACCGTTTTAGGTGGTGTGATTGCTTACTGCCTTAAATGGAAGAAACCATCACTGAAAGTTTTCTACTCAGAAGAAGATTCTCCAGTGACGGCTTAAACGGAATTCAGGTTATTATTAAAAAATAATTTACACTTTTTGATAGTTTATTGAAGATCAAATAGGGATCGCCTCAGAAAACGGAATTTAAAGCACGTTAAGCCAATTTTAATTGCCGCAGGGGCCTGAATTTTCCGGCTCCAATGCCGACACGACTACTCAGAACCCCTACTCCATACATAATCTCCGGTCAGATTGACATTAATCCGGCTTACAGCCCCATTAATATGCTCCCAATCAAGCGGAGACAGATACGGAAGTACTGAGTTAACTATCTCAAGCCCCTCTATTTGGGGCTTTTTCTATTGTGCTTTATTTTCCGTTTTCTGAGACGATCCCAATGAATGTGTTTTCCCTGGTGTAAGCAAAAAGAGTAATGTTATTTAAAATAAATGAGACAAGGTTATGATAATTGTAAAAATTTATTTTTTTTGCAGATATATTAATGTTAAATTTAAATACCTAGCCTAACAAAGAGTAAAAAGTACTCATATTAAAATATAAGGATGTAATTGTGATAGAGTTCGCTAGTTTTTCTACAGAAGATGCGATCAAAGATGATGCTGTTGGTATTTCAGTCAGACAGATGATAAAAAAAGAAGGACTAAACGCTTATGCGACAGTTATTAATGCAGGAAAGAGAGTTGGGTGTCATAACCACAGTATCGGAGATGAATGGTATATAATACTTTCTGGTGATGGGGAAATCTGGACGGGTGAAGTATTAGATAATGAAGTTAATAATATCCAAAAAAGGCAATTTTCTCAGGGGGATATTTTTTGTATTTATCCAAACACAGCACATCAACTTGTCGCTTATGAAAATGTAAAATTAATATTTTTATGCCCAGAGTCCCATCTATCCCATGATAGGACTCGTTTTTCAGATATATGTGAATAATTACTTTGCAAAAGTGATCGACTGTGATTCCCTGAAAAAATTTTCAGGGATATAGTTAGCTATGTTATTTTCATAACAATATCCAACCAAATCTTTCTTACATTTTACCCCTGTTTTTTGATACAGTTTTTGGATGTAATTGCCGATTGTTCTGTTAGACAGAAATAACCTTTCAGCGATATCTTTAGTAGAAAATCCTTGCAGAATATAAAACACTATTTCCCATTCTCTTTTACTAAAAAACTCTGATGGAGGTGTAAAAACTAATGATGTTTGTATATTTATTTTGTTTAGCTTTTCTAGTGTTATAGTATCTACTGGTCTTCCATGGAAAATGGTGCCTCTGCATGTCCCATTTTCATCAATTAATGGATATTTATCGAAATACCAGGGTTGAAGGTAGGTTAGATTTTGAAAAGGATGAATTTCAATAGAGGTAACCCGATCTAATAATGTTTCAACTTTCCTGTCGTGTTTCTGAAATTCATCCTGAAATTTTGCCGTTGATGCTGGAAGTTCACCATCAAAATGGCCTTCTACATCATATCCTTTAGGAAGGGAGAGTAATTTATGATATTTTTTATTAGCATATATAAATTTTGAGGTATGATCTTTCGCACCCCACGGCTCACTACTAATTTCCCAAAATTTTATTAGCGGCCTAATCAAATTCTCTACTGAACAATTCATACGCTACCTTCTGAAAATCATCCTGATTAATTATTCTTTCTCATATTTATAATTTTAAATATGAAATAATATTACTCTAGTTTCATGGTTTAGCGTTTTCAGATTAACGGCTTAAGTAAAAATATTCAATAATAAAATCAATTAGAGGTGACAGATTAATTATGTGAATTTTTTGCCTGAATGGGGTACAAATGGAGACCATAAAAATCTGTGGGGCACTTTATTAGTGTTGCAAAAACGAGGAATGTAATGAACGCATCCCAACCACTGAACCTTTGGCACCGTGCTGGAATTGAGAGATG
>NZ_LFCV01000063.1 GCF_001037465.1 Xenorhabdus khoisanae
ATTTCAACTGAGTGTGACAACTCCATATTGTTTTTTATAATATTCAGTGTGTTCATGGAAGTCTCTTTTTTACGTGATTTTCTAATTTGATAACGTAATTAAAATTCAGGATTATCAAACCAGATGTATAAATTCCACTTGAGTCTGTTACAGCAGTTTTTTCTAAAGTCTGCAATTTGACCCTCCCATAAAATTCAGAAATTCACTTACATAATTTTACAAACTTAAACATTGTATAATAGATTTTAACTTTCAACTAGTTTCTATTTCCGTCAGAAATAGTAAATCAAGTTAATATGTTAGTTGTTTTTCTGGTTGTCCCTGTATTGACTGGAATTACTAGTATAGTGATATTCGGCCATGCGGCTGGTAATGGACATGTTTTATTGGCATCTTTTAATGGCAATATTGTGATCTCAACGAATGTTATCTTTTCGATTCAGCGGGATTATGATCCGACAAGGTTAATGATCCGTCTATCCGATAGAGACTGGATAAAATTTGAAAATACATCTATGAGGGCAATAACATGATTCGATTTGAGGACAAGGTTGTTATTATTACCGGCGCAGGAAGCGGTATCGGGGAGGCTACAGCAAAGCGCTTTTCACAAGAGGGAGCTATTGTTGTATTGGCTGGGCGGGATACTGATAAGCTTAATCGTGTACTCGGTGAGTTATCATCGGACAAGGCGTTGGTGATTCAGACTGATGTTACAGATCGGGAATCGGTCAAAAATATGGTTGATGAAACGGTCAGTCATTTTGGTCGGATAGACATTCTGGTCAACAATGCGGGTTTGTATGCTGTGGGTGATTTATTAAGTGCTTCACAAGAAGATGGTAATGCAGTCTTGGCTACAAACCTCAATGGCGTACTCAATTGTAGCTATTTTGCTTTACCTCATTTGCTGGAAAGCAAAGGGTGTATTGTCAATAACGCTTCTGTATCCGGGTTAGGGGGAGACTGGGGAGGTGCTCACTATTGTGCAGCGAAAGGCGCAGTGGTGAATTTAACGCGTGCCATGGCGCTGGATTATGGCTCACAGGGTATTCGCGTCAATGCCGTTTGCCCAAGTTTAGTATTGACGCCGATGGTCGATCGTTTTGACGATGACACCCTGAAACATTTCGACAGTCGTATTCCGTTGAAAAGGGCAGGTCAACCTTCCGAAGTTGCAGCCGCCATTGCATTTTTAGCGAGTGAAGATGCCAGCTTCATTAATGGTGTGAACCTGCCAATAGATGGCGGGGTAACCGCATCCAATGGCCAACCCAATTTTAACTAAGGATATTGTCCATTAGATTAATGGACGAAAGGTGGCCCCACAATGCGTGGAGCCACTTAATTTTATTCCAGTGAACGGTAGTTGTTTGAGTTATTCAATAAGGCAGAGTGATTTTGACTTACAACTTTGGCTAGTTCATATAATGTGGGATGAGTGAACAATGTTGCCAATGGAATTTCCATGTTTTTCTCACACATGCGGGCCAACAATTGTATTGCTATCAGTGAATGACCTCCCAGCGCGAAGAAATTGTCATGGCGGCCTACCTGTTCCCGTTCCAGTAACTTCTGCCAGATCTCAGCCAGTGCAATTTCCATATCACCGGATGGCGCTTCGTAATCGGAAATTGTTACAACGGCAGATGGATCTGATGTCAGCGTATCTTGCAGTAAATCAGCCTGAATAGCGTTGAAATCGGCCAGTAATTGCTGGTGTTCTGTGACGGGTAACGTGGAAATGCTCATGATGGAACGTTGAGGGTCAATTTCCAATGTTTCCACCAGATCAGTCAGGGCAGTGGTTATATCAGTAATCAGTCGTGCCGGATCGAGACCTGATACAGCCTGAGCCGTCAACAGAAAACCTTTACCCAAATCATCTACAGCCAGATAGATGGGATAGCTGGTTCTTTCCCGTCCTGTCACCAGACGTATACCTTCCCATCGGGTGTGGATGACATTCGGTTGGCTATGGCGATAGTTAAGGAGTGTGTTAAAGAGCGGCAGGGGAGGCTCTACAGCACTACAGCGCTGAGCCAGTGCTAATGGTGCCTGTTCGTGTTCAAGTAACTGCGTCAAATTGCGGTAAGCGGTTTGTACGGTTTCTTGTACGCTGTTCCCTGCAAGTGGGATTCGTACAGGCAGGGTATTGATGAATAATCCCAGAATCCGTTCAATATCAACGCTTCCCTGCATGCGTCCGAGCAAGACCGTGCCGAAGACAATATCATCTCGTCCGCTTATTTTTGCCAGAACTTGTGCCAACGCGACATGGAACAGCACTCCGGGACTAACCCCCTGTCGGCGCGCCTGTTTGCGAATAGCTCTGGCGAGTGCTGCATTAAGTGGCTTGATAACCTCAGTTGCCGATCTGTCTCCACTGTGTACATCCCGTATTCCGAAGGGCGCAGTCGGTGTATTCACACCAGCGAGTACTCTACGAAAATAGGTTTCGTGGTCTGACGTCGGCACTTGCAAGGACTGGGCGATAAAGTTGCGGTAAGGCAGTACAGGCGGCAATACAGGAGATAAGTGTTCGGTACGGTGGTGCAGCAGTTCGTTGATTTCGGCAATGATAAGATTCAACGAAATATGGTCATTGAGTATGTGGTGACAGCAGAGAGCCAGCAACCATTCCTCTTGCTGCGGATCGTGGGCAATATCAGCAGATAATAGCGGAGCCTGACTTATATTGATGCGATGCCGACAAGGATCGGTATGTGCCAGCAATTGAGATGACACGTCTTTATCGCCGTCTGGTACAAAGGTGTTGATGTGCAGGGATGCCTGACGACAAACAACTTGCACGGGTTGTGTTAAACCTTGCCAGCAGAAAGCAGTACGCAGAATATCGTGGCGGTTAATGATCTGTTGTAAAGCCGTCAGAAAAGTATCAAGACGTTCGCGGGTGTCGAAAGCGAGCAAGAGGTGCAACAGATAAACATCTCCTTGTGTTTGCAGGAGATGGTGGAACAGCATGCCTTCCTGTAATGGTGCAAGTGGATAAATATCCTGAATGTTGGTCATACCATCGGGGATCGTGGCGGCGATAGTCTCAATTTCATGTTGCGTCAGGGAAACCAGCGGCAGCATATCAGGAGTGATGGCGGTGCAACCATCAGGGATGAGATTGGGCGGTACGGTGAACGAGGTTGTATTATTGTTCCCGATGACCTGCATGATTTTCGCCATTCCAGCCAGCGTTGGTGTGGAAAACACGGTACGAATATCAAGGAGCCAACCTTGGTTACGCAGCCGCTCGATCAGGCTGATGACCATCAGGGAATGGCCTCCCAGCTCAAAGAAATGGTCATAACGCCCGACTTTTTCCAACCCTAATAATGCCTGCCAGATCTCGGCCAACACTATTTCCCTGTCACCGAGCGGCGATTCATAAGCGTGAGTCACGATAGACGCCTGATCCGGCCTCGGCAGCGCTTGGCGGTTGAGTTTGCCATTGGGGAACAACGGAAAAGCATCTAGTGTCACAAATGCACTGGGCAACATGTAGTCGGTAAGGTGCTGTGCAAGTTGCTGGCGCAGTTCTGCCGGCACCAGTTCCGTATTCGGTTCAGCGAGCAGATAAGCAACAAGACGTTTGTCGCTCCCTGTTTTTTCATAACCACCTGTTTTTCCATAACCACCTGTTTTTCCATAAAAAGCATCTTCGCGAGCAAGCACGATAGCTTCACGTACGCCGTGACATTGCATCAATCTGGTTTCGATTTCCCCCAGTTCGATACGGAAACCGCGTAGCTTGACCTGAAAATCATTGCGACCAAGGTATTCGATATTGCCATCAGATCGCCAGCGGGCTAAATCGCCGGTCTTATACATACGGGCGTTGGGATGTTCGCTAAAGGGATCAGTAACAAATTTCTCTGCTGTCAGTGCTGGTTGGTTTGAATAACCACGGGCGACGCCCATGCCTCCGATATAGATTTCACCACTTACGCCGATAGGAACTGGCTGACCAAGTGCATCTAAAATATAGATACGGGTATTGGACAGGGGCCGGCCAATCGGAATGTTGTTAGTGATAGAGGGGATAGATGTATTACCTATCATCATTTTTTTATCGATCGCTATCGTCGTGGCAGTGATGGTGATTTCTGTGGGACCATAGGCGTTGAACCAGCGGCAGGATTGGGTTTCCGGGCACGACAGCCAATCCATTAAACAGCGGTGATCCACTTTATCACCCCCAACAATAATGGTACGTAGATAGGGGCTGAAACCGCCACGTCCTGCCTTTATTTCTTGTACCCAATGGTGCCAGAAAGCGGTTGGTAAATTGATGATCGTCACTTTCTGTTCACGCAAAAAATCGACAAAAGCGCTATTTGGTATTTTGATATGGGATGGGCGCAGAACCAGCGTCGCGCCCGATGCCAGAGTAGGGAAAATATCTGACACGGAAATATCAAACGCGAAGGTCACAAATTGCAGAATACGATCACCCGGGCGGGGTTCACTCACCTGACAATGTGCATGAATAAGGCTCACGACATTGTGATGTTCTAACATAACGCCTTTGGGATTGCCGGTTGAACCTGAGGTGTAGATGATATAGGCCAGATGGTGCGGTTGAAGCCCTGTCTGCTGGCTGTCAGGGTTATACGTCGGCTGTTTTTGCATGCTCTCATGATGAATTTCATCGTCCAACAGCCGGATGGGAATATCTTGTATTGGTAAGCGTGTTTGTAAATGTTTTTGGGTCAACAATATGGCAGGCTGGCAGTCCGATAACTGATAAACCAACCGTTCAGTAGGATAGTCTGGATCAAGTGGAACATAACCGGCCCCGGCTTTTAAGATCCCGAATAGACCGATGATCATATCCAAACCCCGTTCAACATAAATTGCGACACGATCATCAGGGCGGACACCAAAATCAATCAGGCTGTGCGCCAGTTGATTAGCGCGTCGGTTCAGTTCGTGATAACTCAAGGATTGCTCTTCAAAAATTACCGCCGCCGCATCTGGTGTGCGTTGCACTTGCGCTTCGAACAGTTGGTGAATCAAGGTATCTTGTGAAAAACCGACAACCGCGTTTTGCAAAGATGGCGTGGTATTGAAATCGACCAATAACTGTTGGCGTTCTGCAACGGATAATATCGGTAAGCGAGCAATGGCTTGTGTCTCATCGCTTGTCATGGCTGTCAGCACATTGGTGAAATAATTCACCATGCGTTCAATCGTCTTCCGCTCGAACAGACTTGAAGCGTATTCCAGATAACCACTGATGTCATCTTGGGTTTCGGTCAGTGACAGTGTCAGGTCAAAATACGCACTGTGGTGTGGTGGCTCCATCAACGAGACAGATAAACCCGGCAATTCAAGGAACTGTGTGGAAGTATTGTTTAGTGTAGAAATATTGTTCAGGGCCAGCATAACCTGAAAGATCGGGTTATAGCTCAGGCTGCGTTCTGGTTGTAGGGTTTCCACCAATTGTTCAAAAGGCAGATCTTGATGTGCATAGGCTGCCAGTGCCCGTTCACGGACATGAGCGAGCAGATTTGCCACAGAGTTGCATTGTTCCAGTTCGACGCGTAAAGGCAATGTATTGACAAAAAAGCCAATCAATCCCTCAAGGTCACTTAATGAACGGTTGGCGACAGGGGTGCCAATAACGATATCGTCCTGTCCGCTTAAACGGGCAAGCACGATGCTCCAGGCTGCAAACAAGGTCATAAATAACGTTGTATCCTGACGTTGGCCGAGTGCTTTGAGGGCAGACAATAAATCAGCATTCAGGTGAACGGGCACATGATTGCCTTTGTAACTTTGTTCTGGCGGGCGTGGATGATCGATAGGGAGAGCCAGCAATGTCGGTGCGTTTTGAAGCTGCTTTTGCCAGAAATCCCGTTGGGCAGTGAGAACCTCACCTTGTAGTCTTTTCTGCTGCCAGACGGCGTAGTCCGCGTACTGGAGGGGAAGGTGGGGTAAAGGATCGCCATATTCTCCTAGTGCGGAACGGTAGAGAGCACCCAGTTCGCGGAACAATATCCCGGTCGACCAGCCATCGGTGATGATGTGATGCTGGATAATAATCAGCACATGTTCTTCATCAGACAGTTGCAGCAATTGGCCCCGAACCATTGGCTCATTAGCAAAATCAAACGGGGTTTGTGTTTCGAGTTCCACTAATTCGTTGATACAGGTCAGGCGAGAAGTTTCGTCTAATCTGCGCAGATCCTGATAGGTCAGAGAAAACCCAGTATCTGCGCTGTCGATATGTTGGTAAGGCTGTTCATCAATCAGGACAAAACGGGTGCGCAAACTTTCATGCCGGCTGACGAGATGGTCAAGCGCAGCCGTAACCGCAGTATGATCAAGATGCCCGCTGAGATGCAGGACTATCGGGATGTGATAGGCCAGATTGGTTTTGGTATTGAGGCGGGTAAGGAACCACAAACGTTGTTGAGAGAAAGAGAGTGGCAGTGGCTGACAGCGATCAGCAGCAGGAATAACGATTTGGGTTGTCACTGGCGTGTCGGTGAGCAAGGTAGCCAAATCGGACAGGACAGGGTGAGAAAAAAGTTGCTGTAAGTGCAATTCCCGCGACAGTTTTTGGCGTATTCGCGCGGCAAGTTGGATGGCGAGCAGGGAATGACCACCGAGTTCAAAGAAATGATCATGACGACCCACTCGTTCCAGTTTCAGCAGTGCTTGCCAAATCTCAGCCAGCTCAATTTCCATATCTCCGATGGGGGCTTCATAGTTACGGGTCACGAGTGCCGTCTGGTCGGGCATTGGCAGTGCCTGACGGTCGAGCTTGCCATTGGGTGTCAATGGAAAGGCATTAAGCGTCACAAAGGCACTGGGCAGCATATACTCAGCAAGGTGTTGGGCAAGTTGCTGACGTAATTCTGCTGGCACCAGTGTCGCATCGGGTTTAGCGAGTAGATAGGCAACCAGACGTTTTTCGCCCGGCGTATCTTCCCGGGCAATCACAACCGCTTCGCGTACATCGTGACATTGCGTCAGTCTGGCTTCAATCTCGCCAAGTTCGATACGGAAGCCGCGTATCTTGACCTGAAAATCGTCACGGCCAAGATATTCAATATTCCCGTCAGGTAACCAACGAGCCAGATCGCCACTTTTGTATAGACGGGCATCAGGGCCTGAAGAAAAAGGATCAGAGATAAAGTGTCTTGCGGTGAGTTCTGGAAGATTCAGATAACCGCGGGCGATACCGGTTCCGCCAATGTAAATCTCACCGATGGCTCCTATTGGAACCGGTTTTCCGTGGCTATCGAGAAGATAAATTTGGGTATTGGCGATGGGTTTCCCGATGGGTATCCGTCCGATATAACGTTCCTGCACACATTGCCAGGCGGTAACATGAACCGCTGCTTCAGTAGGACCATATAAATTGTGTAACTGACAGTGAGCAAAATGGGACAGGCATTGTTGCTGCAAGATATAAGGAAATGCTTCACCACTGCATAAAATGTGGCGCAGGGAAGGGCAGCGTCCGACGGGAATAGCATGGAGAAATCGTTGTAGCATGGCAGGCACAAAGTAGATGATCGTAATCCTGCGCTTTTCTATCTCGGACAGTAAATAGTGCGGATCTTTATGGCCATCGGGGTGAGCCAAAATTAGTTGGGCACCAAACATCAGGGGCGGGAATAGCTCCCAAACGGAAACATCAAAACTGAACGGTGTTTTCTGCAAGACACGATCCTGCGGGGTTAATTGATAAGTCTCCTGTGCCCAGAATAAACCATTCACGACACCGCGATGCTCATTCATTACCCCTTTGGGCACACCCGTCGAACCCGAGGTATAAATGACATAAGCCAGATGGCGTGGTGTCAGGCCAAGAATTTGGGGATCTGGGTTGCTGGTTGGCATGTCCGCCATAAGAGATGCAAGATTATTGAGATCTACAATGGGTACGGTGTTGGTTAGCGGATTGATCAATGTTGTTTGGGTGAGCAAGGCAACAGGAGCGGCATCCTCAAGTATATAGGCCAGTCGTTCGGCAGGGTAGTTTGGATCGAGCGGGACATAGGCACCGCCGGCTTTTAGGATAGCGAGTAATCCTACCATCATGACAGGACTACGTTCAGAACAAATCGCTACCCGATCATCCGGGCGGACACCTAAGGCAATCAGATGATGCGCTAAACGATTGGCTTGACGGTTCAGTTCAGCATACGTCAACGATTGTTCTCCAAAGGTGATAGCAATCGCATCGGGATTGTGCTGTACCTGCTTTTCAAACTGCTGGTGGATAAGCGTGTTTTGCGGGAAATCGGCTGCTGTATTATTGAAATCCACCAGCAACTGTTGACGTTCCCTAACGGGCAAAATCGAAATATCCAAAATTGGCTGGTGGGGTGAGGTTTCCAGCGTTTCGACTAATCCCGTCAGGGCAGTGGTCATATAGCCGATCAGCCGAATCGGATCGATATCCGATACGGTTTGGGCAACTAAACTAAATCCATCACCCCAATCATCGACAAACAAACCGATAGGATAATTAATTCTCTCTTCTTGCATCAGCAAACGCATACCTTCCCATTTAGCAAAGGTAGTCTCTGATTGACTATGACGATAATTGAGTAGTGTATTGAAGAGCGGCAAAGGGGGTATCACGTCACTACAATATTGGGCTTGCGTTAGTGTTGCCTGTTCGTGCTCCAGCAACTTCATCAGCCTGAGATAGGTTTCCTGAACGGTTGTCTGTGCGCTGTTATCCGTAAGCCTGATCCGAATGGGTAAAGTATTAATAAGCAGCCCCATCATTTGATCGATGCCCGTACCGCCCTGCATGCGTCCCAGCAATACCGTGCCAAAGACCACATCATCACGTCCGCTTACTTTTGCCAGCACCAGAGCCAAAGCAACATGAAACAATATACTGGGGCTGACACCCTGACGTTGGGCTTGTGTGCGGATAGCTTTGGCAAGTAGTTCATCTATGGGCTGTTTAGTCTCCGATATCTGCCTGTTCCCGCTGTGAATATCCAGTATCCCGAAAGGCGCTGTCGGTGTATCTACATCAGAGAGCACGTTACGGAAATAGGCTTCGTGCGCTGAGGTCGGCGTCTGCAAGGATTGAGCGACAAAGTGACGATAAGATAATACCGGGGATAATTTTTCAGAGTGACGATTGTCAAGACATCCGCTTTCGGTATGGCTACGCAATAATGTGCCGATTTCATCAATGATACGTTCCAGTGTTATATGATCACAGACTAAATGATGGATACACAAAACCAGTAACCACTCATCCTGACGCGGATCATAGGCAATATCGGCTGAGAATAGCGGTGCCCGACTCACATCAAGACGGTAGTGATGGGGATCGGTATGTGACAATAATTGAGAAGGGATATCCTGTCCGCCATCCGGTAAAAACGTATTAATGCTCAAAGATGCCTGCCGCCAGACGACTTGCACCGGCTGCACCAATCCCTGCCAGTAGATTGATGTATGCAGAATATCGTGACGGTCAATGACCTGTTGTAAAGCCGCCAGAAAGACGTCCAGCCGTTCGCGGGTGTTGAAGGCAAGCAAATTGCGTAACAGGTAAGTATCCCCCTGTTTCTGCAACAGATAATGGAACAAAATACCTTCCTGCAATGGCGCGAGCGGATAGATATCCTGGATATTGACAGCACCATCAGGAATAGTGGCGGCGATGGCATCAATATCTTGTTGGGATAGGGAAACTAAAGTCAGCATGCCGGGTGTAATGGCTGTACAGCCGTCAGGGATGAGATTGGGCGGCACAGTGAACACCGTCGTATTTTTTTGTTCCCTGTTTCCTTGAACTGTATTCTCCTGAGCCGACAGTAGCGCTTTTGCCATCTCGTTCAGCACGGGTTTGGTGAATATAAGCTGGATATCAAGAACCCATCCCAGATCGCGCAGTTGTTCGATCAGGCTAACGGCGATCAGCGAGTGCCCGCCAAGCTCGAAAAAGTGATCGTAGCGGCTGACATGTTTCACTCCGAGCAACCTTTGCCAGATTTGGCTCAGGGTGGTTTCTGCTTCCCCGATAGGGGCCTGATAACTGCGTGTGACAATTGCAGTATGATCGGGTTTGGGGAGCGCCTGACGGTCGAGTTTGCCATTGGGTGTCAGTGGGAAGGCATCAAGTGTCACAAAGGCACTGGGTATCATATATTCTGCAAGATGTTGTGCGAGCTGTTGCCGCAATGCCATTGGCTTCAGTTCAGCATCCGCCTTAGGCAGTAAATAGGCGACCAGTTGTTCTGGAGCCGATCCATTTTCATCGGACGTGTTTTCATCGGAACGATTTTCGCAAGCCAGCACAACAGCTTCACGCACGCCGTGGCATTGCCGCAGTCTTGCCTCGATCTCTCCCGGCTCAATGCGGAAACCGCGCAGTTTGATTTGAAAATCATTGCGGCCGAGATATTCAATCTTGCCATCGGGTAACCAACGCCCCAGATCGCCGGTTTTGTACATACGTGCGTTGTGCACAGAAGAGGAGAACGGATTGATAAGGAATCGTTCGGCAGTGAGTTCGGGGCGATTCAGATAGCCGCGGGCAACGCCGACACCAGTAATATAAATCTCTCCCACGACTCCCTGCGGAACGGGTTGACCGTAAGTGTCAAGGATATAGATTTGAGTGTTGGAGATGGGATGACCAATCGGTGGCGCATGATTTTCCTGATTATCAAAGGCTTCCTGATTACCAATGCTTTCCTGACTCCCACATTGGCAGATGGTGGAACAAATGGTGGTTTCCGTCGGGCCATACGCATTGATCATCTGCCGTCCTTGCGCCCAGCGTTTGACCAGCGTAGGTGGACATGCTTCCCCTCCCACCATTAAGATTTGCAGTGTTGCCGGAAGGGTATCCATTGTTGCCAGAGCGGTGGGGGACAAGAGGGCGTGAGTAATGGCATGAGTCTCTAAATAGTGAGACAGCGTTGTTCCCGGCAGAAGATGCTCCCGTTTGGCAAGATAAAGGCGAGCGCCCGCCAATAGTGCCATATAACATTCCCAAATGCAGGCATCGAAACTGTTTGAGGCAAACTGCAAGATTCGACTGTCTGGAGTGATGGCGAGTGTGTCTTGCTGGGTGGTAATCAAATTACCCAAACTGCGATGTTCGATCATGACGCCTTTAGGTTGCCCTGTGGAGCCAGAGGTATAAATGACATAAGCCAGATGACGGGAAGTCAGCCCCAGTGCTTGTACTTCCGGGTTTTCTTCCGATCTTTCATCCAAAACAGAATATTCTGGAGTATCGAGTAGTAAGGTTGGCAGGTGACTGTTCCACGTTTCTGCCGTCATCGTTTGAGTAATCGTCGTCTGAGTCACCAGAGCCACGGGGGTTGAATCATTGAGCATATAGATCAGCCGCGTGGTCGGATAAGTCGGATCGAGTGGCACAAACGCGCCCCCAGCCTTGAGGATACCTAATAAGCCGACCACCATTTCCAGACTGCGCTCAATACAAATTGCCACCCGATCATCAGGACGAACGCCAAGGGAAATCAGATGGTGTGCCAGACGATTGGCACGTTTGTTCAATTCATCGTAACTCAGCGATTGCTCTTCAAAGACCACGGCAATGGCATCCGGTGTGCGTTGTGCTTGTGCTTCGAACAGTTGATGAATCAGGGTATCCTGCGGGAATTCAGCTTGGGTGGCGTTGAAATCCACCAATACTTGTTGGCGCTCAATGTCGGGCAGGAGAGGCAGATCGACTATTTTTGTATCCGTCAGGGAAGGGATCTCCAGAGAAGTGAGAGCGGCATCAAGCAAGACGGCAAGACGGGACTGGAGCGCCATAACTTCCGTGGTATTCAGGTAATCAGGAGAAAAATAGAACTCAATGGAAATCGGGGAATAGGTATCTTCAGGACGGGCGGTGTTTATAAATTGTTTGATTCTGATACAAAGCGGATAGGGGGCACCGGAATGTAGGTCGAAAAGTTTGACGCTGGTGTTCTCTCCTTCCATATGCAGATTTGTTTTAAACGGTTCGAGAGATAACGTCACATCAAATAATCGCGCATTCCCGACTTTTTGCCGGATGTGTCGTTGTCGGTTGAATTCTACGATGGGAAAGCGTTGATGCTCATGGCAAAGACTCATTTCGGTTGCAGCTTTGCGCATGACATCACGAAACGTATCCTCCGGAGAAAGGGTGATGCCAATGGGGATCACGGTTGCGAACATTCCCATCGTGCATTTTTGTCGCGTATTTTTGCGGTTGTGCAAGGGACTGCCGATGACAATTCTGTCTACATCTGTTGTTCGTGCGAAATAGCAGGCCAGAATGGCATACATGAAATGCAGGAAAGGTAATCCTTGTCCGCCAACCGCCTTTTCGATGCGTTTAAAAAGTGTCTGGTCGATTGACCAGCGAACAGGCTGAGACACAATGGGATTAGCTTGTTTGTGGTTCTTATTGTTATTGACATCAATGCTATTGGAATTGGCAGGCTGGAGTAAAGGGGGAGGCAGGTTTTCATAACGCTTCAACCAAAATTGCATGTCCTGTGAGTAGTGTTCAGAAGCAAGATAGTTGAGGTTATCCGTAATAAAATCAAGATAAGAGTGAGCGGAGTTGTTCAGTGTTTCTCCTTTCATCAGACGGTTGTAGGCATTGATAACCTTGTCAAGGAGTATGAACATACCCGTGCCATCAATGATCAAATGATGACAACAAAATTGCCAGTACCGACAGGTATTGCTGACCCGCAATAATTTGGAACGCCACAGCGCCTCATCCAAATGAAATGGGCGCATGAACTCGGCATCCATATATTGTTTTGCTCTGATTTCAGCGTCTGGATACGATGAAAAATCGTGTATCTCCACAACCGCAGGAAGAGAATGAGCAATCTTCTGAGTGGGCAAAGCATGGGTGTTGCTCAGTTGCAAACGTAGAGCGTCATGGCAATAAACAACGGCTTCAAAGGCCCGGGCAAATAATGCTTCATTCAACTCTCCTTCAATGCAGATGAAAAGGCTGAGATGGTAGTTGGAAGAATTGGGATGAATAGCCTGATCAAACCAGATAGCTTGCTGAGGAGAACTGAGAGGATAGGTATGCGAGGGGAGAGAATTATTATTACGAACTGCTGAGAAAGTTTGTGAAGAGTTGTTATGTGACATTCTCATTTCTCCTTGGTAATAGTTCTGCTTTACAATAGTAACCATGAGAAATTAAGTTAACTGAAATAAATACTGTATGTCGATATTTTTTGTTATCGGAAAGTTAATCGTAACTGCGGATGAAAATTTATCCCGCCAGAATGGCGGGTTTATCAGAAAAATAACGTTTACAGCACTATTTCATGAATAATCACTGCTAAACGGTCGAACATTTCTCCGAATAGCCGCTCTGTAAATGGCACCAGCATCGGGAACAACAGGGAAAGAGTGAAAATACCTACTGTCAGAGTCAGAGGAAAGCCGACCACAAATACAGAAAGCTGAGGTGTCATGCGGTTCAGCATGCCCAAAGAAAGGTTCAGAACCAAGAGTAGGGTAATCATTGGCATCGCAAGCATCATGCCATTGACAAAGATCAGGCTGGCACTTTGAGCCAATAACAGAAAACCTTTTGGATTCAATTGAGTCGATTGAATGGGAATGGAATAAAACGTATCTACCAGAATAGACAGCAACCATAAATGCCCGTCAAACGCCAGGAACAGCAACATCATCAGCATGTTCAGAATACGGGCTAAAATGGGCATATTCGGGCCACCGGTAGGATCAAAGAATGTGGCGAATGAAAGCCCCATTTGTAATCCAAGTACTTCACCGGCATGTCGTACCACAGCAAAAGCAATCTGAATGGTTAATCCCAAGGCCATACCGATCAATATTTGTTGTATCAGGACCCAAATGCCGGGAACGGAAAAAACAGGAATCTGGGAAGCAGGGAGACCCGGAACCAATAAAGCGGTGATAGCTAACGCCAAGCCTATTCTGACCTTTATCGGCATCTGTTTTTCACTGAAAATTGGCGCTATGCTAAACAGCGCCAATAGACGTACCAACGGCCAGAAAAAATCACTGACAAGGCGGGAGAGCGTTTCGCTATCGAACGGGATCATGGTTAACCGATCATAGTCGGAATGCTGCTAAACAAAGTACGCATATAGTCCAGAAGCAAGTTCAGCATCCATGGCCCCGCGACAACGATAGTAACGACAACGGCCAGGATTTTCGGAATAAACGATAAAGTCATCTCGTTTACCTGAGTTGCCGCTTGCAATAAGCTGATGATCAAGCCACAAATCAAAGCAGACAAAAGAAGTGGGGCAGCTAATGCCAACGCTACTTTCATTGCCTCAACGCCAAGGGCCATTACCGATTCTGGAGTCATAATTTTCTCAAACCGCTTTTTTTAATCTTTTTCCAATAAGAGCTACGCTAGACGTAAAAACTTTGTGCCAGTGAGCCAAGCAACAATTGCCAGCCATCCACCAAGACAAACAACATCAGTTTAAACGGCAGTGATATGGTGGCAGGCGGAACCATCATCATCCCCAAGGCCATCAGAACACTGGCAACGACCAGATCGATGATCAGGAACGGAATGAAGAGCGTAAAACCAATCTGGAATGCTGTTTTTAATTCGCTGGTAATAAATGCAGGAACCAGCACACGCATTGGGACAGAATCCGCGGTTTCAAATGCTTCTTGGTTTGCAAGGCGGGCAAACAGAGCTAAATCGTTTTCTCGCGTCTGGCGCAACATGAATTGGCGCAGAGGCTTCGAACCGTTATCCAGCGCGGCTTCCAGTGTGATCTTATCTTCACTGTAGGGCAGGTAAGCGTCTTGGTAAACCTTATCAAATACCGGTGCCATGATGAAAAAAGTCATAAACAGTGCCAGACCCAGCATTACTTGGTTAGGGGGGGCGGATGGTGTCCCCAGTGCGTTACGCAGTAAGCCCAGTACAATGATAATACGGGTAAAACTGGTCATCATCAGCAAAGCCGCAGGAATGAATCCCAAAGCCGTGATAAAAATTAGGGTTTGAACTGGCAGTGACCAACTTTGTCCGCCGTTGGGTAAAGGTTGGCTGATGATGCCGGGCAACTCGGCAGCGGCGTTCATGGGGAACAGTGGCAATAAGAGTGCCATAAACAGAGTTGCCAAACGCATCATATTAAGCTGTGAGACAAATTTTTTGCCAGTCATAAAGAAAACTCTATTTTTCATCATCGTCCTTGTCGTTCTTGCTTTTTCGCTGGAGCGTATTCTTCAACATCTGGCCGAATGGCAGTGACTTGAGTGCGGCATCCTTTTCCGCGTGATCAGTTGGCGCCGGCATTTGATGCAGCATGTTGATTTGCTGGGATGTCACGCCCAGTACCAGCCAGTTGTCTTCGACTTCCACCACAACGATCCGTTCTTTCGGTCCGAGAGAACAGCTCGCCTTAACATTCAGCAATCGATGATTTTTGTTTTTACCGGGGGCAAGACCTAAACGGCGAACTAGCCATGTCATAAAAAAAATCAGCAATAAAATCCCCCCCAGTGCACTGCTGATTTGCATCAGTGTCTGACCAGCCGGGAGAGGTTCAGTATTGCCTGTTGTGTTAACTGTTGTGTTAACTGTCGTGCTAACGGGTACGGCATCAGATGCCGTACCACGTTGAAAAGAAACATTCAGGGAAGGCTGGTTCGCCATCATAGTTAACGACTCAAACGACGCATGCGCTCAGAAGGAGTGATGATATCCGTGATACGGATACCGTATTTATCGGATACGACAACCACCTCTCCCTGTGCAATCAAATAGCCGTTGATCAGAATATCCAGTGGCTCGCCCGCCAGACCATCAAGAGGCACCACTGAACCTTGTGACAGTTTCAGTAGTTGTTTGATAGTCATCTTGGTACGTCCCAGCTCAACAGAGAGCTTAACGGGAATATCCATGATCAGATCAATATCGGAGAGCTGGGCAAGTGCATCCTGCGGTTCCAGGTTCTCAAAAATTGACGCGCCGCCGTCAGAGGTTTGCTGTGCGGCCTGTTGTTCCAGCGCTTCTGCCCACATATCGTCAGTCGATCCGTTATCTGCGGGTTGTTTAGCATCACTCATTGGGCTTTTCCTCATCCAGAGCAGTTAAAACAGGGTTAATCAGGTGTTCAACACGCAGGGCATACTGCCCGTGTAGTGTTCCATATTGACTGGTGAGCACAGGCACACCATCAACGTGAACGATTAGGCGTTCAGGTTTTTCAATCGGCAAAACATCACCGCTTTTCAGTTCGAGTATCCTTGACAGCCGCAGTGGGATATCAACAAAGTTCGCGACCAGTTCTAATTCTGAATGCTGAACTTGTTTCACCAGACTTTCACGCCACAATCCCTCTTCCTGACGGACATTTTCCACAGGTGGATTGGTCAGGCGTTCGCGCAGGGGTTCGATCATGGCAAATGGAATACAGATGTTGAACTCGCCGGTCAATGCACCGATCTCCACCTGAAACGGTGTGGTAACCACGATATCGTTCGGTGAGGTGGTGATATTGGTGAATTTTATCTGAGTTTCGGAACGCACATATTCCACTTCAAGTTTAAAGATAGAATCCCAGGCGTCACGATAGGCATCCAGCGCCAGTTTCAGCATTCGGTTGATGATCCGCTGTTCGGTATAGGTAAATTCACGGCCTTCCACTTTGGTTGGAAAACGACCATCACCCCCGAAGAGGTTATCAACAGCGATATAAACTAAGCTTGGCTCGAAAGCGAATAGTGCGGTTCCTCTCAATGGTTTCAGGTGAACCAGATTGAGGTTGGTTGGCACGGCCAGATTGCGGGCAAATTCGTGATAAGGCTGAACTTTGATGGCACCGACCGTAATATCCGGACTGCGGCGCAGCATATTAAACAGCCCCATCCTGAATTGGCGGGCAAAGCGTTCATTGATGATTTCCAGTGACTGCAAACGTTCGCGTACAACACGGCGTTGTGTATTGGGATCGTAAGGTCGAACCTCATTTTCTCCAGACGCAGTTTGTTCTACGTCATCAGCAGAGGCACTGTCACCATTGAGCAGAGCATCGATCTCTGCCTGTGAAAGAATATTGTCACTCATTGTGATTATCGCAGAATAAACGTGGTAAACAACACATCGGTGATTTCCTGATCAGGCTCACCGGGTATTAGTGTCGGGTTTAATGTCTGTTTGATTTCTGCCACCAAATGCATTTTTCCGTCATCTTTTGCCAGTTCGGTGGCTTTCTGGCGAGATAATAACAGCAACATACGGCTACGAACCTCTGGCAGATAATCATGGAATCGCTGACGGATTTTTTCGTCAGGCAGACGCAATGTCACGCCAACATACAGAACGCGATCGAAATGATCTTCGTTGTCGATCAAATTGACGGTAAAAGGTTCCAAGTTCATAAATACGGGGGCATTGATGGCTTTGGTTTTTTCTGAGCTGTTATTGGTTGACTGGCTCATTGTCCACCAGCTATACCCTCCGATGGCGGCACCAAGAACAGCAATCAGTATTAGCAGTATTATCCAAATTGGATTTGTGCGTTTATGCTCGTAGCTATAATCAGACATGGACAGACAAATTCCTGTTTTTCGTTGCGGATAAGTCCCCGCGCATTCCGTGGCGGATCTCCTTATCCATCAAAATCGATATCAATTATCCCGCGTCTTTGTTCCGGCAATAGCGGGAACAAACGGAGAAAAAACCATTAACTCGCACGTTTGTTATCGACCCTTTTTCATTTTATTACAGTGTATTCTGAAATTAGGTGAATAATCTGGTGGATAATTAGGCAAAAGTATCAACACCTCCCCGGGTTGAGGCGAGTTGTTGAGGTGTCAGCTTGATGGCGGAATCATGAGCCGCGGTGACTCCGGTTGAGGCCACTAAACCATGACCTTGAGCATTGGCATGGGAGTTAGAATGACCACTATTCTGGCTATTTGCTTGGTTACTGGCATGATGTTCTTGCTGCCAGTTCCCTTCGGCATCACTACTGACACTGCTTTGAGCCAATTGGATGCCACTTTCTGCCAGCGAGTTACGAAGTCCTGGCAAAGCAGCTTCCAGAGCAGCCCGAACATTCTGATGAGCGGAAACAAAGTGCAATTGTGCCTGATTATCTTCAACACTCATGCGGACATGCAGTGCACCCAGTTCTTGAGGATGTAAACGAAGCTCCGCCTGTTGTAATCCATTACGGTTAAAGAACAACACGTGCTGATTAAGCTGTTGTTGCCATTCTTCGCTGCCAAGATGGGCATTCAATAAAGGTGCAGTTGTGCTATTTAACTGAAATTGACCCGTTGCTTGTTGTCCGCCTGAAAGCAGGGGAGAAGCTGCCAATACCGCAGGTGAGTCGATGGGAGCGGTTTCTATTGTAGCTGCCGTCAACGCCGGAGCGCCCTGAATTGCCATTTGGAGCAGATTTAGTTCCTTGCCACTGTTTTTTGAAGAAACGTTTTTTGAATAAGTATTGTCTGAATAAATATTTTTTGGGAGAGTATTGTCATACCCTGCCTTATTAGTGGCAGCCAGTTTGACTTGCCCGGCGACTGGTGTGAGCACAGGACGAGTGTTGGCAGAATTCTCGGTTTTGTCACTGAGTGCAATATCTTGTGCAGCAGCAAATTGGATACTTTTGTCTGGTGCTTTCTCTTTAGATTGTTCAGAGAAAGATTGTTCAGAAGGATCTGTACCAGCAACTTTGGCATCTTTGCCCAGTAACGTCTGGACAGCACTGTTTTCATCATCCAGCAAGCCATCCTCCATTAAGCCATCTGTACTTTCTTGAAAAGCCGCAGAACTTGCAGAAGGGGTGACCAGCCCGGCAATCTGGATCGGAATAACAGCACTTAACGCTTCGGCTGACAAAAGATCTTCATCTTTCAATACGGCAAATTCGGCACGGTTTTCTTGCAAGGTAACTTCCGCCTGCAACTTATCCGTGACCCCCGCATTATCTGATGTCGGCTGCAATTGCGACCATTCGCCTTGTGCTGTTTTGTCAGCAGCAGATTTTCCCTCTTTCAGACTATTTTTATCCGCCTGAGCAGTGTGCTTCCGCATAGAGGCTGTTTCTGCATTGAGAAGTTGCCCAAATTCAGAGGAAAGGTTACCGTTCACGGGTTCATTTAAAGTCGGCTGACTTTTTTCCGGGCCTTTACTCGTGGGTTTTAAATCAGTAGGCAAAAGAGTAAGATTCATTGTTTCATTCTCCGTTGTGCACCACGTTGTGCGTACTCGTCCATTTGTTTTTGCTCCATGCGGTTCTGGTGTAGCTTCAAATTATGCTCTGCCCGCTGTTGCAGTGTGTCGAAGGCGTTCAGACGCTGCTGTTTTTCCTGCCATTGTGACATGGCTTGCTCAAGTCGTTTTTTCCATTGATTGAGCTGTAATCTGTGCTGTTCAATTGCCATTTCCAACGTTTTCATAAACTGCTGATAATTTTGCCAGGTTGAGCAGGACATGCCGCTGCTGAGAGTGTCGTTTAAACGGGTACGATATTCATCCTGATAACTCATTAACGCCGTGAGTTGTTGCTCCATTTGTTGGTGACTTTGCCTAATTTGTGCAAGTTGTGATGCGGCTTTTTCCGCCGCAGCTTGGGCAAGTTCGCGTAAAGTCACAAGAGGGGAGTTTTGTTGCATGTATTTCCTCGTTTAAATCACCAAACAGACATAAGCGTTACTGAAGTGCATCAATAGCAAAGTTATATCGGCACCGAACCGACAAACGTTATACTCGTTGGCAAAATACTCCTCGGCGAAATTCCCATAGGTAACATTTTCATAGGTAACATCCCCATAGGTAAAATGTTATGTCGGCAATAGCTGTTGAAGCTGGGTACAGGCTGCATCGTATTCACTGCGTTCTTCAATGCCTTGTTGCAGGAACTGAGCCATGTGAGGATAAAGCTCAATCGCTCTGTCCAGTAAGGGATCACTGCCCGCAGCGTATGCGCCAACGTTGATCAAATCACGGTTGCGCTGGTAGCCGGAAAGCAACTGTTTGAAATACTGCACACGTCGATAATGGGTATTGTCGATCAGGGCGGTCATGGCACGGCTGATGGAAGCCTCAATATCAATGGCAGGATAGTGACCAGACTCTGCCAGTGAGCGTGATAACACAATATGACCATCTAAGATAGCGCGAGCCGCATCGGCAATCGGGTCTTGTTGGTCATCACCTTCTGTCAGTACGGTATAAAATGCAGTAATTGAGCCACCGTCACTGACGCCATTACCGGCCCTTTCCACCAGTGCGGGTAATTTGGCAAATACAGAAGGAGGATAGCCTTTGGTTGCCGGAGGCTCGCCGATAGCCAGTGCAATTTCGCGTTGTGCCATGCTGTAACGGGTCAGAGAATCCATAATCAGCAGGACATGTTTACCGCGATCGCGGAAATCTTCAGCGATGCGGGTCGCATAAGAGGCTCCCTGCATGCGCAACAATGGCGAAACATCAGCAGGAGCGGCGACGACGACAGAGCGTGACAACCCTTCCACGCCTAAGATATTTTCAATAAAGTCTTTAACTTCCCGACCACGCTCACCGATCAGGCCCACTACGATCACATCAGCTTGGGTATAACGTGCCATCATGCCGAGCAGTACACTCTTACCAACACCTGATCCGGCGAACAGCCCCATACGCTGCCCACGCCCGACTGTCAGCAGGGAGTTAATGGCACGAACGCCAACATCCAGTACATTGCTGATGGGAGTTCGTTGCAGGGGGTTGATTGGAGTAGTTGTCAGGGGAGCGCGATAGCCTGTATCGGGGGATGGCAAGCCATCAAGGGGGCGCCCGGCACCATCCAGAACCCTGCCAAGTAATTCAGGTCCCAGAGGCAGGCGGCGTCCGCCCCCCGTATCTTCACCATAAGAACGGGCATAGACGCGGGCACCCGGCACAATGCCTTCCAGTTCTTCCAATGGCATCAACAACAACTTTTCGCCATTGAAGCCAACAACTTCACTTTCAACCTCTTCAATGGTGTTGCCATTCTGACGCTCGATCAGACAAGTCGCACCGAGAGGCATGTGCAAGCCAGTCGCTTCCAGCACTAAACCCGTTGCGCGGGTCAGGCGTCCGTAACGGCGTACTTTCGGTGTTTTTTCCAGACGCTTTTCAAATGAATCCAATGTTGTCAGCCAGCGCCCAAGTCTTGCCGTCATCACAATTCTCCCGGTGCTGCCAGACGGCACATTTCATGCCAGCGTGTTGCTAAACTGGCGTCCATATCTCCTTCATTGGCACTGACTTTACAGCCGCCCGGATGCAGTTTGTTATCTGCAATGAGACGCCAGCCATGTAGTGCCAAAACTTCCCCTAATTGTTGTTCAACCAGAGAAATATTCTGTGGGTGGACTCGCAACTGTGGTTTTCCGCTGAACATAGGTTCTTGCTGGATAAATTCACGGATCTGATTCAGTAGGGCAGTGCCATCACAAACAGCAGGCTGTCCTAAAATATGGTGAGCAGCCGTTAGTGAAAGTTGCATTAAACGCGAAGCAATAACCGTATCCAGACCATCCAGTGAATGGCTAAAATCTGTCAGCAATGCTTGCCATTGATCGATAACCACTTGCTGTTGTTGTCTGGATTCTTGCAAGCCTTGTTCCAGTCCGGCCTTTCGGCCTTCCTGGAGTCCTTGTTCATAACCCTGAGCCTGACCTTCTGCAATACCCTGCATATGACCTGACTGACGAGCCTGTTCTTTCAGCTCGTCCAGCATTCTTATTTGTTCCAGCAGTCGTTCCTGTTCGCTTGGCTCCTCTGCCTCTTCCACCGGTTCCAGTTTTGCCCGCAGGGTATCCCACAGATTCAATTCGTTTGGCTGCCACGGTTGCCAGCTTCCATTCTTGGGTTTATCAGACATAGGTATCGTCACCACCATTCAGGATCATTTCGCCGCTTTCTGCCAGACGACGAACCACAAGCAAGATGGATTTCTGTTCTGCTTCCACTTGGGACATACGAACCGGGCCACGGTTTGCCAAATCATCACGCATGATTTCAGCAGCCCGCTGCGACATATTGTTGAGGAAGTGATCGCGCAATGCCTGATCGCAACCTTTCAATGCCACAAGCAGGGAATCGACCGGAATTTCCTGCAACAGGCGCTGGATACTGCGGTCGTCCACGCCGATAAGGTTTTCGAACAGGAACATTTCATCAATGATTTTCTGTGCCAGTTCGTTATCGTAAGTGCGGACTGCATCAATGACGCCTTCTTCCTGCTGGCTTTTCATCAGATTGATGATTTCTGCCGCAGTACGAATACCACCCATTTTGCTGCGTTTCAGGTTCTGACCATCCAGCAGGGTATTCAATACTTCTGTCAACTCTGCCAGTGCGGATGGCTGTACACCACCAAAGGTAGCGATACGAAGCATGACATCATTACGCAGGCGTTCCTCAAACAGAGCAAGAATATCGGCTGCCTGACCACGATTCAGGTGAACCAAAATAGTGGCAATAATCTGCGGATGTTCATCGCGTATCATATCGGCCGCCATTTGCGGTTCCATAAAGTTGAGGGTTTCGATGCCTGTCGTGGTATCACGGGACTCAAGGATATCCTCAAGCAGACTGGAAGCACGTTCTTCACCCAATGCTTTGATCAGTACGCTGCGCAGATAATCGTTGGCGTTAATGCTGAGGGCAGTGAACTGCCCCGCATCTTCTTCAAACTCCGCCAGCACTTCAACCAGTTGCTGGTTGGAGACTTGTCTCATCCCCGCCATGGCAATACTCAATTGTTGTACTTCCCGGGAATTCAGGTGCTTGAACACCTCGGCCGCCTGATCTTCTCCCAGGGTCATTAACATGACGGCACTTCTTTCTGTTCCGCTCAGGCTCATTGTTCGTTACTCATCCATTGACGGATCACCAGCGCGACGACGCGAGGATCTTTTTCTGCAAGTTCACGGATACGCTGACTTTGAAGCTCTGCATTAACGCGTTGGCGAGCCAGCTTACGGCGCATTTTTTCATCCATTTCAGCATTGGTTTCTGGTTGCTGTTTCTGCGGGGTTTTCTGGGCTGCCAATGCGGCTTTTTCTGCGGCACGTTTTTTGGCGATTTGTGGCACGATCATCTTACGCCACAGCAACCAGGCAACCAGAACCAACAGTAACCAACGACCTGCTTCCAGCAGTTTTTCCAGCAGGACAGGGTGCTGCCAGAATGGCAGAGTTTCTATCACTTCGGATGTATCATTGAACTGTGTGTTGAGTACGTTCAGGCTGTCGCCACGTTCAGTAGAGAATCCCATGGCTTCACGGGTTAGTGCTTCTATCTGCGATAACTGTTCTGGTGTCAGCGCTTTTGTTTCAGGGCCATTTTCCCCCTGAACGGTGGTATAGTTGACCACAACGGCAACCGAAAGACGTTCCACTGTGCCAGCTTGTAATTGAACATGGCGAATGGTGCGATCCACTTCATAGTTGGTGGTTTCGTCTTGACGGTTATTGCGGTTGTTACTTATTACGCGCTCATAGCTATTATTTCTGTTATTGCTATTGGCACTATTGTTGCGGTTCTGGTCAGCTTTTTCGTCACCATTGCCTTTGGCATTTGGTTTTTCAATCGGGGCATTTGGCGCAGCATTTGGCTGATTCGACAATGCTCCCGGCACACCGCCTACCAATGGCCCGCCACTCTGCTCGCTGATACTGGTTTGTTTGGAGCGGATGGCTGCCTGATTTGGTGGCTGATTAGGTTTATACTCTTCCGCTGTTTCTTCACGGTGAGAGAAATCAATTTGTGCCGTTACTTGAGCATGCACATTACCGCGACCCACGACAGGGGCCAGAATAGTTTCAATGCGGTGCTGGAAACGACTCTCTACTTCCTGTGTATATTTCAACTGAGTCGTATTTAAATCACGGCCAGTGGCATCGGCTTGTGTCAGCAGGCGACCAGATTGATCTACAATCGTCACATTGCCAGCCGGCAAACCGGCAACACTGCTTGAAATCATATGCACAATGGCATTGATTTGCCCTTCATCCAGAACACGGCCTTGCAGCAATCCGACTGTTACGGAGGCTGACGGCGATTTTTGTTCACGAACGAACAGCGAAGGTTTTGGCAGAGCCAAATGGACACGAGCGCTCTGGACTGGGCCGAGTGATTCAACAGTACGAGCCAGCTCACCTTCCAATGCGCGTTGGTAATTGACCTGCTCACTGAACTGGCTGATACCGAATTTCTCTTTATCCAAGAGTTCGAAACCGGCAGCGCCCCCTTTTGGTAGCCCTTGTTGTGCCAGTTTCAGGCGGGTCTCATGCACCTTATCGGCAGGTATCATGAGCGCAGAGCCATTTTCGGCAAAACGGTAAGGGACGTTCATTTGGGTTAATTGCGTAACGATTTCCCCGCCATCCTTATCACTCAGGTTGCTGTAAAGCACTCGATAATCGGGGCTTTTCAACCAGAGGAACAGGGCGATGACAATAGCGATGGCAGCGGAGCCAGCAACTAATAACGGAACTTTTGGATCAGCTTTTATCCTGCTGATGATAGCGTTAAAACCTTTATTTTGGTTTTCAACGTCGGTTGTTGCTGCACTCATAGACGATCCTTGCCTTGCTGGTCAACATGAATACTAAAAGCGTGGCGTAACAAAACAGACTCCCCATACGCAAGCGAAAAGATTCTTCCTATTATTAATCCCATCATTATTCGCTGTTCACACCTCTTTTAATGGCACAATAAGCTTTGAATTTTTACTTCAATTACCCGCTTTAGTTTGGAAGGGCTATGTTACGGTGGCAGCGTGGAAAACTGCCAACTGGCCCACGGCTAATATGGCACTTAATCACATAATCAATAGGGTGATTTAACGCGAGGTTTTTATGTCAATTCAGGCAATTGAAGGTGTACTGCAACAGATGCAGGCTCAGGCATTACAAGCAGCAAACATTGCCAAACCCATGCCAGTACAAGGCAGTTTTGCCAGCCAACTGACTGCCGCTGTAGAAAAAATAAACCGGAACCGACTGAGTGCATCCAAGCAGGCACAAGATTTCACACTGGGCGTTCCGGGTGTGGAACTCAATGATGTGATGGTCAATATGCAGAAAGCGGGCATTTCGTTACAAATGGGCATTCAGGTAAGAAATAAGTTGGTTAGTGCTTATCATGAAGTCATGAATATGCAAGTATGATAAGTTAATTATTCCATAAATTTGCAATAATGAATTTTTATTAATTAGCTGAAGAGTATTTAGAGTTAATTTCTCGTTTGAGAAACCGGGGGCAACCATTTCTATATTTGGCTGCACCCATTGATCGTGAATTAAATTAAATCCGCATGTTATGCTTGATATTTTTTGACACGAACAAAATAAAAAAATATCATTTTCAGTTGATTCAGAATTACAACCGCAGATAAATCGCTTGCATAAAGCGAATGAGATTGAAAATTAAATTTAACAATGCCGAGATGGTGGTGAATATAATACCCAATAATGGGTAATTGATCCAGCCTTTCATGTGGTAGGTTTCTGAACATCTTGGCGCTTTAATTAGGGATGTTTAAAAATGAAAGCTTTAGCTATTATCGCTCTTATATTTGCTGCTCTATCTATATTTATCCCAGTGGGTGGCGTATTTATAGCTATGTTCTGTAGTGTTTTCGCTCTTATTACATTTTATAAGAATCCGACATTATCTGGTGTAACATTTGGCATAAACATCATTGATGCTGCCTTTTTGTCACCAAGTATCATGGCTACTGCTGCTACAATGCATAGTAATGGGGAAGATGGTATAGGGCTTTATTGGTTCTATGTTGGTTTCCATATTGTTCTTTTCGTATTGGCAATCATTATTTCAATGATTTTAAAGAAAAAAGAACAGAGTAAACAAACTGTTGCAGCAGACTAATCGCCAGTCAGCTCCGTAAGGGGCTGCATAACAGCGATAGAAAAAACACTAACAAAACGTGATATCAGATGCTTGCATGAAATGCGTCGGTTTGGATAGTTAGCTAATATGATGTAAATAGGTATCTAAATGAAAAAAATATTGAAATGGGTAGGGATAGTATTTGTCGTTCTTATCGTAATCGGGATCATTGCTGGTAAGGATGATAAATCATCAGGAACGACTTCATCCAGTAGTAATGCGATTAAGTTAACTGAAAATGAATCAAACGTTATTGAAAATGTAATTCGTAAAGATGTGAAAATGGGTTTTGAAGGTGGTAATTCAGAACTAAATACAGATTACATTGTTGTAACAGCGAAAGAGATGGAAAGGGTGTACGCGAGTAATGAGGCTAGAGGTGATAAAACCTATAAAGGTAAAAAAATCATCATCACTGGTATCGTTGATTCTATAGATTCTAGTATTGGTGACATTCCTGTTGTTACTTTGAAAACAGGCGACATGTTTAATAAAGTTCACGTCAATTTTGCCAGAAAATATAGAGATCTTGCCGCTGAATTAAATAGAAACCAAAAGGTTAAATATGCATGTGTTGGTGAAAGCGTTATCATCGGTTCTCCAACATTAGGTGATTGTGTTCCAGTTTCAGTAGCTGAAGATGAGTTGGTTAGCAAGTTAGTATCATCTATAAATAACGCTTCGAAAAATCCAGACAAGGCAACTGAAACTGACAAGAAAATCATTTTGTTTGCTAAAGTTTCGTCTATAGTAACGGATGATTTTAAAACTTGTAAGGTGACAGACATAGAGTGCTTATCTTCAAGTCTTAATAAGTATGAAAAGAACAAGCTAGAAAATAACGAAGAAGTAAAAGAAATAACTGAAAAATTAGGCTTAACCTCTGAAAAAAATCAATAAAGTAAAAAATCTCAATAAAATAAAAACCCCGGAATGGGGTTTTTATTTTGAATGGTTTTTCAAGTTGTAGCTTTGTTGATTATACCAATCTATAATTTATTGGGTTTTAAAACTAAGATTTTTATTCTAAGATATACAACCGTAGTTGATGTCTGGGGAGTCTCCTAAAATAACAGTATCAATATCAGTTATCCAAATTTTACTTTTTTCTAACTTACCTGAATTACTATCTGTGATTGTATAGTCAATATATAGTTGAGGTGTTATATCTTCGGAAAGCCCAATCCATATAAGATCACAGAATGGAATTGGAATATTTATATACTTTTCTTGACCATCTGTAAGAACATTACTTCCATCTAATATAAAATCAATTGTTTTATCTTTTTTTCCAGTAGCGGACACCCTTAAATATCCCTTTTTTCCATATTGAGGTAAGTTCTTTTCATTCTGACTAGCTGCTAATTTTATAATGATATATAACCCTGCTTTGCCATTGTTAATACTCCCATTAAGTTCAATGTTATTACTTATTGTATCTCATTGGTTACCTCTTGATTAAGTAGTTTAAATATTAGCTTTTATACTTTTCATTTATTAGGTGATAATCATATTGATGCTGTGCTATGTTAACTTAAGATATAGTTACTTTAAGTTTTTTATTTGCTAGTTGTAATTTGCGCAAAAATAATTACTGTACTGTTTTTTATTCAAATAATCGAATTGAGTGTGTTAAAATTATTTTGGTTTTATCTTATTTTTATTATTTCATTTTTTATTTAATATGAATTTTAAAATTGGTTATTTATATAA
>NZ_LFCV01000064.1 GCF_001037465.1 Xenorhabdus khoisanae
CAACATTATTGTGGATATCTCTGATAAAGAATTTAGTGAGCGTGTTATAAAATAACTGCCAAAATCAAGCAACCGAATTTTTGGATACGGCTATTCCACCATGAGCATTATGTAAAATCAGTCTTTGTTCCCGAAGAATATGTGCAACGATGAGATATCTGAATTCAAAACAGAAACGGTTGTATTTATTGTTTACCTCTCGATGAAAATAATAAAATTTTCTTAATGAAATTATTTTTATGCATATGGAAATTTATAAAATAAATTATTTAGAATATTTGGTTATCAGGAAACTGAGTCAGTAGTAACTTTAGGTTTATTTATTCACCCATACATGGACGCAAGAGGGGGATTAGTATTATTGAGGAATGATTTATGTGGAAAATTACGTAATGACTGGCACCTTGTCACTTGAGCGGTGGAGAGGGAATCAGAAAACCTGATCCCACTACCCCGATTTTTACTCATCCTGAGTAATACAGCTGCCGCTGAGCGCATCATTCCATGACGATGGCAATATAACAGCACAAACACATTAAATGCAATATGTATTTAATTACCTATCATTATGGATTTTATTTTTAGAACGATTTTATTCAAAGAATACATTACCCCCTATTAACGGAATGATTCTAGCTAAAACTTCATCCATTACTTCGAGTTCAGCTTGGATAACGAATTTTGACTTTCTTTCTCTCCATGACAGCGTTTGGATCAGACTTGAGGACACAACGCTTGGTTTATCCAAATTATCAACCGAAACTTCCGTTGCCCCACCTCTAATGCTTGTGCTGATAGGACAACATATCACAAGCCCTGTTTTTTTGCTGTATTCATGGCTCGAAAGAACAAGTGCAGGGCGATATTTACCGATTTCCTTACCCTTTGTTGGTTCAAAATCAAGCATAATAATATCGTTTCTGTTTGGGATATAAGGGAGCATTATTCACCTAACTCTGTACTGGAAACACTTGCAATCTCATCAGAATGGGCGGTATGCTCATTTAAACCGGAAAGCAAATAACTTTCTGAATAAACAGCTTTTCTTTTACGGGGGGACAAAACAATCTTCCCTTCATCTACAGTCAAGTCCATGACTTGACCAACTTTTACACCTATTTTGCTCAGAATATTTGCTGGAATTATAATACCCTGACTATTACCCCATTTTTTGATTGCTACACTCATAGCAGCCTCCAAATAACTTAATTGTTTAAACATAGTATAACTCACTTTATCAGTTTAGCACAAAGACTTTATCGGTCTATTTATAATCTGAAACTCAATAATGTATGCATATACTTATTGATTGCATTTAAATATGTATCTATCATCATCCACCGTTGGTAATCACCCAACAACTGAATAAATATCGCCTATTATTCAGTAAGTGGTGATGATGGTTAGGTGGTAGCGTTTCCTCCCCTGAAAACAAACAAATTGCGCTCAAGACCAATGACAAAGGCGGAAACTTACGGGCGAATGACTTTTTGACCGAGGATAAAGCAGGTTTAAGGTGGCAACGATCTAATAACTAACCATGCTATCAAGCCGGTGTCCTTGAGAGATCTATCTAACCTTGATGGATCAACCAAGACCATACACCACGATTTTTCGTAAAAGCTGCATGGATGCCGGGGACGACCTCTCCCAAATGAGGTTCTGCATATTTGACTCTCGTATTTTAAGACAGATTCTTCATGTTGGTATGGACGGCTGAAAGCTGCTAAAGCAGTAAGCTCCCTAATCCTATGCCACCATAAGGTCATTAGACTTTTATTGCCGTTAGAAAATGAAACGCTACTTAGATTAGCGCTTCAGATTAGTTTTCAGACTCATTTATCGTTTGTCTGCTAATTTATAGATCTCATCATCGGCACGTTTTCCAACAGCAATAACAAGAAGTACTATTTTGTTATCATTTACCTCATAGACCAAACGATATCCTGACGATTTAAGTTTGATCTTATATCGGTTAGTCCTTCCACTCAATCGAGAAGCCGGAACATGAGGAGTTTCCAAACGTTCAGCCAACTTCTTTTTAAGTTGCTCCCGTATTGTGTGACCCAAATTTCTCCACTCTTTAAGCGCTCGCTTCTCAAACTCAAGTTTATAGATCATCGAGGCTAACGCTCACAAATTCAGAATCTGCCAGCCGTTCATCTGCAATACGGTTTAATTCTGCATCTTCCGCTAATTCCAGATAATAAGCGTAAAGTTCAGGAGGAACACAATAGAATGCGGGTTCATTGCGATTCAGGATAGCAACTGCCCCACCTTCCCCTTCTTCAATGGTTCCCATTGGATTACGTTTTAAATCAGTAATGCTGGCCGCTATCGTCGTTAATATCTGGTATGCCATATTGAACCCCACAGTTAACTGCATTTTTAATGTCTTATAATAGCACTTTTAAAAGCATCAATAAAAGCATCGTTATCGGCGGAGTATACGACGGTTTGCACTAACCTATAGCGAGTTATTGTATTAATTGTATGAAATCTTAAACTTCAAACAGAACTTTTAGTTGTTTCTTATAAAGTTATCTATGTCTTCGAACATTTTACGCTGAAAAAACACCTCATTGACCAGCACACTAACCAATTGCCGCATATTGTCTTTGTTCTCACCAGTTTCAATACACCTAAAAGCCCATTCCGCCAGCTCAAAAGACTGACCTTTATCTTGAAGTCGTTCACGTACATGGGCAGTGAAATCAGTTTCAACGAAAGCAACTACATTAACAGGTTCTGACATTATTTTATCTCCGCAGGTATCATCATTTACGCAGTTTTTCTAATGCCGTGCTCCTATAATATCTATATGTATTTCTTTAAGTGATTTTAATAAAAATCTATTAAATATATATGGGAGCAAGGCTACTAAAACTAAGCTGCGGCTTTCTCTTTTTTGGATATAGATTTAACTGTACGTTTTGCTCTGACAGGCGGAACATAACCACCGATTGTCTTCATGACTTCAATTTCAATTTCTCGGTTAATACAGCCAATACCACCGGAATAGCCACGAAAAACTACCAGCATACTGCCGCCAGTGTTCATGCGGCTTTCTTTTAATCCCAGCGTTACATCTGGCTCCAAAAATGCCACACGACCACCAACAATCATCACAATCTCATTGGCGAATTTTCTAGCTTTCAAATACCACTTGGTATCAATGGACTGAGGGATCAACATAACCGTAGTTACTCCCTGAATTTGCTCACGAATGGCGGCATCAATCCACGGTTCAATTTTGGAATATGGAGGATTTAGAAAGGCTTTCGTGCCTGACATTCCCCAACTACATTTCAGAGCATCCTTTTCAACGCCTATAAACTTCTCAAATAATGCATTCTCTTTGTTACAGGCAATATCCACGTCAAATTTCAGCGAGAGTATGATCTCGGTGGCAGTGACACACCATCGAGGTGTCCGCCATAAATCCTTTAGTGATTTATCTCTTTTCCGAGTCTTAACTGTTGTTGCTGTTCCCATGTGTATTCACATACCTATTAAAAATAATAATTTTATAACAAGTGATCTGATCTTCAAGTGTTGATTTGTTTGTCGGGAACACGTTTATAATCGATTGTGAGACGTTTTTGACAGTTAGATAAGGAAACGTATTAAATAATCATAATACGTCCCCTCAGGAGATTCTGTTTACTGAGAGAATTGTTCTCTGAACATCCTTACCAGAGGGCTATCCGTTTTCAATGTCACATTCTTTCCAATACGGTCAGCAATACCCATAGCTGGCAATACAGCCATTAACTGACCTGCCTGAGTGCCAGCAGTTGTAGTTGGATAAGGTCGAGTCGGGTTGCTCATCATGTAAATACGGAAAATTTCAGATGATGCCGTATTGTTCTTGATTAAACATTCAATCCCTAACTGCGTATATACTGACAGTTCGTTACCACGTAATGCCCACTGAGCTAAGTTAAGTACTTTGTCTTTCGCCTTAACCGGACACTTATCAACCGCTTCTATCATGACCTCTTTTGTTACACCAAGTTTTTCGCAATCCTCAGTGGTTAAATCAGATAGCTGGAAACGGGGGCGCACGACTGTTTCACGTCTACGAATCGCCTTTTGGCGAGCAGGTTTGATTTTTATTTCTGGTTCGATAGGGTCAATTGAAGGTGTGTCTGTGACAATCTCATCAGACAGCGCAGCCAGAGTTGCCTCTAAATCATCTTCTTCTGCGTAGGAATTCAGATCAACTGGTTCAGGAATAGATCCTAGTAGTTTTGAAATTACCAAAGTTTCCATCTTACCGCTAACAACAGGTAAACCTTCAAGCCGGATAGCATCAGAGATGTCTTTCACATCTAGATTTTCCAACTCTGTACTCAATTTATCCAGCTCACTCAACCCGCCTACATCGTTTTTAAAAGTGACTGTTTCAGATTTAGAATCAACGCCTTCTGAGTCAAGAATTGCTAACATTTCATCTAAAGACAGATCGCTTGAAGTGTTTGCTTGTGTTTCAGTATTCATAGTCACTTTATTTTTTCCTTTAACATTTAACGTACTACTTTTTAAGTAATTATGACCAAATTGATTAGGCGATGAAGTTGAAATAATAGGCAAATGTAGTGACCGAGTAGTTATAACTGCTCGCATTTATCCACTTTTTCTGCTCTTGCTGATTGTCTCATAATGGATCTACCTAAATACATATCAGGTGAAACTCTAATCTACCGAGCCCTAAACACAGTTAAAACTACTAAGCTAATGAGCAAATTGTACTATCACCGAAGCTCTGGTCTTTTTAGAACTATACTCCGTGTATATGCACGTGTAATATGCACGTATAATTAATGATGGAGATAAATCATGACAGCAAAACAACGCAATACACAGAGCGTAACAATGACTATTGAACGAGGTTTACTGAATCGGGCACGTGAAGCGGGAATTAACTTTAGTGCAACACTTTCTGCTGCTCTAGATACAGAATTACGTCATTATGAGGCAAGGAAATGGCAAGAAGAGAACACAGAAGCTTTGGAGGCATTAAACCGTTTCCATGATGAACATGGTTGTTTCAGTGATGAATACAGGACGTTTTAACTATGCAATTCACCGTTTATCGTAATACTGGAAGAACTGCCGTTTACCCACTGTTACTGGACGTAACGAGCGACATTATAGGGCAGTTAAACCGCAGAATTGTTATTCCACTATTGCCCATTGAAAAATATCCAGACAACCGTCGTCCAGATCGTATGATTCCCCTTGTCAGACTTATAGACGACAAAGAATATGCTGTAATGACTCATGAAATGGCAAGTATATCTGTTCGTGCCTTGGGTGCTGAATTTTGCGATGCTACGCAATACCGTAACCGGGTTAAGGCTGCAATAGATTTCATCTTTGATGGTATTTAAAAAGGTAGATTGGCTATGAATCACCTGACTTATAAAGGTTATATCGGAACGATTGAATTTGATGTCGAAGATAATTATCTTTTCGGAAAACTAGCGTATATCCGTGATTTAGTCACCTATCAGGCAACAACAATTAAGGAACTGGAAGACGAATTCAAAAAATCCATTGAACTGTATCTTGACGACTGTCAAGAACTTAATAAAAAACCAGATATCCCGTTTATCCGTCGAAATTTCCGTCACTCAATCGGCGGCCATTGTTGAGCGGCATGAAGTACACGTAAAACCGTCAATACATCTCTTTCAATCCGGTATATCAGAATGTGGTGGGGCCTTACCACGACTTCCCTCGTACCTTTCAGCCGACCGGGTTTATACATCTCAGGCTGAGTACACGCCCGCTCTGCTGCCTCAAACTCATCATCCAATGCAATAGCCGCCTCTGGGTTATCACGAGAGATATAATCCATAATATTTTCGCGGTCAGTCAGAGCCATTGGTTTCCATTCCAGACGCATTACGACTCCTTACGCAGAGCATTTTTCCGGGCGGCGAAGTGACGTTTGGCATTCTCATGAGAAACTGCTGGTCGCGGATCATCAATCGATGCCTGTACCTGTTCCCTGAACCAGTCATCATAAGAAACGGCCTCATGTGCGCGTTTTAATGCTGCCGACCGATCTGGTCGAGTTTGTCGAGATGGATTCTCTGGAGAGTAATTTGTAAGTAAACTCAGTCTAGAAATAGAGTGAAATTTAATCACAACGATTAAATTTTATTAAAAGGAGAGAGGGCATGTCATTTACAAAATTCATAGATAAGGCATATGTTTCTCCTGATAAAATTATTAGAGAAACAGCTAGACTGTTAAAAACAGAAAAAAACGATACTGAGAATTGTTCGCATAGGTTACTGATCAGAAATGACGGTACTGTCCTTATCAATAAGAATAACAGAGATGTGATAGCAGCTTTTGAGCACAATTTAAAAGCCTTATCGAAGAATAAATAACTATTATGAGGCCTGTTTTTATTACTTTTGTTTTGATCTGTGTCTACAAATATATCGATAGCGACATACCGTCAAAAATTGAACTACAAAAAACACAAGGGTGGAATGCTTACTTTCAAGTAGCTTTAAATGGTGGTGAATTTTTGATCTCTGGCTTTGTCATGGCTTTATTCATTGAAATCCTGTTGTATCTAGCAATGTACATTATGAATGTGCCCGCATATTTGGGTGTAGAGTACATACATTTTACATTTGCTACAGATTTGAACGGATTTAGATACGCTACGGCAAGCTTTTTCTCATGGGTTGTGGTTGCATCTACAATTCTTATGAGTATAGGGCAGGCTTCAATTGCCAAAAATAGATCAGAACACTATGACTACAAAATTAAAGCCATTAAGAATAATGCAAAAAAAGACGCTGTAAATGAATTGTTGCTGGAATCATTGGAGAATAATCTTCTCGTTATGATCACCCTCAAGTCTCGCAAGGTGTATGTTGGAATGGTTGATGAAGCGAAATTTTATAATTTTCATACTCATTCCGATGCAATGGTATCCATCATACCCTTTATAAGTGGCTATAGAGATAAAGATAATTTATCTTTCAGAGAAGAACACTACTATACAGAAATTTACGAGAAAAAAGGGATAACGTTAAATTCTACAACCATTGACCCTGTTTCTAAATTTGTGTAATTGCCTGTTTCGATTATGTTTAACTAATCAACTCATTCTTGGTGAAAATTAATCTTCTTTTGTTTGTTAAAAACGCCCTCCAAATAGTCAAGCCTTGAACTGGAGCCAAGAGAGGCTGGCTTTAACTAAATTTTATACAATTTTCATCTGGTAATCGAAATAACCCGTATTTCAACCGAGCAATGAAAAAACAATCCATCATAAGCTGAGTATCATACAAAGCACCATGTGCCTTTTCTTCGTCGTATTCAAAGCCAAGCGCAAAAGCTAATTCACGTAAGGTCGGGCGTTTACCATCCTGTGTAGCCCATAGGCCGTGAAGCATAGTATCCATCCAGATGAGATCTTGTCTCAGTGTCACACCGTGCAGTCTCATTTCATGGTCAATAAACGGTTTATCAAACCCTAATCCGTTATGTGCCACAATCACTGTGGCATTATTCAATATTGCGGCAATAGAGTGGCATTTGCTCTCAAACAGCGGTTCTGCAACCAAGTCAGACAACCTAACACCCGTAATTTCCTGTGCTTTGGCTGATATTTCCCTCCGTGGATTAAAACGCATAGCAAGATCTTTAATAACTGCGCCTGTAGCCAAATCACGAGCACATAATGCAATTTCAAAGATACGATGCCCGTCAGCGTATTCTAACCCCGTAGTTTCAAGATCAAGCCCAACGGCTATTTTTGTCATAGTCGGATCGCCCCATTTTTACTAAACGTCATAGCCTTAGAAATAGCTGCTTTCAATGCGTCCGGTTCATTCTCAAATGATTCTGATTTCTCCGCTTTTTGGCCTGAACCAGTGACTATCATAGAAGTTAATGTGTGGCAGAACATATCCAGTTTCAAAATCACTACTGTCCCCTTGTGCGCGAATACCATAGGGAACTTATCTTGCTTATTGGATTTCTGCATTTCGGTGAAAACAACATTCAGTGTTTCTCCGACTTCACGGCTAACCAGACCTTGCACAGAATCGAATACGGCAGATACTCCAACAAATGCCTCACGCCTTGTAATCATGTTCTTCTCAAATCGACCTACAATATTTTCAATAGCCACTAGTGCCTTGCGATCTATCTCTTCTCGCAAATCAATCAACTCATCTTCTGATCGTGTTGCTTCGTCATTGTTAATAGCTTCTGACATGCTTTAAATCTCCGTTGTGTGGTCAGCTAATTTTCAACTAACCACACAGGCATAAAAGGATTAATGAACGGTACTGGTTTCGTAATTAAATGAGTCGATATAGCGGTTGTACACCCCAATCAACGAACTGACACGACGTTGAAGTTCAGTCATATCACGAGGGATCATGCGAAACTCAACATTTTTTGTGTTTGTAAAATTAGAAAATCGACCAATTTCACCCTCTATGAGACTTTCCAGTTTCATTCGATAACCCAAATGCATTGAAGCTCTATCTTTGCGCTTCATATTTTCTTCATCGACCTTAAAGCCGCCATGCACCAAAATAACGTGGGAGAAATGACGAGCTACTGCCAACCGTGATTGGGTTAAGATATCGTTCAGAGAAAGCTCAACAGACTTACCGTCCTCTGAGGCTTCAACAATAGTTGGTGGTACATAAGCCAGCGTAAAGGCCATTACATCAACAGGCGTGCGATCTGTTATAAAGCTCTCATCGGGATAGCTGCTATACAATTCATGAGCAACTGTCTCCTGCATATTGAAATACTGTCTGATAGTCATTTCAGAACGACAATCAAAACCGTTGCGACTGAGAATACCGCGTACATTGGCATCAAAATAACGAATACCTGTCTGTTCTGAAAAGGTTTTAGCCAAAGTACTTTTTCCTGTACCCTGTGCTCCTGTTAAGCCGAGTCTAAATATAGGTTTCATGGTGTTTGCTTCCAATACATCACATGGTCAAAAGCAGGCTCATTTTCCAGTTCATCGTAGTAATTGAGGGTCAGACGACGAGAAAATGCGGCTTTCAACTCCTCCATTGGGAAGAATGTATCGGCATCAATGGCATCGACTTCTATGTGGGAAATAAAAGCTCGGTCAGCAATATTAATAAACTGACGATAGATTTCAGCACCACCAATGATGTAAACCGCATGAAATTCGGCTAATGCTTTCACCTCATTAGCATCACGGATAATTGAAAATCCGGCTGGTACACGATTAGGGTTACGTGACAGGACAAAATTAATGCGATCCTTTAATGGCTTACCCAGACTTTCAGCCGTTTTTCTTCCCATCACCACGATTTCACCAAGCGTTCTCTGCTTAAACAATTTCAGATCACGTGGGCAGTACCACGGTAAGGTGTTGTTAATACCTATTCCGTTGTTCTTCGCTACCGCAGCAATTAATGAGATCACATCGCACCCCTCGAAACTGTATAAACGGTAGGGCGATGTGGGTGGTTACGAAAATCGTGCTCATCCTGTCGTTCAGTACACAGGACAGCAATAATCTGACCACCGTTTTCATTTAAATGTTCTTTTACTGCTTTCATTTTAAAGCTACGACCGGATTGTTTTGGTGATGGTAAATACAGGTAGTCAAAGAATACACCGTACTCTTTAAGCCAACTTTCTGTTTGCTCCATATATTCGGCAGGGCGGTCGTCAACAATGAGAATGTCACAACCGGTACGCTGGAAGCCTTTAAGCATACGAATGGACGCGATAATTGCCTCATCACGCTCATGCCGTTCGTTATACTCAATAATGCTTCCCTCTTTCATCAGGTGAAAACGGTTAGTGTTGTCAGAAAGTACACCGTCAATGGTGCATATAACTAGGGGTTGCATGGTGAAATATCCTTATTTCGCTACAGGCACTTTGATCCACGGGTGAGATTTGTAACCGCAAATCTTGATCCCTTGCCAATTAAAATCATTCAGTTCTTTCCATGAGTCAGGGAAAACAACAATCGGGTTGTTATCCGACATGTCAGAGCGGCTTAGATAAGTGTTTACACCATCTTCGTGGTTGTTATACAGGTGAACATCAAACCCAAAGTGGGTGAAGTTACAGGCCATGTGATCGGTAATATGAGCGAGATAGTGGGTAATAATGCTATAACCCGCAATGTTAAAAGGCATACCAACGAAAGTATCAACACTACGTTGCACCATACCTGTATTCAGTACACGACGGGGGATATTGTGATGATCAAGCCATTCATGAGTAAGGCTCGATATGAAGTCATCATAATTTACACTATCTCTTTCCATTATTGGCTTAATCGCCAGAGCAAAGTTAGCGTATTTTGAGTCAATATCATGCTCAATGTGATTGACGCCAATGCGGAATGCCATTACCAGACGAGTAACCGGATCAGTTTCACGGCTCCATGCACCAAACGCAAAATGGCAAGGCGGAAGTTTCATATCTTCCAGCTCACCTACGTTCCATGCTGTCATGATATTACGTCGGTTTTCAGGATCATTACGCAGATTGTCAACGATGCGTTGTAACTGGTCGATTTGACGGGTTATAGCTAAGCGTCCATCTGTCAGAATTCCCTCAATGGCATACCCACGATCTTTAATTTGCTCATATTGTTCAGGCGTAACAACACGAGTATCACGCCATTTGCGCCACTGTTTCCCATAAACGGGGCCGAGATCGCCATTTTCGTCAGCCCACTGATCCCAAATTGATACACCATTCTCATTGAGGAAGTGAATGTTGGTAAGCCCTTTGAAATACCATTCCAGTTCTACCAATAATGGCTTTTGGTTAACCGTTTTACCGGAGATCATTGGAATAATGCCACCGTCCAAGTGATAAAAACTTGGAATGAAGCAAAGCCCGATTGTGCCAATACCAGTTCTGTCTGCACTGGACGAAAGGCCAAATTGAGCTATATCTGAAACGATATCACGATATGATTCATCATTGAGAACCGGGAAGTTATTCTGGCTAGTTGATTTGTTTGATTCTGTCATTTTAAATTATCACCGTACTCATTCACTTACTACATTTTATATAAGTTAGTTAAGTAGCAAATAAAAAAAAGCGCACTTGTTAAGCGCGCTCAAGGATAGTATTTACTATAAAAAGTCTGTCAATAGTGGTAATTTTATTACCGATAACAGTAAATAAGGCATAACAAATATTAATAGGTATCTATTTACTTATCAATGATTATTTTATAGAGAATTGCATTGCTCGATAAAAGGCATCAAATCAACTGGTGTATAACTCGGTGACTTCAATATCTTATCGTCTGAAATACGATAACCGATCACCCCATCACGAGAGAGACAGGTGCGGAATGCTAAATCTGCCGGATTGTATTTACAGTTAGCAACCTGACTTTTGCGAGTTTCTGTGTCAGCAGACCACAACTTAGACATGTTAGATTCATGAATAGCCTGAGTCAGCCCATACAGAGGTACACCACTTAAATGCAATACGTGCCGGAATACAACCAGACAATCTGAAATGTAATCTGGCAAACAAGAAATTCCCTCACATGCGGAAACTCCCTCACCAGCGTCTAAATAATCAGCGATATCAACAAGCAAACCAGCCGTAGTAATAGCTAAATTAAAGCCTGTTTCTAAATCTCTCACAAAGCACGATCCGGTTTCAGTTGCCATTATGTTGAAAACGGTTTTTGCACCTAATTGGGAATGGTCGAGTGATAAGGCATGGCTCATTGAATTTTTTATAACAACAAGAGTACCAACCAGCACATAAACAGTGTCACCTACAGCATCAAGAATTTCCTTAGAATTACCTTCATCAAGCGCAGCTAAACCTTCTTCGGCTTCTTCACGAATCAAATTGGCACGTAAGTACAGCATTTCAGATGTTATGTCTGTTTCGTCTATCGGGTGACCAAAAACCTGATGAAACTCCTTCACCAACTCATAGAGTGGTTTAATGTGGTTGTTAATAGCAATTGCAGTTTTATCAGTGGGTTTTAGGCTAAGTGTCGGGTTATTGATCTTCATTAAGTTATTTTCCAATATAAGATATTTTTGTTAATTAGATATCGTTAATAACAATAAAAGAGTGACAGAGACAGTCACTCTTTTATGAGCGGTAGTTGGGTTAGATTTCAAAGCCAGCTAAAGCACCAGTACTTACTTGAGAGTCAATCTGACCTGTTAAATAGTCAGCCTTTTCAGCCTCTTGAGGGGCAACTTGTACATTGTCAGATAACAGCCAGCTATCCATCCACGGTAGCGGATCGCTTTTCACATCATCAAAGATAGGGGTAAAGTGAATACGTTTCATAGCTACATTTGAGCGGTGCTTTACGTATTTCTTCAACATATCAGCGTTCAGACCAATCATTGATCCGTCTTTAAACAGATATTCAGCCCAAGCCATTTCCTGCTCGGCAACAGACTTCATTGTATTAATAACAAACTGGCGATTACGTTCGGCTATACGCTTCCACATATCGCCCTCACGACCGGAATACATCAGTTTGATCATTTCCTGAGTGACGTGACAGTGAAGAGCTTCGTCACGGGCAATAAACTTCATAATTTTGGCATTAGCTTCCATCACACCGCGTTCGCCAAATGCAAACGTACAAGCGAAGCTCACATAAAAGCGGATAGCCTCAAGGGTATTTACAGCTACCAATGTTTTAAACACTTGTTCATGAATTGTCTCAACGCCGTATTTGTGTTCAAATTCCTCAATACCGAGATATTCACGAGCAACAAAGAGCTTAATAAGTTTGTCGTATTCCTCTGAAACAGATGCGGCACGAGTCAGAATCATTTCGTCTTCAACAATGCCATCAAAGATAGTGTCGGGATCATTAACCAGATTACGAATGATGTGAGTATAACTACGGCTATGAATGGTTTCAGAGAATGACCATGTTTCTATCCATGTTTCCAGCTCCGGCAATGAACAAATTGGCAGGAAAGCAATGTTTGGCGCACGACCCTGCACTGAATCCAACAGAGTTTGATATTTTAGGTTAGAGATAAAAATATGGCGTTCATGTTCCGACATAGCTTGGTAGTCAATACGATCCTTACTTACGTCCACTTCTTCTGGTCGCCAGAATAGACTTAATTGACGCTCAATTGCTTTTTCAAACAAGCGATGCTTTTGTTGATCGTAGCGAGCAACGTTTACGCTTAATCCGAAAAACATTGGCTCTTTAGTAGCATCATTCTTCTTTTGTCGGAATACGGAATAACCTGACATATTTTTTCCTTTAAATTTGGTGTTCTTATATTCTTAATCAATCAATTAGGTGTTCAAGACGAATAAAAAGGCGGGTTTTCACCCACCTTAAAGTAGCAATTAGAATCGGTTAGATTTTGCAAGAGTCGCCACAATCGTCACCGGCTGGAGCGACTGGAGTTTCGCGCTTATCTTCTTCGCCAGAACGGTCACGGGTGTTGTGGTAATACAGTGTTTTTACTCCCATTGAATAAGCCATTAGCAGATCACGTAATAACTCCTCCATCGGCACACGTCCGTTAGGATAAATCTCAGGGTCGTAGTTGGTATTAGCAGAGATAGACTGGTCAACGAACTTCTGCATGATCGCCACTTTGGTCAGATAACCTTTGTTTCCTCCCATTTGCCACAGGTATTCATACTGCTCTTTTAGAAGTTCATATCCCGGCACGACCATTTTCACTGCTCCTTCTTTGCTCATCTTCACAGAGACAGGGCCACGAGGCGGTTCAATACCGTTAGTGCTGTTTGTAATTTGGCTAGAAGTTTCACATGGCATCAAAGCAGATACAGTTGAGTTACGCAGGCCATAGGTTTTGATATCCTCGCGTAACGCTTCCCAATCCATTTTCAGAGGTTCAGTAACGCCACCTGTTATCTTGTCTAATTGCTTACGATAGTGGTCGATAGGAAGCTCGCCGTTCGCATAGCGAGTATCACCAAACATAGAGCATGCACCGAACTCTTTCGCCAGACGGTTAGATGCTTTTAACAAGTAATATTGGAAAACCTCAAAAGTGTCATGAACAAACTGATCCCCCGCAGAATCAGAATACTTAAATCCATTCTTCGCCAAGTAATAAGCAAAATTGGTCACCCCCACACCTAAGCTACGGCGACCTTTTGTAGAACGTTCTGCCGCTTTCAATGGATAGTTTTGATAATCCAGTAACACATCAAGAGCCGCGACCAATAGATAGGAAAGATGTTCAAGCTCATCGAGGTTATCAATTGCACCCAAGTTGAATGCAGACAGAGTACACAGGGAAATTTCACCATTAGGATCGTCCGCATATTGCAATGGCTTTGTAGGCAAGGCTATTTCCATACAAAGATTGGATTGGTGAATAGGTGCAAGAACAGGATTAAATGCACCATGCGTGTTCATGTGATCTACGTTAGCAATGTACACACGACCAGTAGAGGCGCGTTCTTGCATCAAGGATGAGAAAAGCTCAACAGCTGGAACGGAAATTTTCTGAATATTTTCATCTGATTCTGCCGATTCATACAAACGGGAAAATTTAGCTTGGTCAGCAAAAAATGCTTCATAAAGACCGGGCACATCGTTAGGGCTAATCAGTGAAATGTTTTTACCGTCAATCAGGCGCTTGTATATATAACCGTTGATCATTACGCCATAATCCATGTGACGAACACGGTTTTCTTCAACGCCTCTGTTGTTCTTTAACACTAACAAGCTTTGGGATTCTTTATGCCACAGTGGATAAAATGCCGTTGCTGCTCCACCTCGAACGCCCCCCTGAGAACAGGATTTCACCGCAGCTTGGAAATATTTAAGAAACGGAATTACCCCCGTGTGGTTCGCTTCACCACCACGAATTTCGCTACCAAGAGCACGAATAGCACCGAAACCAAGACCAATACCGGCACGTTGAGAGATATAACTAACGATAGCGGCTGCGGTTGCGTTAATTGACGACAGGGAATCACCTGCTTCCATAACCACGCAAGAACTGAATTGACGGGTTGGAGTACGCAAACCTGCCATGATCGGAGTAGGTAAAGACAGTTTGAAAGTTGAAGTAGCATCATAGAAGTCTTTTACCATTTGCAGACGGGTATCTTTCTTCCAGTTTTGAAAAAAACACATAGCCGATAACATGTAGACATGCTGCGGAGCTTCATAAAGCTGACCAGTAACGCGATTCTGAACTAAATATTTTCCCCGTAGCTGAACAGTTGCGGCATAACCAAACAACTCATCACGATCAGGCTCAAGGTATTCACCAAGTTCTGTAATTTCTTTTTCAGTGTATTTTGTCAGTAAATCTTTATCGTATTTATTAATGGCAACGATTCGCTGAATGTGTTCAAACAGGTCAGGATATTCATAGCCACCAAAAGCTTCCTTGCGAATTAGGCCAATGTTAAGGCGAGCAGCTACTTTGCTGTAATTAGGGGAATCAACTGATATTAAGTCAGCAGCAGCTTTTACCATAAGGGAATGAATATCAGTAGTTTTAACTCCATTCTGTGCGCCTATATGCACTTTCATAGCAATAGCAGATGCACTTACACCATCAATACCTTGTGTACCATACATAGCAACACGATTGAATTTTTCAGTATCGAACGGTACTTGCGATCCGTCACGTTTAGTAACTACTAAGGTCATACATATTTCCATTAATTTGATAAATTTTAAAGATAATAGGTAAGTATTTACCTATTATCAACCACACAAAAACTATATATTGTGTGGTTGATTTTTAAGTAACCAATATATTGGGCTAGCTAGATAAGAGAGGATAGAACGGAGGCTACTTGGCGATACTGATCGGTTTGCATACCGGTATGAATTGCAGCAATGGCATCCGCTAAATGCTCATTTTTATTGACCAGCTTAACTTCGCCTTTTTCTTTACGAGTTAACCACGGGGCTTCTGGGTGCTTTTGAGTCGCCCATGCGATTATTTCTTCTTTGGTCGTTGTCTTTTTGCCGGCAACAAACTTTTTGATTTCGATAGGTGTAACCTGAATCAGTGGCTTATCAATACAAGCCAGAACACCAATACAAATGCCGTATGACGTTTGTGCTCGACTTGACTGGCTGCCAACAGGTAACTCACAGAATATTAACTGAGCCTGCTCAATAATGGGTTTCGCCTTTTTCCAAATCTCCGACGCTCGGCGGAGATCGTCACTGTTCACCCGAACAGATTTTTTAGTATCGCCTGATTCTGTTTGCGTCAGCTCCATGCGTTCAATTTTCACAACCGTATTATTTCTGATATCCAACTCTCCAGAAACAATGCCAAAATTGGAAAGAGAAGGGTCGATACCAACTACTTTGATAATTTTATTCACTATGTTACCTGTATTTTTTAACTAAAAAGAGCCAAATTCAAACGCTCTACCGTTAACAGCAATACTCACAATTCCGTCATCAATGCTTATTTCTGATACCTTAGCTATTTCGATTTTTGTAGTTTCAGGTGATTTTGTGACTGAACTAAATGAACTAAATTTTTCAGAATTAAATTGTTCTGACAAAGTGTAGTTTCGTGACAAAGCAGCAATTGCGTTTAGATCCTGAGTGAGTTTAGAACAATCATGCTTTACCTCTACTTTAAACACGAAGTCACCACACGTTACCCCGTAAATATTGTCTGTATGGCTTGTACATCGTTTTTTTGAAACTGATAGCCCACTGGTATCACCAGACTCAAAAAAGTTTCTCTTGAGTGTTTCTGTGAGTTTTTCAATAGCAGCGTGATAGTGAGTTGCCATACGTAGTGTTGCGTTTAAATCAACGTGATTGATCTCCTCAATCAAAACACGTCGGTTTTCTTGAATATCTTTGCCGTCGCAGTCAGTCAGGATCGGCATGATGATATATTCGCTTTTTCCATCAAGCACCGTGTTAACACGGTGGAAATGAACCATTAAAGGTTCTTTCCCCTCTAACATTTTCATCGACAACCAACTATCAATTTTTTCAATAGCTGCGGACGACATAACTTTTTGCAGTAACGGCTTGGACGTACGCCATTTGTCAGGAGTAATAGCAAAACTGCCTGTGGCGTCTGATTTTTCAAACTCCATTCCAGACTCAGCTACACATAAATTTTCATCAATTGAATGAGAGTAAGCTAAAACCGGAATCCCTTTCACGTTCATTAAGTTGTAGACTCGGCTTAGATTGATTGCATCAGAAACAGCTATCGCCGAAGCAATAGCAGATTCAAGAGGTAACTTAGTTGACATAAGAACGACCGCCTTTTGATTCGACAGTGATTGTTTCCCTGAACCATGATTTCATTTCCTTGTGGGAAATAATCATCACTGTGCCACGCTCACGAGCCTTAACCTCAAGAATTGCCATCAAGCGCTCCAGACCTGCTACATCCAGTGCATCATCAATTTCATCACCGATGAATAATTGAATGTTCTTAGTTGCACGGTTGGCAACCAGATCTTGTAGTGCTAATGCGGTAGCAATACGGACTTTACGTTTTTCACCGCCAGATAAACCGGCAAAAGACTTAGATGCACCTTCTTTAGAAACCGCGATATTAAACTTGTCCTTAACTTCACCTTTTTTGGTGGTTTCCATCGTAGACCAGACCGCTTCGATAGAACCGTCAGATAACGTATTGAGATATTCCGCAGTGCGAGAATTTAAGAAAGGCGTAACATTAGACAGAATATGACTTCTGACACCGGACGGAGAGAATACTTTCCGTGCATGTTCTAACAAAGTACATTCACCATCTAAAACTACTTTGTTCTCTTTTAAAATCTTTAAATTATCTTTTAGGAGCAAGGCTTCTTTTTTGGTCTTTTCAATGAGTCCGGTGAATGGGTTAATTTCAGCTTCAATCACTTTTAATTTATCAATTTCTGCCTTGTAATAAATTTCTGCGGTTTTCTCATTAGTGGTTGATTTCTCAACATAGGCTCGTTGTTTTTGAAGATTAGCAATGCTTTCCATTTGAACATCAATGTTCGGGCGTGAAGTTCTTAAGATTGTCAGCTTTTCTTCTGCTTTTGTAAGCTGTTCAGTGATTTTATTAATCTCCGGAATAAGCTCAACAGTAATGGTCGTCATATCTGTTCTAGCCTTATCAACATGACCTTTTTTGACAGTTTCCAAATTGCTTTCACAGTAAGGTTTACCACATTCAGAACATGGCACACCGACTTTAGCCACAACTTCCGTGGCATTGGTCATAGCTCGTTTAGCTTGTGCTTTTAGGCGATCTATTTCATTCTGTTTTATCATCTGCATTGAACGAGTTTTCGCAATTGCAGACTCAAGCTCACTGACCTTATGATCATGTTCTGTGACACCTGAAATTTCGGTACGAATGTCGGTAATTTTTTCATCGATTGACTCGAGTGATGGGTTATCTCTACTGGACAACTGTAATTCGGCCAGATTAATTTCAGCCAATTCAATGGATTTTTTTACCTCTGTAATACGTACCTTACGTTGCGATTCCCATTTGGCAGCAGAGTGTTCAGTTTCCTCAGACGTTTCGAGGGCACTGATAAATGCACGGTCAGCAACAGTAATTTTCCCATCAACACCATCACGTTCAGCAAGTTTTGCATTGTGCCTCTCACGAGCAATCTCATACGAGTAGGTAAGACGATCAACCCCCGCAGCTTCTTCAACAATAGCTTTCAGATTCTTGTCGGTCATGCCCGGTAAATCAGGCATGTTTTCCTGACTGGCATAGATTGAAGCCAGAAATACCTCTTTGGAAGCGCCTATCAGCTTTTCGATAAACTCCTGAGTGAGCTTGTCAGTACCTTTTGTCAGGTCACCATCTTCACAAGACACCATTAAGCGGTTCTTATTGGTAGTATGAGCACGGTGGCGCATTATGGAATAACGTTTGCTGTCTTCATCTTCAATTACGATAGAAACTCGGCAATTCTTTTCAAATCCTGTGCTTAACACATCATCAGCTTTCAGCCCATTAGCTGTTTCACCGTAAATCCCCCAACATAAGGCATTCATTAGAGTGGATTTGCCTGAACCATTACTGTTTGCTGAGGTATCGTCAGTATTTTTACCTTGAATTAAAATTAAACCACGGTCATTCAGTTCAACTTCTGCTTCTGCAATCCTCATAAAGTTTTCAACAGTCATTTTGATGAATTTCATTATTCTTTTCCCTCTGCTTGGGATAACACGTCCTCACACACCGCTGTCAGTTTTGTCACATCAATAGAGGTATCTGATTTCCCTATAAGTACACAGTAATTGCCGACAGATTCTTTAAGGCTATCTATCTTGGCTGTTCCTGCTGTAGCAGTACCAACACTTACCAGAGAGGCTTCTTTCGTAAAATTACGAGTAATACCACTTGCTCCTAGCAGCTTTGCCATTTCTTCTAACTTCTTGCCGTGTTCATCATCTTTGATGACAGCGCGAATTCGGACGTAATTGCCTTTCACCATTTCAGGAGTAAGTTCGTTATCCAATTCAAGGAAAATAGGGGCTTTAGTTGCATGTTGGCTATATGTTCCATCTTGATTAATCAGCATATAGCCAGCGGTAGTGCCGATATCTCCCCAGTTTTGATGGGTCAGTGCCCCAACCGAAATAACACCGGGAATAACTTCTTTGTGGTTGTGATAATGACCAGAAAGAACATAGCGAAAACCCAAACCGTTAAACTCTTCTGCCTCCATACCTACATCTGGCATGCCGGGGATCGCTTTGTTAATTGAGGTATGAATAATCAGATCATTTGGAACTGATATATCAATGGTTTTCGCCAGTTCTTTGACTGTATTCAGTAATGATCTATGGTCGCTATACCAGCTAATCATGTGAACCTTTACACCATCAAGATCAAATGATTGTGGTGTTTTAGAACAGACAATATTAGCGCCTATTTTGGAAAACGAAGCCGAAGCATTTGCTGAAAATACAGAATCATTAGTTTCTAAATCATGATTGCCAGCAAGGATGTACACTGGTAAACCGAGCGTATTGATGATCTTGTTATACAGTTCTGATGTGAAATGAAGAACTGTAGGCGCAATGGAGCCACGAACGTGAAAAACATCACCTGCATGAAATAACGCTTTTGCACCAGCCTCTTTTGCTGCGACAGCTGCTTCCCAAGTAGCATCCAATTGAATTTTTAGGCGAGAGTTCATTCCATTGTGTGAAGTGGTCGCAAAGGCATCCCAAACATGGTAATGCGTGTCAGATATTAATCCGTATAGCGCTTTTTTCATTTATCTTTACCTTTATGTAAGTATTCATATACATATTGAAATTAGGATAATAACAGAATAGAAAAGGCAAAGAAGAAAGAAAATAAGGCGCTATAGGTGTTACGCGCCTTTAGAGAGGATTACTGGTTGTGATGCCATGATAGATTAATCACGTTCGATTGTATGGCTTCAGGTGGATCACCGAGTTTCCTATCTATCTCATCGATAAGTGAATGACTAACTTTTTCAATATAGATAGCGGTTAATTTGGAATCAGGTTTTAAAAAGTGGCCGTAGGACTTCTGAATAACAGTTTTCACTTCATCGATAGATTTGCCTCCCATAGCAAGATGGTTGAATTGAGCGTGTATCTCAAGCATTTTATCGATAGAACCTGAAACAACGCTACGTACCATTCCAAACCGGAGGATTTCACCTGTTTTAGAGTCAGTCAGCGCAATAACTTTTCCTTTTACTAATCTTTCTTGCCATGTTGTGCCCGCTCTTAGAGTGTTAAAAATAGGGAACTCTAAGCCAACGTAGGGCGTTCTGAATGAGATAGATGGTACGAATCTGGCACAAGTACGTATAGTGGCTTCTGCATGGCTCTCAGTGAGTTTTAGAGCACGTTGAATAGGGCAGTTAGATATGATGGAACAAATTTGGCATAGATGGTTATTGCGGGATCGCAGGGATTTCGGTTCGATGGTATAGACACCTGTTTCCAATCGTCTGACCCTTTTCTGTTTTTGTTTATGATCGGTCATTAATTTGTCTTATTTACTGCTTGTCAGATTATGCGGTAAATCATATCTGAAAAAATGAAGTTGTGTTGCTTTACCTGTTTTTATTCTCAGATATGTGTATTTATAATTAATTATTTAACAAATAGTTAGATGTAAAAGAGTAGTCAAAAGCTAAGTTACTCATATTTTCCACAGGATAGATCTAATAATAAGACCCTAAGAGATCTATATAAGATCAATATAGATCCCCGTAGCTGGAATCCCGCATCATATAAGGCTTGAGAGTGGATCTGCGACCACTATAAAGAGTATTTAGACCACTAACATGAGCTTTTATGACTACTATGGAGAGTAAACAAACCACTGTAGAAAGAAACTACGACTACTATGGAGAGTAAAGGAAGATTCTATCCACAAGGAGATTGATTGGGCTTTTTTACATATCAACAGGTTAGATCCTAATAAGTAAGTACCAAAGAGTTCTATAAGTACATAGAGATTCATTTTCTTATTTTCTTTTGTATATCAAATAGATTAATCATTTCATGACCACTATGAACAGTAAAATGACTACTATGAAGAGTAAATAAACCACTATAGAATGTGACATGACCACTATCGACAATAATAATAGACTACTATGATGAGTAAACGAGCCTAATTAATTCAATTGAGAGGGGACTGTTTTGCCTGAAAATACCTTATTTGACGAGGAATTAATTCAAGCTTTTTCAGAGGTGAGAAAAGAAACAGGTGAATTAGTCACGTTAATGCCAAACACAAACAATACAGTGCAGCCAGTGGCTTTAATGCGCCTCGGATTGTTTGTACCAACCCTTAAATCGACGAATCGTAGTAAACGTAACCTGATGGCCTCAATGGATGCAACTGATGAATTGAAGCAATTATCGCTGGCTAAATCTGAGGGTTATACGAATATCAAGATAACTGGCGAACGTCTTGATATGGATAATGATTTCAAAACGTGGGTAGGTGTGATCCATTCATTTGCCAAGCACAAAGTCATTGGTGACAAGGTCACGTTGAAGTTTGTCGATTTTATCAAGTTATGCGGTATTCCCTCATCCCGCTCATCAAAGAGATTACGTGAAAGACTGGATGAATCTTTGCGGCGTATTGTCTCTACAACTCTCTCGTTTACGAGTGATACAAAGGCGTATCACTCCCATCTGGTTCAGTCAGCCTACTACGACATGCAGAAAGATACGGTGACGTTACAAGCCGACCCAAAAATTTTTGAGTTGTACCAGTTCGACCACAAAGTTTTATTGCAGCTACGAGCCATTAATGAATTATCGCGTAAAGAGAGCGCTCAGGCGCTTTATACGTTCATTGAGAGTTTGCCATCAAATCCAGCTCCGGTATCGCTAGCAAGGCTTAGAGCGCGGTTAAATTTGAAATCTCGTGTCAATACGCAGAATGCTACTGTTCGTCGGGCTATGGAGCAGTTGAAAGAAATTGGGTATCTAGACTTTACCGAAACTAAGAAAGGGAACTCGGTTTACTTCATGATCCACGAGCGGACGCCTAAGCTCAAAAAAACCAAGGTTATCAAAACAGTTGGGAAACGAAAGACCACTAAAGAGAGTAAAGCCTCTAAAGGAAGTGATGATACTATCCTTGCCGAACTGACTAGGGAAGAGTTGGAGTTACTAGAAAAAATAAGAAAATCAAAGTGATATCTGGATTAAGACCACTATAGAAAGTAAACATCTAACGACCACTATAGTGAGAAGTTAACTCTTTATAGTGGTCTTTTTTATGTTACTTGGGTTTGGATTAGGGTATTAGAATTATTCTTCTATATTTGGCAAAACAGTAGGGTCGAAGATAATTCTATGCTGCGATGGATTTCTAGCGCATATTAGCAGATGCTGTCGATGTTCTTTAGAGCCTATCATACGCAGTTTCATTTCAGATTTACACCACGGGCAATCACAAGTTATTTTAGTTAAGTAAATGTTTTCTTTTAAACCAATTTCCAGATTTTGCAGACCGAGAAGATGTTGGAACTTAAATCGGTTAATGAGTAACCCCATAAGCAAAATAGGTAGAGAGAATACTAAAGCTATGAGCGCGATTGAGTGTAAATAGTAGTTTCCTGTAAGGAATGGTAAGAAAATTCCAGCTATACTAGCAAGACTTCCCCAAGTACCTAGCTTTAAAAAAGTTGAACGTTTTGCCAGTTTACCTTCTTTTGACCAAGGAAGTTTTACGAAAGAACGCTGGATATTTAGAGTAGAAGGGTCGATATTATTCGAATTTGTATAACTGTCACCTACATGGATAACATTATCTTTTATCTCGGAGTTAAGGGCATTAAAACTATTATCACCAAAGACGATAGAGGTGCCTCCTCTCGTTTTACCGCATGTTGAGCAAAAATTATCATTTTCCGCGATTTCCTTTCCACAAGCTGTACAAAATACCAACGTAACCTCCTAATTATATGATGCTACCTAGTAATGGACTTTAATGTGCAAGAGGCTCACAGGTAAGTGAGTATAATATATATACTGTATTTTTATGCTACGTGCTTTAGTTTTTATAATAAATTTAACAATCAGTTGGTAAATTTATTTGTGAAGAAATGCATTAAAGCAGTCTGCTAAACTCCTTCTGTAAGGATACCAATTCAATTAATAGTGACGGCGTAACTTTTTGTGTTCTCTTACTAGTATTCACTAGACCACTATAGGAAGAAGTAAATCACTCTTTATAGTAGTCATGTTTCTTATAAATAACGTCCATAGTTTTTGCACTACATTACTCATTACTGTGATGTTGGGTGGTGTATTTCCTTAATAATTATCAGGAGGTGTTGATAGTGGGTATTGGTGTTGACGGTGGGTATTAAATGAAGTAAAATTACTCTGATTTTTGCAAATGAGGAGAAAAATGAGTAGCGATGATTTAATTAAGAAAATTAAAGCGAACGGCTGGACATTGGTTAGGATCAATGGATCTCACCATGTTTTCGAGAAATCAGGAGAACCCTTGCCGTTAGTAATTCCTCACCCGCGTAAAGATATTGCGGTAGGAACGCTAAACAAATTACTAAAACAAGCAAAACTGAAATAACAATGAAGTTAAGCGGCCGTTTATGGTCGCTTATCCTGACTTAAAATGAGGTAACTATGAGATACCCAATATATTTACATCAGGCTGATGACGGTTCATTTTCCGGCTTCGTTCCAGACGTAATTGGTTGTTACTTCGCTGGTGATACTATAGACGATGCAATTTCTGATGCTACAAATGCTTTAGATACTTACTTTGAATATATGAGTGAGAATGGTAACACCCCTGTAGAGGCAAAAACTGTAGCTGAACACCTGAATGATGACGATTGTCAAGGTGGAATCTGGGCTTATGTCGATATAGATCTAACTAAATACGAAGGGAAAACGACTAAATTAAACATCACACTACCACAATTTCTGTTGGTAAGAATTGATGACTATGTAAACTCACATCGTGAGTACCACAGCCGTAGCGGATTCTTTGCCGAATTAGCTAGGCGTGAACTAGCGAAACACTCGTAACTCAAAATATCCTCTTTGCAAAATCAGAAAATCCCGCCTTATGTGCGGGTTTTTTCTGTTATTAATAGATGGTACTACGCACTATAAATGAATGACCACTATATGTAGCTACTTGAGCGTCGAAAGTAATGGATCATGATCAGCATTTTCCATTCGAGCAATAGAAGGTTGTTGAACACCTATAATGGCAGCCAGTTCCGCTTGTGACATGTCTAGTTCATCACGTAACTGACTAAGGGCTAATTTGATGCTAGCCAGTTCAATGCGCTTTTCAACATGAGCCTGCATTTCTGGACTTTCTTTTGCTAATAATTCTATGTAATTAGCCATAATTATTTCTCCAACTTGTCCAAATGATGACGGTACTCGAAATCAGCTTGTCTGATCGTTTCCTTCTATGAAATGGAGTTTTTACTCATCATCATCTTCTTCAATGTCTTCTTCCTTTTTACTATCTGCATTTATATACAAAAAGGAATTTTGAAAAATTATATAGCCTTCCGGTTTCGCTACACTGTGATCACTGAGTACGTTGATTACAGAAATTGGGAAGTCTACAGTATGGTCATCCTTTCCTAGATAATCTGCCCAACGGCTAAAAATTTCTTTTATAAAGAATGCCTTAGTTATTTTTCCGCCATCTTTTTCAAACCAATGGAGAATCTTGAAAAGAGGAATGTAAGTTGATCCTTTGTGATAAATTTCAGCTAAATGTGTAGTAATTTCATGTTCAATTCTTGGGTTAGTTTTTTTCATAATTATTATCCTTATTTAAAGTTAATCTTTGTACTTGCCTTAATATTATAGAATATATAATATCATAAAATCTATAAAGTTATAATGTATATAATATCATTATATTTTATAAAATGATAAAAACTTGATATTTTTCAATTTATTATGTTTGATTTTGTTTTTTGAAAGTGCTGGATGTGATGAAGGAGCATGAGCACTATAGAGAGTAGCTTTTTGAGAGGTCGATAAGAGGATTGCCGTTGCAATTAGCCTGTACTGCGTCGGTTAGTTGTTTAAAAATCTTTTTTAAAGACAAGTTGTTGGTGAAATTTTACTAATAGATGCAATTAGGAAAGCTATAGATTCATCAGAGTCTATTTCTATCCCGATGATTATCGTTGAAGCTAAGAATGAAATAGCCAAAAGCTATATACAAATATTGGCTTTGAGGAGTTTCCGAGAACGAAGAATAAACTGTTTATGCCTATGGCTTCTGTTGTAGAAATGATAAAGATAGTGGATGAAGAGTAAGCCTCAGAACTCATTGGTGGGCTTTGAAGGCTGCTTAACGTGGCCTTTTGCATGTTTATTTAATTGGATAATCATCAGTTTTAACTCGCATCCTTTTAGCCGATGAGGTTATCAGTCTAGCCATCTCTGATTTGATGTGAGGCCAACAGATGAACATCCACAACCAGCATTTCAAAAATGGGTGACGGATGTTGTGCCGTAACATAGATTCGAGCATTAAACCAGTTCCGCCAATGTAAAGCATGAGTAGTACAATAATTGTGTGATTCATAATATCTTTATGTATGTATTTTAATACGTACTATAGTGGTTTGTCTTATAAGAGTAAAGATAGAAACAATCACATTATCTAATTTTTATCATTAAGATAATGTGATTGTTTAATTGCTGATGATATTTTGCCAAAATGAAAAAGGCACTCAATAAAGTGCCTTTAAAATTAACTAGATATGCTGTTCAAGATTATTGCTAAGGTCATTGATATGATGAGTAGGTAAGTTATGTGAGCTATCCTAGTATTGCTTTGAGGAGCTTAATTGCCTGTTTTTCAATTCCTTTAAATATGGCATCACTGATGTGTGTAGGGAAATTATCAGGTAGTTGCGCCGAAACTTTCTGGATAACGTCAGGTGTTTGTTGCCCTATCTCTGTTAAGAATTTTTTTGCTAGCTCTGGAGAAATACCAACATGATCAGCAGTATTCAGAAAATGACGCGGTAGAATTTTAGCCCAATGATATTGACGATTTTTCCCTTGTAGAGCCATCGCCATTTTAGCTTTTTGTTGTGGAATTCCTTTAGGATGAAACAGAGGATAGGCTGATATGATATCGTATAAAGGAGTCATGGTAAAAGATGACCCTGCGTCAATAAAGAGACTAAAATTCTTAGCATGACCATCAATCGCAGCCAATAGCCAAAATAGAATTTGAGTACGAAAAAATGTTTCTCTATCCAGTGTTGATTGTCGAGAACTAATAAGTAATTTCATTATATCTGAAATACTCGGCCCTCCATCAGACTCATATTTTTGTGCGGAAGATACCCCTAAAGCCTGACACATATCTTCCTGTGGTAGACGCATTAGCCAAGAACCGTCATTAGACCATCGTCGGTCGAAACGCCGTACTATTAATACTTTTTTATTACCAAATGTTGCTAACTCAGCATCTGCTACTGGAAAACCAAATTCTTTGGCAATTTTCAAACATAACCATTCGTTTTCGCAGCTTTCACTTAGGTCTATATTATTTTGTTCTATTCTTCCTATTGGAAGTTTAAAAATATGGCTGGTTGGTGTACTACCGATAGGGCGTTGCCAGCGTTCCTGATACCATAATAAGGCTGTTTTCTCTTGTGCGCCAGCTAGAGAAATTCTGAAATCAGTGTCATTATTCATCCCTAAAGGGGCTGTTCTATAATCATCAATTAACTGAATTATATCCCCTTCACTAAGTGGTTCTGCATGTATTTCTCTTACGGGAGGAATTTTTGAATCTTCTGGATAAAGCTGAATTGCTCCAATGCAATCGCGTCCAACACTAGCCAACAGGTCAAACGGATGGGAAGTAGCTATTTTAAATTTTGCCTGCATACGTGCAAGTATAATGCTTGAATCAGGTAATAAGTTGCTGAAAAAATTGAATACTTCACGTCCGGTATATTTATGAGAGGTCAGGGGTAAGGAGAATGATATAGCTCGCGAACCAACGGTTTTAATCCATGACTTTTTGTACTGAAAAGACATTGCTCCACTGGTATCACGGAATAAAATGCCCACTTCTGTACCGTTCATTGCAACAGTTAAGTGCTGGCTTTTCATTTATCACCACTCCTCAGTCCAACCATTATTTGTATCCTTATCTGGATTACGCTCAGTAATAACTAGTTGTAGTTCTAATGCAGATAACAATTTAAACAATGTCTCAACTTTGCATTTTTCTGGATCATTCTCGAAAGCAGATACTGTACTCTGTTTCATTCCTACAAGTTCAGCGGCATTCTTTTGCGTGAACTTCATTTCCTTGCGTTTATCTCTAATTGCCACCGCAAGTGTTTTAGGTGATGTGATCTTCATAAATATCCTCCAAAGGACAAAAAATAATTATCCTCTACAGGGGATAATTCAATAATATCCTCTACAGGGGATAATTCAATAATATCCTCTACAGGGGATAATTCAATAATATCCTCTATAGAGGATAATTGCAATATAACTCAATTAGAAAACACTAACCGTAAGATATTTATGTTGTTTACTTAATTAGTTATTTTTTGATTTTTCTAATTTTTAAAAATAATTAATTTGTATCTAGTTGATAAAAATATAGAATGGGAAGTAGGAAGGGCGCATAGCACCCTCGTTGATATGTATTATTCTTCCTCGTTATCTTCCAACTCACCACCATCCATTGCGGCATCTGCAATCTCTGCATTTTCAGTATGCCACTTTTCAAGCAGCTCAATGATTTTCTCTGTAGGGAGCTTCTTGAAGTTTTCGACAACTTCTTTACGTGAATAGGCTTTTTCACCCAAGAGAATACGACCGGATGCATTCTTTTGTAGATAACCGATATTCAGCATGTGCTCAACTAAAGATTCGGTTGAGTCGATACCAATATCGGTATCGTAATAGAAACTCCACGATGCGGTTTTAAAAGGTGGGGCCACTTTATTTTTAATGACTTTTGCCGTTACAACGTCACCGATACGTTCAGCCCCATCTTTAATTTGAGCTTTGGATAGCTGGATACGAACGGAGGCGTAAAAGCCCGGAGCCTTACCGCCCGGTGCTTTTGTATTATCACCAAAAGTGACACCTAAATCTAAGCGACATTGGTTCAAAAAGATCATGCATACGTTATACTTACTCGCCCATTGCGCGAGAGCAGGGAAGTGTGAAGACGTGCAACGAGCTAATGCAGTATTGTCGTTCATGTTCAGGTTATCTTTATCTTTGCCTTTACCAGAAGCCTTATTTTCGAACTTCTGGAAGATCTGATTCGGCACCATTGATGCCAGTGAATCGTACACTAGAACAATAGGGGATTCTGGCTGAATAACTTTGCTGTCACGCATTGCTTTGACAATTGAGGCAGCGTATTCAATCGATTCCTCAAACGTCTCCGGCTGTTGGTAAATCCAATTTCCATCATCACCTACATTAAGGCCGCATTTTTCCGCCAGCAGGGAATCAAAGCTCTTTTCATGATCCATAAAAATAGCAACTCCACCTGCTTGTTGACCGGCTTTCATTGCTTGGGTTGCAATATAGGTTTTGCCGCTGGACTCCCAACCAAAGATCTCAATGATGCGGCCACATGGGAAACCGCCACTGTATTTGCCTGAAACAGCTTTATTCAGATGAGGCAAACCAGTATCGAGCCACACATTGACGTGTTGCTGTTTAGCGTTAGATTTAACAGTGTTTTTAAAGAATTTTTTTAATGCGTCGTTCTTTGCCATAATTACGCTTTCTCCAACGGGTAAACAGTTTTTAATACGTCAATTTCAATAATGGTCTGACTCAAATGTTTGCAGACACGGTTATAGATGGTTAGGCAGTGCCCGTATACGATTTCCAACTCACGCTCGGTTACACTGATTTCGCTATTTGCCAGAATGGAACGAACACGACCCAAGCCATCACGACCGTATAGGTTGATAATTTCCTTCGCTAAGTCGGTTGGAGTGATTTTTAGGTCTTTGGTTATTAGTGAAGTGATCATACGGCTCCACCTTTCAGTCCATACCGTTCAAATGGGGTAAGAAACACTTCTAAATCGTCTAGGATTGATTGGAAATTTAACTTGAGCAGTAATTGATGTAGTTTCTCAGGATCGTAATCCATCGGGATTTGTCGGATAGTATCTGGCTTTAATGGACAGCCACGCAGCATCATTAGCTTGAGGTTGCGCTTGAAGATATCCATCATGCCAAGACCCTGCTTTTCGTTAAATTCGTTGTGTGACAGCTTCTCAAACGATTTACGAGCACGGTTCTTCATAAGTTCTTCACCAGCTAGGACGATGTGGCGAATTTCGGCTACAGAACCATATTCAGCCATAAACTCTTTTGCTCCTTTCTCACCAATTCCACCAACTCCAGGTATGGTGTCTGAGTTATCGCCATGAAGAGCTTTCCCTTGAACGAAAGCAAGTGGAGTGTGATAACCGGTGTCTTCAAAGAATTTTTCAAGGCGCAGGATTTTATCGTCACGCTGATTGATATAAGACACGTTTTCATCAACCAATTGCTTCCAATCACCGTCACCGGTCAGAAGATAAATGTGATCATATTTGAGTTTTTCAGTGTTAACCAGAAGACCTGCTAAATCGTCAGCTTCACCATCTTCTGCAATAAACTGTTCAACGCCTAAGTATGAAAATGCTTCCTGAATGAGAGGTCGTTGCTGCTTAAATTTCTCTTTCATTGCTTCCATGTCTGGGTTCGGATCTCGTGTTTTGTATTGTGGAAACAATGCCTCACGCTTTAGCGGTTTTCCGTCCCAAAGAACAATAACGCGGGCTTTTTTGATAGAGGCGATACGTTTTACAGATCGTAGCGTATTGAAGATAGCTTGTACCTCCATATCGCCAACTTTCAATGTCGCTGCTGATTGCTGGTGATAGTAGCCTTGACTGTGTGCATCAACTAATAAAAGGTTCATAGTTTCTCCTAATGATAAGGGCGCACGAATGCGCCCTTGTTCACAACCAAAGTTACAATTACAGACCTTCTAACTGTGCCATCATGTCAGCCAGCTCATCACCGCCTAATGCTTCGGATGATGCAGGAGCAACGTGAGCAGTTGGTGTTTCCGTAACGGTTGATACACTTGCAACACCAGTGAACTCAGCAGCTACAGCTTCCTGAGCAGCTTCTTTGGCAGCGTTACCAGTTGTACCAGTGGTTGAACCTGTACCAGCAGCAAGACTTGAGAAGCCCGGCAATGCTGTTCCAGTTGTACCAGTGGCAGGGAGAGCCATAGTTGAGCTAATAGCGACTGAAACACCAGTTAGTGTTCCGATTGCTTTACCAGCAATTGCCAGTTTATTAGCATCATTCAAACCGTTGGCGAAGTTTTCGAGATTGTGTATGGAAGAAAGCAATTTAGTTGGAACGGCAGCTTTGCCATCTTTACGTACCGGTGACACGGTGTATTGAGTATCACGACCAGCACCAGTGCGTTCGATTTTAAAGCAGTAACCTTTTTCGATATCTAAAGGTTCGCCAATTTCATCGGACATATCTTCCTCAATGGATTTAAGAACGTCTTCAAACACGGTTTGAGGGAGTTCAACCAATTGAGTTTTTTCGGCCAGATTGATATCTGGTGTAGCTGTTAATGCACCGTTGATAATGTAACGTTGGCTTGAACGAATTTCGGAGATCAAGTCTTCCATGCTGGAGTTGCCTTTATGGACTGCTTTTGCTTCCATAATTGCTTCACATAACTCACATGATTCACCGTATGTTGCTGTCTTACAGACAGAAGCGACTGTTTTCTCTTTACCAGCCTCTTTGGTTTTAACAAAGTGCATACCGAATGGCTGATAAAAGACTGCGTTTGGATTTTCTACATTAGGGAAAATGCGAAGATACTGGACACCACTTTGTAACTTGGCAATATCGACACCACGGCTTGCGCGTTTTGACGCTAGCTCTTTACGTTTACCTTTGATTAGCTCTAACAATGTAGACATATCTGTTTCCTTAATTTGTTTTGTTTATTGGCTTGTGTGCTTAGGTAGTTAATTAATTTGGTAAGTTAATTAATGTTCCTGCTTATTAAGATCGAATAAATAATAAATCAGTAAATACATACATTAAAGCTGTTTTTTAAGGGGCTTTTCATTTCTTTCCGGCAAACGCTCCGGCATTCAGATATTCGTAATCCAGCGTGGCTTTCTTTGAGGCTTGTACAATCATGTCTCTGCGGTGGCGAAAGGCTTCTGTGGCGGCTTTAAAGAGATCTGCTAACTCTTTATTGTGGTTGTAGTTGTGTCGAGTAGAGACGAGAGCACGGGTAATCGTAATAACCTTTTCCGGCAATTCTTCGATAAAGGACGTCTTGAGATTTAATTCAGCTTCTTCACCGGAATAATGGCGCTCTATCTGGCTTACCATTGCATCTATAGCCGACTCGGAACTCTTTGTGCCGTTCATACTACGTGCCGATCTGACGATGTTATAAATAGCAGCTTCAAGCCCCTCGATACGTTGCTTTTCTTCTAAACAAATACGCTCGGCATCAGCTTGTTTGGCGGCATATTTCATCATTAAAAGGGGCTGTGTTGACCAGACTGTATCGAGGTCTGTCAGGTCTGTTTTAAGGTCTTTTTCTATCTGATCAATGATAGTTTCTTTGATACTTTGATTTGATTCTGTCATATGATAAAGCCTAATAACTAAATATTAATTAATTTAAATATGTATTTATATACCTATGAATAAAGGTCGAAATTATGCGTCAATGATCCTACATGACGCAAAGATTTATTTACAAGCGCTGGACAAGCCGTTGGATGATCGTCACTGGTGACATGGACAATGTAATCTTTTTCACCTGTAACAAGTCCCGGCAAGCAGCCGCCGACAAAGTGAAACTCAACCAATTCCAGACATTGGTGCCACGGCATATTTTTTGGCGCTTCAAGCGTTTCCTCTGTATAGTATTTGCCGCTTGGCTTAAAGTAGGTGAGCTTTAATTTGATTTTTTCCATTACGCTGCCTTTCGTCTTTCCGTCTCTTGTTGCCTGAATAACCGAACCTTTTTAGTCAGTTCTTCGCGTGGGACACCTTGTTCAATCAAATCATCCAAATCACCGCCAATAAACTCGTTCATCAAGGCTATACGTTCCTCAGCCGAAGATAGGAAGCTGTTACGATAATTGACAAGTTTCTGAAATGCTTTTTCTGTGTTGCTACTGAATGCGATCTCTTTAAGCAGCCGGTTAAGTTCGTCCAGCTCATATTTACCTACCATACCTTTAGCCACATCACGGAGACGGCGATTAACACGTATTTTTTCTTTTTTTGCCAAAGCAATGACGATTTCTAAAGTGGTCGTAACACTGATGAATCTCCCGTAAGGTGAAGTCAGTACCATTAATTTAGCTTTTTCACGAATTTGATCTGTAATAACAGGCTGTGCTTTTTTCATTTCTATTTTGCTTATCTCTTAACTAATTACATTGAAATAATAAACCACCCAGAGAGGCACTAAACCATAACTGGACGGCTTGTGGCATTAACTTTCGTTTACTGCGTTTGCTATTTCTTCAACGATTTTTATCAGCTTTTCGTCTTCTTCTGGTCGAAAATAGAGAATGTTAGGATTGAATGCATAAAACACGGTGGCGTCCATTCCTGAAAAGTATTCTTTTCTACCAACAAGGTCAGATGGCTTTGATTTGTTGTTGAATAGCGAAGCTGCCAAATTGCCACAGGCTAAGACATAGGTGGGTTTTGCAATCTCCAGTTCGGCTTTCATGTACTCGGTAAATGCGACAATATCCTCTTTGGAATACGTCTTCATTCCCTCATCTTTCGGCTTTTTAAGCACGCCGGTGATGTACAGATCTCCCGTCAAGAAACCTGCGTTTGCCAGAATAGCTTTGAACTCGTTATAGCCAGACTCCATAAAGTAACCGTTTGTTGAGTCGCCTTTGCTTGCTCCGTCAAGAATAATCATAAATCTTGGCTTGCGACCGGTACGAGGGCGAACAAGGCCGTCCTTTAATCCGGTTTCACTGGCAATCCGGTTCATCAACAAATTGATATTGGCATTAACCTTCTCATCTATTATGAAATTACGGGAAGTTTTGACTGCTTCAACAATCAGGCTACCCATCATTTCAGCCTGATTTTTCCGGCGTGATTCGTCTGTGGCAGGTGGTTGATCTGATTCTATCACTGCAAAAGCACCGACTAAATCCAAGGCTTCAATGACACGAGAATTACAAGATCTCTTATTAACTGCCTCTACAAATTGAGACTTGCTTTCAAACTTGCCACCAACCTTATCTCTGGCATTGACAATCGCAATGCTGCCCGTAGACGAACAGCCTTTAATGGCACTAAACGGAGCAAACAAAGTAGGGCGCCCGTCAATATCTCTAATTTCCATTCGCTGACTGGAAATGTTGATATCAGGGGGCATAATGACAATACCGTAATCCAACGCATCATTGGCGAGATCTTGGTGCTTATCTTCTCCTAGAATCGTCAGTGCCGCAGCAAAAAACTCAGCCGGATAATAAGTTTTCAGCCACATAGATTGGTAGCTAATTAGGGTATAGGCCACTGCATGTGATTTATTGAATTGGTACGATCCATTCTTTTCCAGCGCTTCCCAAATTTCATTTGCTTTTTCTTCGGATAAACCCGGTTGCTCTGATCCCGAAACAATAGAGTTAACTAACTTGTCTTCAATAAGAAGCTCAAGACCGGCTCTCAGAGCATCTTCTACGGTCAACTTAGTGTCTCCACATTTAAAATGCTCTGCACGATGCACTGTTTTGATTACTCTATCCTCAAATAACACATCAATCCAACCAGCTCCGGCTTGTGCTTTGAATAGAGTACCCATCAAAGCCATTTTTGCCGTATCCTTCTTGCCGATTGCGGAACGGACACCATCAGCCTCGGCAAGTGTAAATCCACCGAGTATCTGTACTGTTTTCATCGTCTGTTCTTGGTAGAGAATAACACCGTTTGTTTCTTTGGTTAGCTCATCAAGTTTCGGGTGAAGTGAACTTGGTTCATGGAAGCCTTTAGCGACTCCAACAAATGTATCTAACATGCCTGATTGAATAGGACCCGGTCGGAATAACGCTGTTGTCGCAACAACTGTCTCAAAAGACACTGGATCAAGACCGCTACCTAAATCTTTAAGTAGCTTACGCATTGGCGCAGATTCAAGCTGGAACACGCCCTTAGTACGCCCATCAGCGAAATTAGCCATGACTTTTTTATCATCAAGGGAAACTTCGTTCAATTTCACTGTACCGGAGCCATAACGCTCATCTATATAATCGACTGCCAATTGCAGTAAATCGAGCGTAGCCAGTCCTAACACGTCTAATTTGATTAATCCCATATCTTCACAATGGCGTTTGTCCCAATTGATTACACGCTCATCGCCGCGTAGTTCTATTACTGCACGTTCATGGATTGGTACACTGGATACAATCATACCGGCAGCATGGCGGCCATAGCTTCGCATCATGCTTTTTAGCTTACAGGCAGCGGAAAAGGCTTGTGGATATTTATCTGCATATTTATCGAGTGATGCCAGTTCGGTGCGAAGTTCTTCGAGCGGAAGATCATCACCATCTTTAACAGCCCAACCGACTTCCTTTGAAACAGATAGATCGCTTGCCGGAACGTTGAAAATCCTTGCAGAGTCACGGATTGCCGATGCAGCCCCTAAATATGAATAGTTAACGATGCCAGCAACATAGTCCTGACCGTATTTGTCATAGAGATATTGAATGGCAAGGTGGCGTTTAGCTTGTGAAAAGTCCAAATCAGCATCCGGCAAGTCCAGACGCTCAGGGTTAATGAAACGTTCAAACAGCAGCCCGTGGCGGATAGGATCAACATCTGTAATACCAACGCACCATGCAACAAGCGAACCACCCACAGAACCACGTCCTGCCCCTACTGGCACTTTGGTTTTTAGTGCATGTTGCATAAGATCTGAAACCAGCAGGAAGTAGCCGCAAAAGCCTAGACGATTTAACACCTCTAACTCGTATTTCAAGCGATCAATATAAGCCTGCCATTGCGTTGATGGTGGTGTGTAGCCAAATGATTGCCCTGTCAGCTTGGCTTTGAGTCCAGAGATCGCCATTGCTTTCAACGTTACAGCTTCATCATCTGCCATTTTAGGCAAAGCGACGTCCATCTTGTGCCACCGCCACTTGCACTTTTCGATTAGCTCATCTTGCATGGTGGAAACCATAGCTGGCGTAACAAGTGTTGATGTTCGCACACTGAATTCTTTAAGGTTCTTGAGTAGATGAACACGATCGTTAATGGCGTTATCACGCACGTAAGGGATTCTCATGCGGTGTATTTGATCTGATTTGACGTTATTGCATACCTGATACGCTACATCTTTCAGATCTGCGTCTTCGGGCATTTCGTAATATGCAGGATAAAAGGCTATTTTTTTCAGTGAAAGAGTATCGGCAGCAAGAGAAGATTTAATATTAATCTGGTCAAAGAAAGGTGAAGTCATAGGGTATATGGCAGCGTACAGGTCATCGGAACCCACTGACGCTAACTTTTCCATAATAGCCATGTAATCGCGACGGCGAAATACGCTGTCAAAATCGGCGGTCATTAAAGCGATATTACCTTTTTGATATGTAGTAATAACTTGCTCAATATCCAGTCGGGGTGTTTTATAGAATTGCTTTCGTTCATATCCGAGGCTTATTAACGAGCAGAGATCAGAGAATCCAGTTTCGTTTTTGACCATAGCAATAAATGAGTAGCTAAAATCACGCATAACCGGAAGCAGTTCTTCACCAGCCTCTTTACGTGCTTTGTTCTCTGATTCCAGAAATGGATTATCAACAATACAAAGTCGGGTACCCAATACTACTGAAAGTTCGTCAGAAGCCGCCAGTTGCATCGGGATAACAGCGGATATATTCATCGTGTCGGAGGAAATAATCGCTTTGTAGCCTTTCAGCTTTGCAATTTCGACAGCTTTCGATGCCTTGATGGTGGATTCACCTAATGAAAAGTCGGTTCTAGCAAGTAGGGCTTGCATTTTTTTACCTTTTTTTCTTCCCCGCATCCATTGGGAAGCCTTCAAATTTGCCAAAGATAGTGATAATTCGCTTCTGAGCCTCTGCATGGCATGCCTCTTTGTGCGTACAGGTACAACAAAGAGGCGATTTTTCTGAGGCTGTGGTGATTGAGCCAAAGCAACCGATCATGCGGTTTTTCCGAAGATCCGTTGCGCAAACTCGCAGGTTGCTACAGCAGATGCAGATGGCAATTTGTTGATATAGGATTTTTGCAATCCGAGTACGGGGTCGTTACGCATTACACCGACAATACCAGCATTCAGCAGCTCACGAGGTCCAATAGGTTGAGATACTTCATGAGATTCATACGCATCACGGCAGCGTTTAGCGAACTTGACCAGATTTTTAGCCATTTGCTCAGGTATACCGTGTGAAACCAGAATTGTGATTTCCTGTGCTTCCGGCATGTATTCCACTTTCGATACCAGCGCAAAACGTGAATAGTTGGCGGCGTTTTGCTGGTTTGTACCCTGATAAAGTCCGGTTTCATCACCAGAGCCGTTGGTGTTACCGGTCGCGACAAATGCAAAGTGCTTATGGCGAGTTGTTTTACGCCATTCCGGTGTTGCTTCTTTCAGGATCAGCGGTTCTCCCTCTAGCACAGGCTGGTACAAAGATAGAATTTGCGGATAAGCAAAATCGTATTCGTCGGCCAGATAGATAAAGCCATGCTTCATCGCTAAGGTCAAAAGCCCAGGTTCAAAATAAGTACGGCCATCTTTGGCAAGTATCTGACCGGTAATGTGCGATTCTTCCGTGGATGCCGTGTGTTGTGAACGGATCAGAGGACGGCCTAAACGAGCAGCAATCTGTGTTGGCAGCGACGATTTACCAGTACCGGCATGACCCCATAGATAACCCGGCATTCCGGTAGTGAACATCATCAATACGTCTTTAATCAATTCGATATCATTAAAGACGTATGAATCTTTTGCTTCCGGCACAAATTCTGGGAATGGTCTGTTAATAAAAACGTCAGTAACAATTGGTTTGCCTAGTGCGTTGCACAGACGTTCGGCTGGCAGACCAAGCACTTCGTTTATTGCTACTCGCTCAGTGCGGTATTCGGTCACACCAACATGACCGTGTATCGGGGTTATTTTTGCATCAGACTCACTCGTCGTAGTGGACATTGTCACCTTCGTGCTTTCTTCGGCTAACTTTTCTTCCTGCTTTTTACGCCATGCGTCCAATGCACTAGGTGAGATCGTTTGCATGTTAGGATAAAGACGCTTGTACTCAGCTAAGGCATCGTCTGGACTCATTGGGGTGTCGTCCTCATTAATTGGATGCTTAGAGCACAGGTACACACCATCTTTAGGAGTGAAATGCCGTTTCATCATTACATCTGGTTTTCCGCAAAGCGCACAGTGAATAGCGGCAATTTTCTTTTCGTCAGCCTCTTTTGACATTTTCTTGTAGCCTTAATTTATGTTGGTGTTATTGTTCAAATTCATATATATCTTACATAAAAAAAGAAGGTAAATAAGTACTTGCCTACGTATTTTTTAAATGCGGTTTATGGAAAGTCTACAAATATATTATGGGAGAACGGTGTTATACTTTACGTAATTTCTTTAATTTCAAAGAATTATACTATTCCCTAATAGTACGTTGTGGATTGCGGCAATAACTGTTTTAGGCAAATCATCTACGGATCTAACCTCAGTGTGGTACTTGTAAAATCTTGCCGGAGCGCTTGTCTGTATGCCGACAGCCAGCAGATCGATTTTGACCTTGTTTGTTAGATAATCAGCAACCTCAACTAAATGCTTATTAAAGCCACTACCATCAGCGGAGGGAGCGCCATCAGACAGAACAAGCATGATTTGCTTATCTTCAGTTCTACCCACATGGTGACGAGACAGAGAGAGAATGCTTTCTCCGTCCACGTTATTACGTAAAGGAATGTGATTAACGCACAATCCTAATCTGGCCATTGCGGTACTGGAATTAGCTTTTTCGTTCCAGTTTTTTAAAGTTGGCAGGAACAAAGGTTCATAACGGCTGCAACTAGTGCCACCACCCTTCATACGACCAACGGTTGTAAAGCCAGTGATTACGTTCGGCACTTTAATTTTGTCCAAAGCATCAGATAAAGCGTAGGCAGCGGCAGTTGCGAGCTTGATTCGGCTTCCATCCATAGAACCGGATAAGTCGATAACAAGCTGAACAGCGGCATTAACTGCTTTGTGATCATACTTCTTAGAAAACACTCGATCATCATTGATAGTAGGTAGCGCAATTTTCCATAAACTTGACGAGTTAATTTTGCCTTTACGTAGTCCATTAACCTTTTGAACTCGGTTCTTGCTGGCAATTGCTCGCTCTAAATCTTTTGATAGAGTTTGTGATTTGCTAGTGAGCTGAGGTTTGATAAATTTTCTGAAATTATGAAGTCCCGACTTTTCGTTAAATTCATAGTCTCTATATGAGTGATCAGTCCAAATGGCTCCACCAACACGCCCTGCTCCATTCCTGATAAATTCTGACGCATCTTCCAACAATCCCATGAAATCATTAACGCGGGTGAGTGGCAGATAAGCACTGGAATGGACGGACTTAATTTCATCAGAGATCATTTCGCTGGCGGCATCTTCCACGCTTTTAGATTTCGGCGCATAATCTGATTCCAACTCGGCCATATCTTCTGTCGTCAATTCTTCCGATTCAGAATCACCATCTGTGCTTGCATCAACCTCTTTCGACTCATCTTCTGAACCTGAACCATTCTCTGACTCCCGATCAAATTTTGCAGATTCAGGCTCATCGGTTTCGGATTTTGTTGTGTCACCAGTATTACTTAAAACATCTTCTTTAGGTTTTACCTTATTTTTTGATTTGCATTCTGTATCTGAATACCTATCTCCTTTGTCAGAAGAAAGATCTGATTTTTCTTCTTTTGTTTTAGAAGCCTTATCGTCTACTCCCTCCTCAGTTGGTTCCAGTTTTTTGCTTGGTGAGTCGCTTTCACTAGGTGATGTCTTTTTCTTTTCTTCATCAAGACGGAATGCGCGTAACAAGTCGGCAGCTAACTTGGCTGATCCTTCTGATTTAGTGATTCGGTTTATGCGAGTTTTATAATTGATTGAATCGAGTACAGCTAATTCACCTTCAAACATATTCCAATACGGCTCCATGAAGTCTACAAATGGTGTATGACCGCAGAATGCGCGTGAAACCGGCATCAAAAATACTTCCAAAAATAGAGTGCGAGTATCCTCTGCATAACCGTGAATGTAGCCATCGATTTTAGGGGCAAAGTAATTCTCAATTATATGTTTCTGCGTTTTTAGTAAGTTTTGGCGACTCCCCTGAAACATTGAAGACATTTTCCGCTCAATATATGTGTCTTCAATAACGTTCCAAACATAGTGCGCCTTTTTGTCTGAGAAAAAGGCTGAGATTTTCTGGTCAGTGAATAGAACGTGTGCAACTTCATGATCTATAAAACCACGTATAGCATTAAGTAATGTATCGGAAGCTGTGTCTGGAATTGACGGAATATTGATGTATTCGAGTTCGCCAGTCTTTTTGTTATATGCGCAATATGCTTGTGAGCCGAAATCTACCACTTTGATTTTCTTCGCGGCCAAAAGACTGATGACCGTCTGAACAGATTCACGAAACGTCAGAACTTCCGGTCTTATTTTTTCGCTTTTTATCATTTATTTTACCTTTTCATAGTGTTAAGTGTGTTTTAGTGCGTAGACATAATAAAAAAAGCGTATAGGCAGTCAATCTATACGCTTCTTATTTGAAAGGTGCGGATCTGCTAACGTTGAATTAGAACCCGTGAAGTGCCTGTGTCTGTCAACATATAAAACTCACCATTGACTGTAAGGTGATGAATAATGAGGTCATTAGAAGTGTAAATCTGCAAAAGATTGTTAGAGGTTTCGCCCATGATTTCAGCCATTTCATTTTCAGTCAAAAGAACGTATTTGCCCGACTGAATTTTTTCAAACAATTTTGTTATTACTGCCATGTAATTAATGCCCTGTTTGTATGTAATTGAATACTTATATTGATAATTCTTAATTAGGAGATGGATTATATAAATGAGAACTCTACAAAGGCAATTATTTTTATTCTTATTTTTAATAATCATAAAAATTTTTTTTAAATACATAAGGTTGTCTTTTGTTGAATGACATAATTAATGCCTAGTAATAGATAGGTATTTACTTATATTGTCCTTAGCGTGTATATTGTGAAAAACATTTAAATTACAAAATTCACATTAAATAAGGCACAAGAAATGAGTAAAAATATTATCGGCGATTTTTTGGCTGCTGCAATTCTTGCAAGTGGAAAGTCGCAGGCTGAGATTGCGGAAGAAGTAGGGTATTCAGCCCACAATAACATTTCTATGTTAAAAAGCGGTAAGATGCTGTTTCCGGCTGAAAAAATCTCTATTTTCGCAAAAGCGTTAGGGATTGATGAGGGTGTCTTGTTCAGAATTGTCATGCAGACTCGCTATCCTGAAATCTTCGCACTGTATGAAAAGAACGCCCGCACACTTTCTCAAGATGAGGTTAAAGTGTTAGAGGCGTATCGTAACTTTAAAGGTAGTGATATTGGTGATACCGCACTGGCCGCTATGAAAGCTGATGAGTTTATCAGCAAAGCAACTAATTAATCTTCACAATAGATTTTTGAAGTAGGTGGTAATGATAGGCTGCCTACTTCAAAGTCATGATACAATTTGCGGTAAGAGTCAGTTTCTACGATCCTCTTGACTTCATCTGAAAATAAGTCAAGCGCATCTCGCATGTGGTCAAAGTAATCATGTCTATCGTACACTCTGTCTATTCCCTCAAGAGCGTGGTTCATTATCTTGCGTGACACATCATTTTGAACCCCTAATGCTGACAACTTGGTTCTGGCTGTTCTGCGTAAATCTCGAGGGGTAAATTCTTCCAACCCAAAGCTAGGATAGTTACGAACCATGCGGCGTATACATTGGGCCGGCGCGCCTTTTGATATAAGTTCGGTCGGATATTTAGGTGATGGGCAAAGCCATTCACTGTTAGGAGAGGCTTCAAATAGCTTTTCCAAGCAGGCGCGCATCATTTTACTAATAGGTAGTGAATGATTACGGCGTGATTTGTTGCGGCTACCCTGCCTCCATATACCAGACTCAAAGCTGAACTCACTTTTTTTAGCCCTGAAAACTTCATCTGGTCTTCTGGCACTTAGCAAACAGAATCGCAATCCCCACCTGATTTGATCACTGAAATCCCACATATCTAACCCGTGCCAGAAACACCATATCTCAGCATCAGATAATGAACGGCTGCGCGGCTCAGGCGTCTTGCCACCAACGTCTTTACGTGTCATTGAAACTAACGGGTTGCGTTCGATGTATCCCTGATGTTCGCACCATGAAAGGAACTGTTTTGTAAGAGCAAATACTCGTTTGGCCTCATTAACTTTCCCTTCGGAAAGTAAGTAATTGAATACTCGATTCAATTGGATTTTTGTACATTGTCTTATATCAATATCGCCAATAAGAGGTAATATGTGAGCAAGTAATGATGAGATAGCAATCTCTGGTCTACGTCTGGTAATTAGTAAGGAAACCTTTACCCATATACTAATTAAATCTCTCACCCTGTATTCAGTTTTTAATTTATGTTCCAATTCAATAAGTGAGCAGTTACCTATCATATTTAAATAATTTATAGTATTTACACCTACGTACTCATTTATGCGATATGACTCGTTATTATTAATCTTATTCATTTCAATGCCTTATTTTTAAAAATAACTTATTTAAATAAATAAATAATGTTATTTTATTTTCGTATTGGTTTAAATATATCCTATTAAATGTTGTGACTCCAGACTAATTACGTCTGGAGTCACTATGATGAGTTTTAATGAAAACTAACGTAGAGAAAGGAGGGAAACACCAAAGGAACACTATTGGGCGGCAGCTGCTAACTTTTCAGTCTCAGAATGTATTATGTATTCGGATCTAAAAATTTCAGCACATTATCTGTACATATTGTGCTGTTCTAAAACATAATGTACTATTTAAATGTGTACAATAAAGGAGAGCATTACCATGCCTCAGATTCCTGTAGAAACTAATGATCGTATGTCATTGCGTATTGCCTCAGAGGAAAAATCGCTTTTGATGCGCGCTGCTGCTATACAACATACTAATCTGACAGAGTTTGTTATCCGAAATGTTGTTTCAGTGGCGCGAAAAATTATTGATGAGAATGAACGACTGGCGCTAACAGAAAGGGACAGTCTGCATTTACTTGACCTTTTAGATAATCCGCCGCCACCCAATGATAAGTTAATAGCTGCGGCCTTTGCGTTGCCGAAATTACCATGATGTTAGTAGATTGGCATGAAGAACCTATTAGCAGACATCATGATCGTGCAGCTTTTGATTGTGGCGATGATGCGTTGAATCAGTTTTTATATCGCCACGCAAGGCAGAACCATGAGAAAGGCGGTGCCAAAACATACCTTGCAGTAAGTGACTGTAACCAAAAAGTTCTTGGCTACTATAGCTTAAGCCCCGCCTCCATCGCCTATGAAAGTACACCCGAAGTGATTAAACGTGGTCTGGCGCGGCATGAAGTGCCGGTTTTCCGATTGGGGCGCTTGGCAGTAGATGTTTCTGTACAGGGACAAGGACTTGGTGGCCAGTTATTACTTGCCGCCGGGAGACGCAGCCTGTTAGTTGCAGCACAGGCAGGTGGTATTGCGTTACTAATTGATGCTAAAAATGAACGAGTAGCTCACTGGTACGCGGCATATGGAGCGGTTCCGTTACTGGATGCTTCTTTATCATTGTTACTGCCGTTTACAACAATTCATGCAGCATTAAGGGCAGCAGGGAAACTTTGAATATAAACTTCTGCTATAGTGTGCGATAAACTTACTGATTGATACCACATGCTAACGAAATTAGGTGACCATCTGAGCGGTCACCTTGGAGGGTGTTTCACAAAATGCAATGCAGGCTCGTCAACAAGGTTGTCGGTTTCTCAACCTTGTTTAAATCCCGGTTTGCCATTTTTACTTCGCCATTCTTTGACCGTTTTTAAAATCCCTTCTGGAGAATCATCTTCTCCTGCTTTTGGAAAATAAATCAGATCGCTACCGCTGGGATGTTCCGTTACTTTTTTAAAATGTCTTACAAGATCATTGTGTTCTTCCTCAGTTTCTGTATCTGAATCACAAATTATTTGTAATAATTTGAGAAATTCCGCTTCGGTATATTCACTAATACTATGTTTCAGCTCCATTATTTTTTTCCTCTGTGAATTTCAATGTGTCGTTTAGGTGTAGTGATTCTTAAATTGTCCATATCGTAGACTTCCCCACCCTGACTAATAGGCTTATTATGATGAATCTCATTCACTTCACGCCCGCCAACTTGCTCATTTTCAGGAACATATGGAGATCTTCCCTCAGTTATATGTTTCCTATTGCTTTTATTAAATTGCTTGGATAATTCCGGGTCTTTGGAGACCTCTTCCCAAAACTGCTTCCGAAAGTCGTCAAAGTTTCTAAATTTCTTGCCTCGTAATTTATCTGCAATCCGGTCTGGAATAGGCGCTCCGTTTTCTTTCCCTGCATCATGAAGCCATTTATCACCAACTGGTTTGCCCTTGCCCGTTGCTGTGCCGGGTTGATTACGTTTATTCTCCTTATCAACCTTATCTTGAGCAGTTTTTTTCTTGTTTTCCGCTTCTTTTTCACTTTTCTTAGCTAATGCTAAGTTTTTTTCCGCTTCTGCTATACGATTCCGAGTATCTAGAAGTCTCTGACGTAGCTTGTCATATTCGCCATATTCCGCCTCATAGATGATTGTGTCACCTTCAACATCGTCAGAGAGAACAACGTCTTTGTCATTGAGTATATTTCTTTTATACGCAAGGCCATCATGAGCAAGTAAATAGTTTAGGTTTTCCTGACTATCGATAATTGCTGTGGCTGTTCCTGATACTGTTCCTCTATATGGTCCAGATGTAACGCTCTCTTCGTAATATGATTCGGATTTAATCGGATGCTGGCGTGGATTTGAAAGCGCTAGCCCTTCGGGTGTATTTTTTAAATTATTGAGAAGTCCTTGGTTGATATTAACTTCGGCTCGTGTTTTATATAACTCATTATTAACTATATCTAATTTTTCTTGAGCTGCTTCAACAGGATATCTCTCTTCCCAGTCTCGTCTTGCTTCCTCAAGCTGTTTTTTCTCCTCGTCCAGTTTTGGAGTACGTGACACAGAAATATAGATAGAATCATGTTCACCACCAAAATCAAGAATTGCATGGTGCGTATCTTTCTCCGTCGCTGCTGGCAAGTACTGACCTAATGCTGGGGTTGTATTAACTTTGGCCTGATTTTGTTTCCCCGGTTTGCTATTCATGACATTAATCCGCATCGGTTTCATGCCCGGCACGACTTGAGCGGTGTACACATTAGGTTCGTCAGTTTTTTCCGCTTTAACTACAGGTACTGGGGTTGCTTGAACCGGGGTAATAGCTACTCGCCGTGTTTTGGTTACTTCGTCAAAAACGGGTTGAGCCAGCACATTGGCAGGAACTGATGTGTTTTCTGGGATGTCTTCGGCAGGAACACCTGATACCATCAGTGTAGGTAACGTTATGACGTTATAGCTATTATCTTCTCTATTTCTGAGATTAAGATCAATTGGTGGTTCTGTCCCAATACTGCTAGGGTAAAATAAACCAAACACCCCCAATAATCTTCCAGCAATCGGAGCTGCTTTGGTTAGTGTCTCAGCAAAAAATGCGGCAAGTTCGCTTAAAGTGATTGAACCGAAAGGTGAAGAGAAAGGATTATATGTTGCGATGGTTAATGTACCAGCGACTGCGGAAATAGTAGTCAGTTCGCCTATGGCCTTGGCTTTTGCGTTTTTATCGCCACGGCGACCACTATTACTATCGCCACTATTACCGCTATTGCTGCCATCTGGACCGGAACTACCACCCGATGAACCTCCACCCCACGGATTGTTCTCTGAGCTCCATCCCGAATTATCTGAATAAGAATTACCACTGTTACCACCACCGCCACCGAAACCAGTTGGACCTCCATTGATGCCGCCACCCGAATTGTGTGCTCCGCTGTTATGACCCATTCCATCTCCGCCGCTCATAGTGAACCTCCTGTTCAGTGAGTCTTAATTAAGTTTTTGTCTACTATGTTCGTATACATATTGAACTTATAAATACTGTATTTATATACAGTATATGAACTGTAAATTCCACAACTAAGAAAGTCAAAAATTTTTTATCTATTTCATATACTATTTTTATCGATGCTGTGATTGGAACTTCACAGAGATCTCAACCGAAGGGGGAGTTAAATATACGAGTTAGTACTTTGCACCTATTTGGGGTCTAGTGGAATGCCCCCTAAAATAACAACCTTTCTTCAAAGAATTATCAAATTGTCTACATTTTGATTTGGTAAAAAACAGCTATCAAAAGTTGCTATCTTGATATCCTTCCCATCCTGAAGAACGGGGTTTACAGCGCACAGAATAAGAAAGCGGAAAGATGAATTCTGAAAATGGCGGGGGTAGTGACTGGGTAGCTGCGATAACCGCCAGCAAATGCGAGGCTGGCGTAGCCCCACATTTACTATTGCTTAATGCTTTGAAGTGACCTGCAAGGTTTCGTCTTGGTCGCCGTATAAAACGATCCCAGACGTGTCGATTTTATTTTCCAATTGACGCAGGTCATAAGCACTCTGGAGACGTAACCAAAACTCAGGTGTGCTTCCCAGCGCGGCAGCGATGCGAATTGCTAATGGTGGAGTTAATGCAGTTTTACCAGCAAGAAAACGCGATACAGTAGCGGGAGTTACTCCGATATTGAGCGCAAAACGACGACCACTAATGCCCATATCAGCCAAATCTCTGGCGATAATCTCTCCTGGGTGGGAAATTTTAAACTGTCTCATTAATGATAATCCTCATAATTCAAAATATAAGCATCACCGTTGACGAACTGAAAAGTAATGCGCCAGTTAGCTCGGACTGTAATAGACCAATAACCTTCGCGATCTCCTTTCAACGGGTGAAGTTTGTAGATTTGACGGTTTAACTCGCTTATTTCATTTGCTGTATCGATGGCCTGTAAACGGTCGTTAATCCTCTCGGCATCTTGCGCTGGTATACCAGAAGTAATTCCTTTTTCAAAAAGTTGCTTCAATCCTTTGTGCTTGAATGATTTAATCATTGTCCGATCCGTATTACATGATGTGTAATATTATACTGTAATATTACACGCTGTGCAATGGATAAGCCACTGATCTACCAATCAGCGGAATGGGATTGCACAAACTAACGTTTTTGCTCTTATGGCTGGAGTTGAGGAAAATTGGCGATTATCGCAGCTATCTTCCCATTCCCTAACAGGGTTACCGCTACATCCTGCTCACTTTGCAGGGTAAACCTCGTCAGTTGTACTCTGAATGGAGTAATGACAGGGTAGCTGCGATAACCGCCAATTTTTGAATGGGTTTAGGGTGGATTAGCCCATTGGATAAATGAACAAAAAATCAATTTATTTACTAAGTAAGATCCTTTTCAGGAGTATCTTTATAAACCTCGGCTACAAGTGAATGATACACTTCTTGATTGATATCACATGCTAACGAAATCAGATCATGTAATTCGGTTGAACAATTGTTGCTGGTTTTGTCGAGAATCACTTCAAATAAAGAGGTTCCTAAACCCGCCCGATACATCGCCTGATCTAATGAGATAGGTTTCTTATGTTTTACGTAACTCAGTAATTTTAGTGTTAATGGCTTTGGTGAATGTTTCAAAAGGGCATGGTGAACGTCCTGATTGATATCATTCACCAGAGCAATCAGGTTATTTAAATCTATTGAGCACTCATTTTTCGCTTTTTCGAAAATGAATTTAAATAGAGACACTGCCAAACCTGCACGGTACATGGCTTGTTTTAGTGGAATAGGATTACTACACACAGCTTACCTCTACAATTACTGCGCTTGGGTAATAATTTGATAATTATTCCTGAGAATTGTTGCGAGGTTTACGTTCAATTGGTTGACCGTTTTTGTCAAAATAGCGGCTGGGCCAGATTTCTGAGGGATGGATTCCGAGGTAATTGGCAATAATCCATTCGCCTTTAGGCCACTCTCGCGATAGGGCATTTGCTAATGTTGATGAACTGAGTCCCGCTTCACGGGAGACTGCGGCTAAGGTTGTACCACGCTTACGTAATTCAGCAATTATATCGGCTTGATGCCAGTCGTTTTTGTTATTGAACATTCCTGCTACTCCTTCCATTAATCAATAATATTGATGGTGGCGATTCAAAGCAGGGTTCGCAGTACCGGAGTTCCCACCCGGCGAGGCCGAAGCCTCCCCTGCCTGAACCGCCATTGAAAGGGCGATAGCAGACACACTGGTAGAAACATCCTACCAGTGGGGAACTTACAAGGCTGCGAAACCTTGACCACTGGATTTTGCCAATGGCGAGGCTACTTTAACTGATTGGTTTATTTGACTCAATAAGCGAATCGGTATAATTCTTATCTTTTTGTATGTAAGCCGGTTAAGAGTCTTATGCCATTGCACTTGATGCTCGCCTTTCTTCTACTGTAGACTGGATGCGGGAATCATTTTTTGATAAGAAAACATGAAGAATAAAAAGGCTATCCCCACACCTCATGATGCAGCGTTCAAAGGATTTATGGCTCGAATTGAGAATGCTCGTGATTTTTTTGATATTCATCTATCGGAAAAAATCAAGAAACTGTGTGATTTTGATACGTTAAGATTGACTAACTCTTCTTTTATTGATCATCAGTTACGTTCAAGAATGTCCGATGTCCTCTATTCGGTGAAAACTCAACAAGGTGATGGTTATATTTATGTGCTTGTTGAACACCAGTCTACTCCAGATAAAATGATGGCGTGGCGAATGATGCACTACGCTTTTATGGCGATGAATCAGCATTTGCAACAGGGGAATAAGGAATTGCCGCTAGTTGTGCCTGTTTTGTTTTATCATGGTGATACCAGTCCTTATCCTTTCCAGCAGGCTTGGACACAATGCTTTTCATTGCCCAAACTGGCGGAGGAGATGTATTTTAATCCGTTTCCGCTGGTTGATGTGACAGTTATTGATGATAACGAATTGGTCAATCATCGCAAAATCGCCGTGATGGAATTGGCGATGAAACATAAGAATTTGCGTGAGGGATTTAAAGCAGTTACCACGCTATTAGCCCACGCCCTCAAACATAACTATAATAGTGACAACGATGTTGTGACTATTATGAACTACCTATTTGTTACAATGGACTCGCCGCATTTTGAACAAGTGATCCAGCAACTGATTGAACAGGTAGATAGCCATCAGGAGGTGATTGTGAATATTGCACAACGATTACAGGACAAAGGCCGGGAAGAAGGAAGATTAGAAGGTAAATTAGAAGGTAAATTAGAAGGTAAGTTGGAAGGTCAAAAAGAGGCATCCATAAATATTGCCCGTGCCCTCTTAAAACGTGGTGACAGTATTGAACTGGTTATGGAAATTACCGGCCTGAGCCGCGAAGAACTTATCCCACTGCAATAACTCTTTTCTTTCTACTTTTTTACCCACTTACCTGCTTTTTTTCAAGGCAGGTAAGTGTCTTTTGTAGTTTGCCATCGCGGGCATTACTTTCGATGTAAATCACGCGTCATGGCTTCACGTAAGATAGCGTTAAGTCTTGTCTGGTAACCTTTTCCCGGTTGCTTAAAACATCTGCATCAATCCTGACCGAAGCCTGAGTTTTTACTGGACGATAAAAGTGTCCTCGTTCGGCCTTTTTCCAGAAATTATTATCTAATGGCGCAATATGGGGTGCGCTTGGAATTCGGAAAATATCCTACGTTAAGATTTTTTTAACCAAAATAGAATTGGTAACAACTTGAATTGTTTAAACGTGCCGTTTATTCGTAGCTAAAGCGAACGTTTAAGTAATGATCTAAGGGATAAATAACAGAATCTTAGGCTATGACATTTGGGTAGAACTTATTTGTCATGGTTTATTTTTAATATGTTGGCCTAACTGGGATATTGGGTAAGTAGAACGTCTTATGTTCTATTGTACGAAAAAGGGCTTAACGTAGGATATTTTCCGAATTCCAAACCGACCCTTAGGACTGTCTGACATCATTATTTTTACGACGATCGGTGCGACTGCGACCAGCATCATAGATTTCTTTTCACTGATTTGATCCACTTAAAAATAGAGTGCCTGATGGCGCTTTATTGATTAGATATTTAGTATACTTAGCATCTACAAAAGGAGATTGAAATGGCAGTAAAAAATGGAAATATTGGTAGTAGCGTAGTAGCAGAATTTGGTGAACGGTCTATGTTGGCGGCTGGCGTCAAAGCGGGTTTAAAGCCGACATTTGCTATGTCTGCGTTTGTTAATAAATCTGCGGGATCAATTGTTACTTTTGCGTCTGGTACTTGGTCTGATTATTCAGATGGTTACTCTGATCCACAACCATTTTGGGGGTATTCGGGCATTTCACCGAGAAGAACTATCCTTGTGCCAGATATAAAAATAGGAAAGATAGATCCGCAATTGTACTACAAAAAAACACAATTGGTTTTTTTGGTCGTCCTCACACACTTAACTGGTGGATATCGTACAGAGGAAAATGCGTATCTAGGATTTAAAGACTATGCGAATGTAGGTGGTTCTATAACGATCAGGCTCAATGACAAACCTTATGTTTTTACTGGCGGTAATCACGGTGCCGGACCTGATTCCGCATTTAGTCCCTATATATATATTTGTAACGATAATACCATTAATACGGTAATTAAAAGCGGTGGAGCGAAAAAAATATCTATTTCATAGATACATAAGGGGATAATAACCCGCTCACGCAACATAGCATTCAATTAAATTGTAAGAGCAGCTTAATTTTATAACTCAGATTTGGCCTGATTGAATCTGGTTATTCACACAGAATTCTATCAGGTCAAATTATGACGAATATGCATAAACAGTAGAAGCATCTTTCAATTTAATTTGTACTTTCAAAAAAGCCTTTTGACGAAGCAGGGCGCCGGTTTCCTAATGATGCCTCTGCACTCGATGACACGTACAAGGTGCTTAACACAGAGAGATTCTTAACCCCGAGCCCCTTAAAGTGCGTTTTGGCAGTCTGGACAGGTTCAAGTATAGGGAAAAATGGTGGGTAATTGATACCGGAGGTAACAATCTTCGTATCATTGCATACATTAAATTTGAAACTCAGAACGTGTTTATAAAACACATCGTGACCCACAAAGAATATGACCGGCTCACTGATCACTACCGGAGAAATCCAAAATGATGACTGTAAACAATTATGAGAACTATGAGGTAGCGTTAAACGCTACCGCGCCCCTGATAAACGCCATTCCCTTGTTGGGTGGAAGTAATAGACGTGATGACTATGAACAAGCGCTTGAGATAGTAGAACGGCTGATCGATACCGATGATGAAAACCCGCTTATCGACCTGCTGGCGAAAAAATCGCTGATTATGAGAATACAGCGCCCGAATTCGCCGAATTTAACGCGCGTATTGCCACCGTACCGCAGGAGTTGGCGATGCTGAGAACCTTGATGGATCAGCACGGACTACATTTTCTGTTCTCTTACCCGTGCGAAAAGCGGGTAAGAGTTAGGAACATACGTTTTTAAATAATGATTGTAGTAATATTTCATTTCATAGGCGTATGAACATGCTTTCAATATCGTCTTGTATCACGGAGGATAAAATGGCTATAAATGGAGGTTATGTTGGCAGTGAAGTCGTTAAAGAAACGGGTCTTCGGTCAATACTTCAAGCTGGCGCTAAATTAGGTTTAAAACCAACCTTTAAAATGTCTGATTTCATCGGTAAAGCACAAGGATTTAAATTAACCTTTGGTCATGCTGAATGGGATGATGAGTATAATTACGACGAATTCACCGTTGCTGGCAGTGGAGTCGTATTAGATACTAGTGTCGAATCACAAGTTGCTTCTTTTAGAAAATTTGGTAGCAGCGCGTCAGGCGATGTATTTTTTGAATCAATGAAGCTAGCTCAACTTTATTTTTACGAATATGTATATGACGACTGGGGTGATTTTGCAGTGCTTATTTTTAAGCCACACAATATAGAAAGGGATTTAACAGTAACGATAGACGGTGTATCTCAGCTTTTTAAGTCAGTGAGAGGACATCATACTGCCTTTTCTGTATCTCAACCGTTTATTGCAAAACTAAAATCAGGCCAAACTTGCATGGTAAGTATTAAATAAATTTTTGTTAAATCAAGGCCGGACTAACGGCCTTGATTTAACTGTAGTAGTTCAGACTTGATATGACAGTCACCCACTTTAATTGAACGGTATTAGGACTTCGGTGATGACTCTGAGTTGTTTACGGGGTTATAGTTGTATTGATAGATATAGCTTCTTGATTTTCTATCATATATTTTAAGCTCAACATCAATTATGTTTCCAAATAGCTGATTGTCTTTTGAATACACATCCATGTACATGTTACCGCTGTATGATATATCGGAATCACGCTGTGCTCTAAGATTCTCAATTTTTTGAACCTGAATATTATCAGTTACAGGCAAGCTACAGAAAATATCATTTTTGATACTTATACTGACATGTTGAGGATTGGTTATTCGTCTCGGTTTGCCTTTACAGCCGAGGTTATCTATCGGAAAGCTTTTTGTTACAGGGTCGTATTCTGACATTGTTGGGAGTGCAAATGCCAAATCTGCTCTCATAAAGACTCGGCTGTCAATCTGTAATGAATAGTATTTATGATCTTTATACTGTTTTAAATATTTCTTAATTCTTTCCAGCTCTGTCACTCTGATTTTTTGCTTTTCAGAAGGGTCGGTTTCATGGTTGTAATCATAAGAAAGCAAATATAGTATCTGATCGTCGGTAAAATCGCCTTTAGCAACAAAAAGTTTAGTCAACGATGGGTAGCTGTTTATGCTCTTATATTTAGACTTAGAAATTATAGGCTGAGTGTTTGCGCAACCAGAGAGCATTAACGATATTGCCAATATAATAGATGTTTTTTTCATTTAGATCCTTTAGATTCCGTTCGCTACTGCGTACTTCCAAGAGTAGTGAAAACAATAGCGGTGGGTAATCACACTTATAATAAAATTGATTATCAACGCCTTACTATTCTACGTCTATCATAACGGAGTTAATTGTTGAAGTAGAGTCAACCAGAGTTTGTGTTCGACTCATAAGGGATTTGCGGAATCAGGCCACACTTTAATGGTCAGTATCAAATAAAAGAGCATCGAGTATTAAACGGCCTAGTGTGATTTTAGCCTAAAAAACTTACTCTTTATCACCAATCCGGTCGTCATCATCCCGTAAACATGACGACCACTTAAGGAGAGGGTGGAGTAAGTTCATGGAAACTAGACAGAGTTAAGTTCCTCTAGTTGAACTAAATGCATATTCCTCCCCACTCTTTTTTGATCACGCAGAGCAGTCTCTTTTCTTGCGATACGCAAGGGGCTACGACTTTCTAACGTTGCCTTCAGAATTTCGCTAGGCTCTCTGCTGGTGTGGGTGATTTCAATAACACCCCACGGGGTTTTAAATTCACCTGTTCTACCAGTAGACATAATAGTCAGGCGGTCGATTGGGATTTGTGGAATGAGGCCATATTGAGATAAGGCTGACTCTAAGCTAATGTAATTATATTCGCCTCGTCGGATATTTTTGGCGATAGTTTCCAGAGGATAGCCTCCCATGCTAGCTCGTGTATAGACATAAACCCCTTTTGTAATGCGAAGCAACAACTTGGTTTTGACGAGGCGAGCAACAGATTTTTGCAATGTCTTAGAAGACTTGCCAGCAAAGATGACTTTCAAATCTTGTAAAAGGAAAATGGCTCTTCCCATTTTGCTGAATTCATCTAATTTGTTAATTGCTGTGATCCTATCCATTTCATTATCTCTACTCTAATACCTCTTTAAAGGGGTTTATGTGTATAGATAATTATCATAACAATTACTTGTATACATAAAAACCCCATTTTAGGGGTGTTTGTGTAAAGATGTTGTGGGTTTTAATTAGAGCAATCCGATGTAAATCCTTGCCCAATGCCAGTCACAGGTTTAAAACATGCCAGCCATACCAGCTAATTTAGAGCCACGCAGTTGAATGTCAGCTATTCTCGATGAGGCTGCTTTTAACCCGAATGCAAGAGCTTGTTCTTTCATCATCCCAACTTCTGCAATGGCATTAGAGGTAAGACGTGCAGGGCGATTAATTACATTGTCTGTAAAGGCATTAGCATGAAGTACGATTTCTACGCCTGATCCGAGGTTAGGTAGTATCTCTGCCCCTTGGCGATCTTTAATAAAATTGAGTACTTCACTAGACGAGCCTTTAATTTCGCTGTAATCAGGCATATTGACGATCGCTTTGCGGTATAAAGTGACATATTTTTCTGATTTATCGACCTTTCCTTGTTGTATTGCTTTTACAAAGACTGACAATGGCATATCGATAAATTCCTCATCTGATTGCTGCTGATAAGCTTTGGTAAAAAGATCGAACATTTCTAATGGTGTTTTCTGTTCGAGATCTGATGCTGTAGCCACAAGTGCACGGTCGTTAAAGCCAATCATGTAGCTAGCTGGTTTACCGGTTTTACTACGCGCTATATCCCGCATGTACACAAGATCGTAACTTATGCCATCATCGTTAGTGTGAATATGATGTATCTCTAAGCAGGGACCATTTGGGGCATACGGGAATTTTTCAGCCGTGAGTCGATTAAACTCATTTGTCATTGCTTCCATACCAACATCGATAACGCTTTGCCTTTCGTCATTTTTGACGGTACTGAATCCCTCTAAAGACTCAATTTTTTCAAGATAAACTGACTTATTCATTTTGCATTCACCTCTATTTGATTTCTTATATTGGTAGGTATTAATAAGAACGAATCGCATTGTGCCCTTTAATTAACATTTCTAGTGCTAATTGGTGATTGAAAAACTTAGAGCAGAAATAAGCTTGTAGTATTTCATCATCATCAGATTCACCGGCATCTTGACCCTCACGAGTAAAAGCAGCGATCTTCACGTTAAGTCCTATAGACTGTAGCTTTTTAGCAGCCTTAATCGTGTTCTTAACTGCTTGTTTCTCTGAGTCCCATAGGAAAATGACGTTTTTAAGGCCAGTCTCTTTCAGTGTTAAAAAGCTACCTAATTGATCTTGCCCTTCTTCTGATAAAGCCCCTGACAAGTGCATACCAAAAGTGCCTATTGGCTCAACGTAGTCGCGTAATGATTCATCACTGAATAAAGCGCGCTTGACGGCAAATACGTCAAATACTCCCTCCAAGACAACGACCGTAGATTTTCCCATAGCATTATGACCGTTATATAGAAAACGTCCTGACGCTGGTAATGTGGATGGGAACAGATACTTTTTATCTGAGATGCCAGTGACATCACGCCCCTGAAAAGTACTCAATTTCCCCGTTAAATCGTAGATTGGAATAAGTACCCGCATTGAAAAATCTTGCGTTGAGATACGACCACTATAGTCGTGATAAACGTGTGAGCCATTCACAATAAATCGCAAGTCAAAGTACCGGATAAGTTCAGAAGATATGTTTCTCTGAACAAGATAATCGGGAATACGACCATCAGGTAAAGGCAGTAAGTAATGTGGCGGGAGCTGTACTTCTTCTTTCAGCTCGACCTTACTCTCTAAAGTAATTTCTTTTTCTTTTGGTCGCCAGCCTTGCTCAAGCAATTGAGTGTCAATATAGGCATGAAGCTCTCGCCCAGCTAAACCAGAATATTTCTGTAAAAACCGGTATAGGTTGAATTGCTCATCTTGTGGATGGCTACCGGCAAAGCATACTCCTACTTTAGTTTTCGGGTTGAAGTAGACCTTCCAATCATAATTGCTACAGGTTGGGCATTCTCTAATGTTTAGCTCAAGCCCATCCTTACCGGTTGTTCTACGATAGGAGATGCCTTCTAGATCAAGAAACTGCTCAAAATCAAATTCGTTTAGTTTTTCCCTAAAGCCACTGTGTGTACTCATAACTTAATCTTTCTTTTGTTTTTATGATAAGAACCACAAGGCATTGAATGGGTTGCCTGACAATTTGTGGCTCGTTATTTAAAGCTGTTAGCTGTGTGGTTTTATATAAATTTCATTAGATCGGGAGTCATAAATTTTTAGGTAATATCTATAATTCGTTTAATAAAACGCATCTGATCAAGGTTCTGTTCAATACGAATACTGACATCTCCTTTCTGGTTACGAGAACCTGCAATAAACAATCTTGCTTCGCCTTTGGCTTTTTCTTCTTCTGTTTTGTTGATAGTGATAACCAAATCGGCAATGCGGACTTTTTCAACGTTATCTGCGGCGTGCATCATAGTTGCAACTTCTGACGAGCCACCTTCACGGTTTGTCTGCGATGCGGTAATACCAGCTACATTATAGGTATCAAAAACTGCTCGAAGGTCGGTATATATACTTTTCACGTCTTCCCTAACATCACCGCTCCGATAGTTAGATTTCATCAGATCAGCATAATCCACAACCAGCATATCCAGCGCGACACCTGTAGAGATAATTCCTTCAACGATACGGACAACATCATTTGGTGAAACAGAACCTGATGGACGTTGGACAACAAACATCTTGCCGACTTTGCCTATCGCACCAATCTCTTTTAGTTTTTTCGATACCCTGTCACGACCATCAACCAACTCGTCCATATCCGTTTCAGAAAGCCGGGCATCGAAACGATCAGCAATAATCTCTTTGTGTACTTCTAAAGAGATATAAAGAACGTTAAATCCCGCCAATGCTGCGTTAACTGAAAACTCGCCCATACCGGTCGATTTACCCGATTTAGCAAATCCCATAAACAGGGTCATTTCTTTGCGACCCCATCCACTGTGATACAATAAAGCATCCAGTGCTCGATATCCTGTTGTGATCCCTTGTGGTGGCGCTTCACCAATCGCCTTTTTCTCACGCGCTTCAAAACGTGTCGCTGATTCACTAAAGTAATCGTATACCTCGCTACTTCCCTGACCACCAAGATGTTTGACCTTCTCCATAATTTGCATAGCTTTATCAAAGTCACCTTTATCTTTGAGTTCAGCAGCTTTTATCATGGCGTTATCAAACGCGACCGAACGAGCAAATAATGTCACCTGATCGACCATATATTGAGAATCAGTTAATGATATCTCGTTGATTTTTTTTATAGCAGCAGTGACCTCCGAGACGTATTCTTTGCGAATAACCTTGTCTTTCACGTCGCTGGTAATAAGCGACACCAGCGTAGTCATTGACGGGGGCTGCTTGTACAACTTATAAAAACGACCGGCTGCGGCGACCAGAAAACCTAAAGCCATATTGTTAAATTGTTTTGGTTCAACTAAGTCGTGAACCTGAGTGACAAAGCGGTAATCACGGCAGTAATAAGCTGCCAGTACTACCTGAAAAGCATCATCAAACCGTTCGGACAGTGAGACGCTTGTGTGTTCCAATTCAAATTCTGAGGCTGACATTTAAACCACCTGCGCTACAGTAACATTATGAAAACTCTCAATTGCTGAGTAGTTCACTATCTTAAAATCGTTTCTGTCATTCATGCCGATGGTGTCAATCAGTGCTGATTGATTATCAAATTTACGCACAAATCCTGAAATTACCTTGCCAGTATTTGTTGTGATCTCCAGCTTTACGCCGTTATATTTCAACCAAGATAGACGAGATTTGATAATTTCATAATCGTCATTCATTTATCATTTTCCTTTAACACCAATCCATTATTGGATATTTTCATTTCCATATAGGGGTTCTATAAAAACTTAGAGGCTTTTCTTAAATCATCGGGAAACTGGTTCAAGAACGCTTGTTGTTCGAGATAACCAAGTGAATACACCGCAGAGAAAATCAACAAATAACGTTTATCCGGTCGTGCATTAGAAATTTGCGCCATTACATATGTTCTGTGAGCATCTTGAACTTCGTCACCCACATAGTTATTGTTTTTGAAATAATCCAACTCTGAGCCATCTAGTCGCGTTCTCTTACGTTTTTCATTCCTATCGATAAATATTTCCAGCAAATCGTCCTGCCACAAATGTTGTGGCCGCGGTAACTCTCCCCATTCCCGTTTTGCCGCTATAGACAACATGTTCATGATGAAAAAGCCGTACTCGACACCAAGCTCATCGGCCTTTTGTCTGGCTTTCCAAAGCGACGTTATGTTTGCTTTTGACAAGTTGATAAATGGAACACGTTTAAGTCCGGTTCGGAAAGAGGCTTTGCGATAATCCTCACGACCGTGGGTGCTCATGATCCGAGAGTACTCTCGTTTATAGGATTCAGTGAATAACATCGTGGCATCCATTGGATGCAAGTGCCGATAGTCAAACCATTTGGATTGATACAGCTCCAGTTCACCTTTGGTACGAGATAGACCGACATTTTCCACAACCCATTGGTCTTTATCTTGTGCCGTCCATGAGAGCATAAACTCCTGTGGATCACCTTCTGCTAAGAAAAAATCCATTACTAGGCACATGGATACAATAAACCTTTTTATAAGCAAGTAAATGAGTACAGTTTATATCAGTGCCAAGATAGGAAATCAATTCCGCAGTGTAGGTCTTTCTGTAGGATTAATGACTAAGTAGCTGCGATAACCGCCAACTTTTAAACAACCTCTTCTATCGGAAACCGCGGGAAGTCTGGGAGGGTATCATACTGTTTTTTGAGCGGACTTCACTCTTGAAATAGGATTGACCAGAATAACAATGCTAACGAGCAGCCAAAATGATGTGTTCCATATTTTGATGGGTAGGCTTGAAGCCTAGTCGCTCAAGGTCAATGCCGGAAACCACTGCATCTGGCCTACCCCAAATGGTCGAGCCAGCTTGTTCCAGCGTATCAATTTCACCTTTGTAAACTTCCGGCTTACCATTAGACAGACGATAATCTAGATGGTTGCCGTTAACCTGCATGATATTGAGTAGAACAGAGTCATCTTCAGCTATGAATAACCATATAAACATACCCGCGGCTGTTTGGTAGGTATCGCTAACAACCACGCCATAGTGATCTATGATGCAACGATAGATGTGCGGGGCGAGTTTTACACCGCGATAGTCTCTACCAACATAGACAGATGAAACCTGTGGAATCCGGTTGGGGAAACTTTCAGGAGCAGAGAGCTTAAACTCAAGCAAAATATTTGCAGAAACCTGATCTGACCGGACGTGGCGCAGGTAAAGCCGAACCATACCATTACTGTCTTCCAAGATAACAGTGTGTGCATCACCAATATCATCAATGATATCATTTAAGTGCACATACGCCTGCTCTGGATCATCTAAGTTATCAGGCCAAACCAGATTTTTTTCGTGTTCTTCGATCAGCAGTGGTGGCATTGTCCAGCAAGTCTCATCTTATTCTTGTTGAAAGAATTGAATAGCACGGAGGCGTAAATTAGTCAGATTCATTGTTTTCGACGGCATAGCTTCTTTCTGCTCAATGCATTTTTCACGGCCATCGGCTTCAAACTGGATGACTATCACAGGAGCAATACGATCACGGCGACCAGCTTCATGCCAGTTGTCATGCACGACGATTAACATTGGGCGTTTAACTCGCTCGCTGTTGGTACGGACTTCGAATTGTCCCGGAACATCAGGTACGCTAAAACTGCCTATAAGAGCATAGCGATCACTAATAGTGAATGGTGTATGAGTAATCATAGTCACCTCCGTCAATTCAAAGTATTCAGTGGGATAAAACAAACCCAATATGCTCAATGGATATCGTTAGTATAACGAATTTACGCAACTGAACAACCTTTTCGTTTGTTTTTTCAGCATGTTTAAGGGAAGGAACAATCGTACACTAAGAAAGTAATTATCAATAAATTGGACGCATCACTAGTGAAGACCGAAATTGTAGCTTAACCCTTATTTAACATAAATTCCTTAATACCCCCGCTTGTTGTAACTCTAATATAGTAATGTCACTTTTTAGTCAATTAGAAATTACTTGTCTAAAAGTTGGCGGTTATCGCGGCTATCCGATCATTACCCCTAACCGCATGCTATTTGAACAATTCATGCCAAAGTTGTAGGATAGTATCGGTAGTTTGCCAATCTGTGCCAAAACTGTATTATAATTGAATTTAATATTATAAGTATCAAAGGATTGTCCTAATTTCGGAGGACAAACATATGTTGGTTAATCAAGCGAAAAATAACACAATGCCATATTTGATCCCCGACACAGGATTTAACAATAAATTACGCCATCCTAAAAAAAATGAAGAACATACTAAAACTTTTTTACAAAAAGGCGTAGAAAACTTTGAGTTGCCAAACTTTGATGTCCCTTATGGCTACCGTCTAGTAAAATCGCTCAAAGAACACCAATACCGTATGATTACAACTGGTGAAGATTCTGAAACAGTTTATGCCGTAAAATTACATTTTCGAAAAGATATCATCGTGGGGAAGGAAACTTGCACTCAGATTATGATATGGCGTACACCCCGCTCAGAACATCAACATGCAATTGGCGATTTGCCAAGAGATTTTTTTAAGAATTTATTGAGCAAATATAACATTGTAGTAACTGATGAAGCACAAACTCAAGATGGTAAACGCTTTTGGGAAAAGATGATCGACTGGGCAATAACTAAAGGCTATCACGTATACTCTTCTGATGGCACTTCTGATGATTGTGATATGGACTATATTCCCTTGGTAGTCATTCCATCCATTTCTGAGTTTTATGAAAAATGGGATGAATTTTGTTGGGGGAGTGACAAAGATGTTCACAAGCATCGCCTAATTGCTATTAGCAGAACACTTCTAGCTTCGAACCCATAAAAGAAAAGCCGCTGATGCGGCTTTTCTTTTATGGGATCTTTTTATCTAAATCTTTTATGAGCTGTTGAATCTCTTCCGGCTTAGTCTCTAAGCTCAACTCTAACGCAGCCTTTATATCACTAAAGGGTAAAGAAGCTAAAGTTACCAAAGCAGCTCTAAACACGTCTGAGCGACTTAAATTGGCACGTCTAGGAGCGACTCTCAGAAGATCAACTAATTCGTGGTACTCATCTTCCATTGACACTGTACGGCTTTTGATAATCTCAGTACTGTTCTTGCGGCGACCCCGTTGTTTAACCGTTTTTTCTTTCAGCGAGGAATTGCTCAAAAATTCCTGGACCGCTTCTTCTCTGTCTTGCTTGCCTAAGCCGGCCATCGGGTTCTTAGCCATCTACCTTTTCTCCATACACAAATTCTTTTACCAAAAGTTCAATTTCCGCCTCAGCCTTTTTATCTCGTTCTTCTTTTGTTAGTTCAAAGATTGTACGACCTGATTCTTCCGCATCGTCATACACGTTACGAGAGTAAATATTGGTATTTAAGGCGAGCATGCCAAAGGTTTCACAAACGTCTTTAGCAAACTGAATGCGTGAGTATTGGTTAGGCAGTGATGGGCATTGATTCATAACCACACAAACCTTTAAACCCTCATTCAAGACTTGAGCTTTCTCAACAATACGATCTAGCGCAGCTAATGAACGAACATCACGGCGTTTTGGGCGGATCGGGAGTAATAAATGGGTGGCTCGCAACATAGCTTCACGTTGAGCCTCTGAGTCGAAACCACCAGCATCGATTACAATGTAGTCGTACTGATCTTTAATACCATCCAAATACTCGATAACACCGTCACCACGGTAATGATATGAGAGCTTTTCTGCTGGCTTTTCGGCAGGTAGGCTTTCCCGGTCTTGACACCATTGATAGGTTGTACGTTGGGTGTCAATATCCAACAGGTGAACCTTTTTCTTTGCACGGATCAGCAGATAACCGGTAATTTGTTGGGCAATCGTGCTTTTGCCGGGACCACCTTTACTGCCACCAACCAGTATTATTTTGGCTTTTCCACTCATCACATTTGCCTTATTTGTTTTGATTGATAAATCAACCACTACCATTGTTGTCTTGTATAAGATACATCGGTTATTTAACAAATGGAAGGAAGCCTATAAATAAAAGCATTTGAAAAAATAGATTGTTTTATTATTTATATAAATAATAAAATAATGGTCGATAATAACATCAAGGATATGGGAGTCGGGAGAGCACTTGTCAAAGATACCAGCTCACGTGTCTTACAAGCGGCATCTTTGATTGGCTGATAACTATTCACGCTTATCTCTGATGATGCTAAAAGGTGCTATGAGCATTTAGGGTTTCAAGAATCTCCATTAGACCCAATGACTCTTATGATCACTCTGTCGGATTTACAGGCGACAATGCAAGTGTCTTAGTTGCTGCTTTTTTCTTCCAGCCACACAATCTATGACCAATGCGGTTATGTGTTAGAATTTCTCTCGCCGTATAATCCGTTAATTGATCATAACGACTAATATATATAGGTGAAGCAGTATCACAAAAGATAGGTGATGTGTTTCCGATTGTGTTAACGCATCCAGTCATTACGAAGCTCAGTAGCAGCATCACCGGCATCCTTTTGGCGAATTTCATGCTCAATCTCTCTTTTGGCATCAATGGTTGACTGCAAACGCTCGTTTTCATCCCTACGACGCTTTATTTCAACAGATTTTTTAGCCGCTTTACCGCCTGACTGGTAGGCGGTAAATAGGACAGCGATAACAGCTAGAGTGATGTATGTTACTGATTTTATTTTTGAAATCATTTAATTTTTTCCGTGGGCCTTCATTTAACCACTTGATATTACTGAATAGCTGAGATATTTCGTCCTTCAATAGAATTATAGCATTGTTCATTCTGCTTTTAATTTAACCTCATATGTGCCACCTGATTACATTACAAAAATCATCAGTAGCGTTATTTCCCATAGAAATATAACCTATTAAAGATATAAAATAGAACTTTTGCGTTATGCCATTAATAATTATATAAATCTTTTTCCCAATATCCATTATATTTTAAAAACTCAAAATAGCCATTCTGGCACCTTTGGTTTCTCCATATTGTATAATAGTTAAAATAGCTATCTTCATTCCCACAAACTCTAATTCTCCACTAAGTCTCCCACAATGAATAGTTAATCATCTTGGATTCACATATTAAGCGCAACATCGTTATAAACGAAGTAAATGAGTTTTTGTCCCTTTAAATAGCTCATCCGGCGTATTGTAACCCCGTGTTTTTCGTGGTCGCTTATTTAAGCTGTTTGCCGCGAGATTTATCTCCAACTCTGATACTTTATTAAAATCAGTTCCTTTTGGAAAGTATTCTCTGATTAACCCATTCGTATTTTCATTTATCCCTCTTTCCCAAGGAGAATAAGGATGAGCAAAATAAATTTTTGCGTCTAAATTTTTACTGATCATTTCGTGTTCGGCAAATTCGAGGCCATTATCAAATGTGATGGTTTTAACTTTTTGTTTTAAAAGTGATAAATTCCTTGTTATCGCTTTTACAACGGCCTCTGCTGTTTTATTTTCAAGTTTAATTATGACGGTAAATAGCGTTTTTCGTTCAACTAAGGTCAATAATGCACTCTTATGCTCTTTTCCAATGATAGTATCTCCTTCCCAATCACCAATACGCTGTCTTTTATCCACGATTTTAGGGCGCTTCTCAATACTGATCCTGTTTTTGATTTTACCTCTACGTTCATAGCTGCCATAGCGTTTACGATAGGGTTTTTTCGCAATCCTGAGGTGCTGCCACAAATCACCACCCTCACGTTTATCCTGATAAATCAATCGATAAACCGTTTCATGATGCAAAGAAATGATATTTTCTTTTTTAAGATAACCCGCTGTTTGTTCAGGACTTAAACCTTTCCAAATTAACTGCTTAATCAATGTTCTTATCTTAAATGTGACTTTTATGACTTTTACAGCAGAATGACGGCGCTCCAATGCCTTACACTGAGCCTGTTGAGGACAGTATTCCTGCGCTTGCTGATTTCGTCTCAGTTCCCGACTAATCGTTGAGGGATGACGTTTAAGTGATGTTGCAATAAAGCGTTGTGTAAAACCGGCTTCTTTTAAGCTGAAAATCTGATATCTTTCTGATTCGGTCAGTTGTTTATAGGTCATAGTGCATTTTCCTTTGGCGAGAAAGATGCCTACTATAGCAACTGACCGCCTTTTTCAGAAATTGCACTTATCATGCGAATCTAAG